>JANYKV010000035.1 GCA_025358055.1 Gemmatimonadota bacterium
CGGCTTGAACCTTGTCGTAGACGTAGAGCGCGAATGACGCTGGATTTGAAGGATCACGAAGCGAACCGCGCCATGCCATCTGGTGGATGTCCTCGGTCTCACGGGACCGGACAATGTCCTTCCTCGTGATGCCAAGCAGCCCGAGCGCGGCCTCTTCGTCCCGAGATGGCTTGGCACTGTAGATCATGGCACATGCCGTAAGGTCGTGTAGATCGTTCCTCCCCGCCGCGCGCGGACGGACCCGTGCGCCCGGCAACGTGCCGGGATCAATCAGCCCGATATTCGACGACCAGTAGCTGCTATTCGCGTCGAGCTTGTCCGCGAGCCATTTCCCAACGCATTCCAAATTATTGCGCCCGTCTGGCGACTTGAAGAAGTAGCTCCCAGCCCCGTGCTTCTCGGCGAAATACCTGATGGTCAAGGTTCGAGGCAGATACGGCTCCGCTGAACCCACGATCTCGAAGGGCACGAACCGCACCATGCCTCCGAGTAGATCGGTCAACAGCCTGTAGGTGACGCTGCTCTCGATGGAATTCGCGACGAGGATCACCCGGTCGAAGGCTGCCAGTTCCTCTGGACTCCAGACCGAATACCACGACCATGGTTCGCCGCCGGCCGCGCTCACATGAATTTCGTGCCTGGTGAGGGTCGTGCGTTCCGCCGTCCAGCGCCGAAGCCCCGCGGTCGTACTGTGCTTGAAGATGGCCTCGGTAACCCGCGCCTCTCCCTCCCGGTTCACCAACGCTTCGATCCGAAAGCCGATGCGTCCCTTTTTCATCTGCGTAGGCCAAATCTGCAGATCCAAGGCGCCGGCCGCCATGAGGGCCTCGCGCAATGGTTCCAAATACTCCGGCGAAAGATCATCGACATCCGTGACGAGCACCACCACCTCTCCGGCCTCGGGCACCGCCTCGGCGATGGTGAGGCGGAGTACGTTGGCATAGCCCTCCGGGTCGCGGGTGCCGGCGCCGAATCCGGTACGAACCGAGCGCCATTGTGGGGGCGGCGGGCCCGAACTCAAGGCGCGCAGTAAGGCCGCACCCGTGGGCGTGGTGGCCTCACCCGTCACGGGTCCATCAGGTCCGATGACGAGCCCTTCGAGCAGAAGGGCGGTGGCCGGGGCTGGGACCGGCAACACCCCATGGGCGGCTCGGACCCAACCGTTTCCAACAGCGACGGGCCGGGAATAGATCTCGGTAAGTCCGAGCTGCTCGAACCCCTCAATCACGCCTACAATATCGATGAGCGCGTCGAGAGCACCGACTTCGTGCAGGGCGACCTGATCGGCGGGCACCCCATGCACTCGGCCCTCCGCCTCTCCCAGCACTCGAAAAGTACGCGTTGCAAGCCGTTTCACCCAGGGTGAAAGTGGGGCCCGCTCGACCAGCGAGAGAAGCTCGCCCACATGCCGGTGCGGGGCGTGGGAGTGATCATGCGCTGCCTGGGGCGCTTTGGGGGCGAGGTGCGGGTGAGAGTGCCCGCCGGGTTCCTGATGATAGTGATCATGCTCCGGCACCGACGGACCTTCTACCTCTCCGCCAGGGAGCCGAACTGTCACCTTGGACGCTTGCAGGCCGGCTCGGTCCACCCACCGGACGTCGATATGAACGTCCGATAGGCCCAGGCGGCCGGGAAGCGAGGCGAGCCAAGCCTCCGACGCGCCCGCCGCCACAATGGCGCCCAACAGCATGTCTCCGCTGATGCCGGCCGCTGGGTCGATAATGGCGAAGTTCCGATGAGACATAGACTTACTAATATCGCTCACGCGAACGTCCCAAGCAATTCCTCCGGATTCCGGTAGAGCCAGCCCGCACCAGTGTTAAAAAGGACGACGCGCTGGTCCAGCTGCAACACGCCTCGGCTGAGCAGCGCCTTCATCGCGGCAATTGCGGCGCCACCCTCGGGCGAGAAATCAATGCCCTCACAACGACTCCCGAGGGCCGCAGCCGAGGTTAACGCGTCATCAGAGACGGCAACAGCGCCACCCCTGCTCTCCCGCAGGGCCCGCAGCATCAGGCGATCCCCGAGCGGGCCCGGCACTCGAAGCCCGCTAGCGACGGTCCAGGGCTCCGGCCACGGTTCACACCCCGCCGCCCCGGATTCGAATGCCTTCACGACCGGGGCGCACCCGGTGGACTGGACCGTGAACATTCTGGGCAGATTCCCATTGACCCACCCAGCCTCCTTGAGCTCGTGAAATACCTTCCACATTCCGATCAACCCGGTGCCGCCGCCGGTCGGATAGATGACGGCGTCCGGGAGAACCCACTCCATCTGGTCGCCCAGCTCCAACCCGAGCGTTTTCTTGCCTTCGATGCGATAGGGTTCGCGAAGAGTAGAGAGATCGAGTGCGCCACTATCCGCGGCATATGTTCGGGACGCTTTGCCGCAGTCGCCGATGTGGCCATCGAGGAGGATGAGCTCCGCTCCATTCAGGACGATCTGAGCCAGAATTAGTTTGGGAGTCGTCCGGGGGGCATAGACGCGTACCTTGACGCCGGCCCGCGCTCCATAGGCTGCGGCGGCCACTCCCGCGTTTCCGGCGGTCGGCAGGGTGAACGAACTCGCACCGGCCGCGACGGCCCGGGTGATCGCCGCCGAAAGCCCGCGCGCCTTGAACGAGCCAGTGGGGTTAATGCCTTCGTCTTTGATCCATAACCGGGTCATACCCAGCGCGGCCGCGAGTCTCGGCACCTGAAGCAATGGTGTATCGCCCTCGCCGAGCGAAATCGCGGACTCGCCCGGCCGAAGGGGCAGAAAGGATCGGAACCGCCACATTCCTTGGTCTCGCCGGGCCTCATCGCGCTCCACCAGTGGATGAAGGCGGTTGGGATAGCGCACCAGCCACGGGCGGCCGCACACACACACCGTGGCGAGTCCGTCCGCACTTTGGGTCGTGCCGCATTCCGAGCATTCCAGGTGCCAATCCATCAGTCCTCGCCCCGTGTGTCCCCGAGTTCGTCGTCTGGATCACCGGCCGCTTCGAGCGGGCGGCTCCGGAGCGTGTCGAGCCAATGGTGTCCGGTTTCCTTCGCCCGGCCACACCAGCCGCAGAGGTAAATCGCGGTGGTCCGTTCTCGATCGACATGACTGACCATGATGTCGGCCTCACGTTCACCGCACTTTTCGCAAATCATGACCGTTCCTGGTTGGCGAACACAGGGAGCGAAGGGCCACAATCTTAGTCCTGCTTGGCCAAGTATGCGAGGATCCGCTCCGCGAGGCTGGGCGACATGCCGGGCACCGCGGCAATTTCGGCGACTGACGCCGATTTGACTCCCGCCAAACTGCCGAACTGCTCCAGGAGGCGGCGGCGGCGCGTGGGGCCGACCCCGGGAATGTTGAGGAGCTCCGATGTGATCGTCCGCGCCGAGCGGCGCTTTCGATTGTATGCCAGGCCAAACCGGTGTGCCTCATCTCGGGCCCGTTGGAGTAATCGCAGTGACGGGCTGCGCCGCGGCAGGCGGAGGCTCTCCGGCCGGCCGGGAATGAGAATCTCTTCTTCGCGTTTCGCGAGACTGATCACCGGAATGGAGAGCATCAGGGCTTCCAGTGCCTCTAGGGCGACACCGAGCTGCCCTTTCCCGCCGTCGATCACGATCAGATCGGGGTACCCACTGCCTTCATCGCGCCGACGGGTAAAATATCTGGTAACGACTTCCTTGATGGCCGCGAAATCGTCCTGCTGGGCAACACCTTTGATCTTGAATTTGCGATACTCGGCCTTTTTCGGCCGCCCGGCTTCGAAGTACACCAAGGAGCCGACTGTATCGCGTCCTTGGTTCGTGGAAATGTCAACGCAGATCATCGTGCGCGGGAGGCTGGTCAGTCCAAGGTCCCGGCCGAGCGCGTAGACCGGATCCTCGGCCCGTTCATCCGTTTCAAACGACTCGATCCGAAGGCTCTCGAGCAAATGGCGCGCATTTTGGTCGGCCAGTTGCACCCAACGGTGCGCGGTGCCGCGCTGCGGAACCATCCAAGTGGACGATTCGAACAGCGTTTCCATTTCCTCAAAATCCGCGGGGGCGAACGGAAGGATCACTCGGCGCGCGCGGCCCTCGCTCGGCAGATAAGCGCGCAATAGAAATGCGCTCAGCACAGCGGGGTCGGGCTCTTCTTCGAGATTCTCGAGAAAGCGGTGTTCCCGGAGCACGACCTTGCCTTCGCGAACGCGAAAGACGACGCCGACGGCATCGTCGCCATCTCGGGCAAAACCTAGAATATCAGCTTCGCCGCTCCCGATGACATCCACCGCGGTGGGGGCTTCCAGCTGATCCAGCCATTTGATCGTGTCGCGCATGTCGCGGGCGCGTTCGAAGTCCTGTCGGTCGCTCGCCGCCAGCATGAGCTCTCGAATTCGGGTGCGCAGGTCGACGGTTTTCCCTTCGAGAAAGGAAACAACCTCATCGATCATGGCGCGATAGGGGGCCTCGCTCTGCCATCCCACGCACGGCGCGCGGCACCGGCCGATGTAATAGTCCAAGCAGGGGCGCTCGCGGCGATCCCTTGGGATATCGTCACTGCAGCTCCGGACGGTGAACATCCGCCGGATCAGCGCAAGGGAGCGACGCATCTCGTACACATCGGTGTAGGGTCCAAAATACCGCGCCCCCGGGATGTCCCGGCGCCGGGTAACGAGAATTCGAGGGAAGGGCTCTTTGAGGGTCACAGCGATAGAGGGATAACTTTTGTCGTCCTTGAGGCGGAGATTGAATCGGGGCAAGTACTCCTTGATCAGATTGTTCTCGAGGAGAAGCGACTCGGGCTCATTCACCACGACGATCGTCTCGACATCCGCGATGAGCCGGACCAGTAGCTGATTCTTCGGACTGGATGCGTGATCGCTCGAAAAGTAGCTGCGAACCCGGGATCGGAGATTCTTCGCCTTCCCGACGTAGAGGACAATGCCCGCCGCGTCTCTCCAGAGGTACACCCCTGGCTGATCGGGCAGTGTGTCCAGTTTGCGTTGCAGTGGATCGGATATCACGTCAGACACGGCGGCGAATGGCCCCCCAAAGATCGGTGGCGGCGGGAATCCGAAAGAGGACGGCAAGAGTTACGTACACTAGGCCATACGGAACCAGCACCACGAACGCCGTCAGGATCGGCTGCCCGTCTCCCCGACCGAACAGGTCGCGGACGATCCATGCGATGCCGGCTCCCCCGCAAGCGGAACCCCACAGTTTCCACAGATAGCCGGGTGCGAATCGGGTTGGCCCGATCCGCCTCCATAGGCCGCGCTGCAACAACAGGTACTCGATCCAACCGGCGATCCCCGCGCTGGCGGTGAGTCCGGCCGCGCCCAAGCGGGACGGAAGGCCGAGCCATCCAGGGAGATACACGGCGGCGACAAATCCCAAGATGATCGTAAGCGTTACGCGGATCACCGCGAATCGGAGCGGCGTGCGCGTGTCTCCCAGCGCGAAGAACGCGGAGCTGTACAGCCGTCCTTGCGTCGACGCCAACAACCCGACGGATGAGCCGGCAAGGATCAGCCACACATAGCGACTGTCCATCGCCTGGAACCGCCCGGTTTGATACAGCGCGCCGGCCACCACGTCGCCGAGCGCCAGAAACGCCACCGCTGACGGAATGATGAAGAACGCGATGCGACCGAGACCATGCTCGAGCCGACGGCGGAGGGCGGCGCCGCCGTCCTCCGCCGCCCCATCAGCGGACATGGCCGGGAGCTCCGAGGCGGCGATGGACATCCCGAAGAGGCTCACGGGCAAGGTATAGAGCGCTTGGGCGTTAGTGAGCGCGGCAACCGCTCCCGTCCCCAGCAGGCTGGCGATGACGGAGTCGACATAGGCGCTCAATTGGACCACGCCGCGGCTCACGAAGGCGGGTCCGAAGTTGACGAACACACGCCGGATGCTTTCCCCGCGAGTGTCGAGGGCCGGGCGAAGGGAGGAGAGGAGGGAGAACACCACCGGCAGCTGCACCAGGAGTTGCGCGGCGCTCCCGACAACGGAGCCCCAGGCCGCGACGACCGTCAGGTGCCCCGCGCCACTCTGACCACGATCCCAGAGCACGGCCCCAATGATGGCCGCATTCCAGGCAACCGGCGCGGCATACGAGAGAAGAAACCGATGATGGCTGTTGAGCACCCCGAGGCACCATGCGGAGAGCACCAACAGGCCGGTGCCGGGAAACACGATTCGGACCAGACGCACCGTGAGTTCGTGTTTGGGGCCGTGGAATCCATACGCCAGCAGGTCGGTGAGCCAGGGGGCAGCAACGACGCCGAGCAGCACCAACACGGAAACCGCCAGGGCCAGTATGGTTCCGACCGCCCGCGCGACTCGATCGGCCTCGCGGGTGTTGCCCTGGGCCAGTAACTGAGCATAGACCGGGATGAACGACGCCGACAGGGCGCCTTCCCCGAACAAATTCTGCAACACATTGGGGATTCGGAACGCAGCGGCGAACGCGTCGGCCTCGTCGCCAATACCGAGGAAATGCGTGAGGACCCGTTGACGCACCAGGCCAGCCAGCCGGCTGCAAAGGATACCCGCGGCTACCAGTATCGCCGCGCCGCGCCGCCGCGGCGCGTTTCCCAGATTAGACCTCGGCGTTGAGGGTGTCGGCATACCACCCGTCGATGGTTTCCCGGAGCTCCTGGAGCAATCCGCTGCCGTACCGGGCGAGAAACGGTGCGACGGTCAGCACCCGCTCCTGGGGAGCCCCGTTCGGTTGCACCGCGGTTCGCACCCGAGCGATTTGGGCCACTTCGGTCGCTTCGCGTTTCTTGAGGTGCTGGGTGATCTTCTTTTCGATATCTCCGACTGCGTTGAGCGAAGCTCCCCGAGCGGAGCCGACCGGCTTCTCGAGCGTAGGGTCGATGGATCTCGCCGCATCGTCGATGATACGGTACTGCTCATCCAAGTCGAGGCGAAGTTGAGCGATCGCCTCAAGCAGCCCCGGAGGGAGCTGGGCGCGCACCACGCGGGCCTCCAGCGCCGCTCCCGGTAGAAGGATTTCCTCGAGCGTCGCTCCAAATTTGTCGAGGACCCGGTCGACTCTCGGCTCTACCAGCAACCCGGACCATCTTGGAAGCGGCCGCTGTGGTGGAATTCCGAGTCGTGCGTAGATCGGCGGGGTAAGCGCAAGGTACTTGAGCTCGCCGGGGCCTCCCACGTAGGCCACCGTGGGGAGAATCGCGCTTTCGACCACCGGCCGAAGCAGCACGTTGGGTGACAGCCGCTCCGGTTCAGTCGCCGCAATTCGCTCCAGATCAGCGAAGGTCAAACGGGTCCCGGCTCGTCGCGTGACGAACCCGTCGCCATCCTTCACGAGGCGATCGCGTCCGAGCCGGTCCTCGAGGAACACGAGCGTCGCACCTTCGCCGACCGGTACCGTCACTTCCTTCCCCGCCCTCTCCAGCTCGGCGGCCCTCCGAGCCAGGTCTTGGTCCAAGGGCGCGGCCTGCCGCAGCGCATCGAGAAGGACCGGAACGCTCGCAGCTTTCGCGGTGGGGTGGGTCGAATCAAGGCACAGTACTCCGAGGGGTGCCAGGAGTTCGGCCAGCGCGTTTCCGAACGCGGCCGCAACGGTCTGTTCCGGGCGATAGTGGCGGCCGAGCCAACCCAGGACGAGATCCTTTCCTTCACCACCGCTGATCGATTCGGCCAATTCGGAGAGGCTTGATTCCACCGCTGGCCCCAACAGCTCCCGGAACATGGGGGTGAGGCTCGCGTCGGCGCTGCGGGCCGGGAGCTGGGTGCTGACCACGGTTCCGTCCGCGTTCAACCAGGCTGCGGTACTCGCCTCCTCCCAGTCATGGTCATCTCCCGCAATCCAGAACACCGGAACGACCGCGCGTTGCCACTTGGCCTGAAGCCGGCGTGCGAGAGCCGCGGCCGACAGCGCTTTGTAGATCGTGTAGAGCGGGCCGGTGAACAAGCCGGGCTGTTGGCCGGTGGTGACCGCCAGCGTGCCCGGCTTTCCGAGCAGTTCGACCGACGCCGCGATATCCGCATGGGGCAGCACAGCGGCACGCAGGTCCGCGCCCAGGGCTCCATCCCGGCTCGGTGGCCAGGCCAACGGCGCGTCGAGTGGAGTGGAGACGATCCGCACTTAACCGACCTGCGCCATGAGAATGACGCGCGGCGAGCGGGGCGTGAGTGGCCCACCATCGTAGGTTCCGAACTCGTGCTTCACGGTAGCTCCCCGATGGGCGAGCATGGCACGGAGGGCGTCGGCGGAGAGCAAGCGGACTCGCTCCACAAATTGGCGGCCGTCCTCCAAGGTGATCGTCTTGACCACAAATCGCTGGTCACCCTCCAGGCGGCGCTCAATCCGAGCTGCTTGCGCCCCCAACGTGGTTTCTTCGCAAGGAACCAACGTCGCGATGATGCATTCGGCATTGAAAAAATCCAGGACGAACCACCCGCCCACATGGGCGGACTGCACCATTTGTCCGAGCGCCCCTTCATGTTCGTCATCCGTGGCAAAGTAACCGAAGGAAGTGAAGAGATTTACCACGAGGTCCATCGATCGGGCCCGGACGGGGAGCGACCGCATATCAGCCCGTACATAGGGCAACTCCGCAACGGTGCGGGCCCGGCGTAACAGCGGCATCGAGAGATCGAGCCCGATGGTTCGGCCGCCCCGATCCGACAGCGCTCTGGCGTGCCGGCCGGCTCCGCAGGCGACATCGAGCACGCGCCACCCGTCGCGCCAGTCCAAAGTCCGGCGGATCAAGGCCACCATCCGATCGGCGTCGGCATCATCACGGTGTGGGTAGAGGGCCAAATACTCCTCGCCAAACCACTCTTCGAACCATTCGGTCATGGCCGCAGCTGCCCGGCGCCGCTCAACCGGGGCTCCCCTTGTGATACTTCTCGCCGCGCAGGATAGTCGACGCACGGTAGAGCTGCTCGAGCACGACCACGCGCGCCAGTTCGTGCGGTAAGGTCAGGGGCCCGAGACTCCAGCGCACGGCCGCCGTGGCGAGCGCCCGGTCGTCGAGCCCGGAACTGCCGCCAATGAGAAGGCACACGGGACGCCCCGCGGATCGCCACTCGTCAAACCGGAGAGCGAGTTCCCGGCTGGTCCACGCTCGGCCGGCCCGAGTCAGGGCGATGACCAGGGCCCGCTCCGGAATCTCCGCCAGGATCCGCTCGCCTTCGGCGCGGCGTTCGAGCAGCGGGGTCTTGGCCCGGCCCGATGCTTTGAGTTCCCGCTCCCGCAGGGGCGTGAATCGCCGCAACCGGCCGAGATAGTCGTCCGCGGCCGCGCGAAAGGAGGGTCGGAGTTTCCCAACGGCGAGGAGGGTGATGTCCATGGCGATCCGACGTCACGCTCCACAGCATGCGAGGGTACCGGTCACGCGTACATGCCGCGGAGCCGGTGAACCTTTGCGACGCGGTCGATCGCCACCATATAGGCGGCGATGCGCATGGTCACGCTATGGCGATCGGCCATCGCAGCGACCTCTTGGAATGACGTCACCATGATCTTCTCGAGCCGCTGGTTGACCGTCTCTTCATCCCAGAAATATCCGCCACGATCCTGCACCCATTCGAAGTAGCTCACCGTCACCCCACCCGCGTTGGCGAGAATGTCCGGAATGACGAGGATACCCTTCTCCGCCAGGATCTTGTCCGCGTGGGCGCTGGTAGGGCCATTCGCCCCTTCGCAAATGATTTTGGCTTTTATCCTGGAGGCGTTCTCTTGGGTAATGACATTTTCGAGAGCGGCGGGGACCAGCACATCACAATCCAGGGCGAGCAGTTGTTCATTGGTGATGATTTCGACGTTCGGGTAGGTCTTGAGGGTCTTCCGTGCTTGCAGATGCTGGATGACATCCGGGACGTTGAGGCCTTTCGGATTGTAGATCCCTCCCTCCTTGTCGCTGACCGCGACCACCGTCATCCCCTCGCGCTCCATCAGCAACGCGCTGATCGACCCCACATTGCCAAACCCTTGGACGGCAACCCGGGTCCCCTTGAGCGGTCGACCCATTTTTTTGAGGGCTTCCCGGGTGACGAGCATACACCCGCGTCCGGTGGCTTCGCGCCGGCCCAACGAGCCGCCCATCTCAATCGGTTTGCCGGTCACCACTGCGGTCACGGTATGGCGCTTGTGCATGGAATAGGTATCCATGATCCACGCCATCATCCGTTCGTTAGTGTTGACGTCCGGAGCGGGGACATCGGAGTCCGGGCCGAGGGTTTCGATGATCGCGGAGGCGTAGCGCCGCGTCATCCGCTCCAGCTCCGCGTTCGACATCGTCGACGGATCGCAGATGACACCGCCTTTGGAACCCCCGAAGGGTATGTTGACGACGGCACACTTCCAGGTCATCCAGGCAGCGAGGGCTTTGACCTCATCCAGTGTCACGCCCATGTCGAACCGAATGCCGCCTTTCGCGGGCCCGCGCGCAGTGTTGTAGAGCACACGGTATCCGGTGTACACCTCGACCTCTCCGTTGTCGCGGAGGATCGGGACCGAAACGATGATCTGTTTTTCGGGGCTGCGCAGCACTTTGTAGAGGCCCGGTTCCAACTTGAGCCGCTGGGCGGCATCATCGAATCGGGCCATCATGGCCTCGAAGGGGTTCTCATCCGCCAAGAAAGTGTCCCGTTCCGGGCGAATGGGGGCATGATGCCCGCTCGCGGTCACATTTGACATGACGGTCTCCGCTGAGTGTCAACCACGGGTGAACCTACATCGATTCCGGTGCTGTGACCAAAGTGTCGAGGCCAGCTTCAATCTCATCTCGTCCCGCTTCCCATTCCAGGGCGAGGACCGCCACCAGGGGCTCGGGCGCGCTAGCGGGCCAGCGGTCCCGAAGCTTCACGGCGTCTTTGGCGGTCACCACCAGGTAGTCGGCCCGGCGCGCCGCGTGGGCCAGCCAGGCCACGTCCTCGGCCCGAAATGCGTGGTGGTCTTTCCAGGTCGCGACCTGGACGGCGGCGCCGGTTGCTTTCGTCTGGGCGACAAACGCATCCGGATCGGCGATGGCCGAAGCGGCGATCACCCGACGACCATCGAGGTCGGATGCCGGATGGGTTCGCCCGCTCACGAGTCCTTCGTAGTGCCGGTGCGCTAAATGCACCACCGCGACCGGCCCGTCCACTCGCGGGGCGAGCGACTGGGCCAATGCGGCCGCGGAATCCGCATCGGCCCGTTTGCGGGTAACGATCAGGCCGTTCGCCCGGCCCAGCGCCCCGAACCCCTCGCGCCAGGGCCCGGCCGGCAGCGGCCACCGGACTGCCCGAGAGGTCTCGGCACTGACCACCGCGAGGTTGAAATCTCGCCACACATCCAAGCGTTGATATGCGTCGTCCAGCACCAGCACCTGCGCTCCTTGCGCCATTGCTTGCTCCGCACCCTGGATTCGGTTGGGATTGGCAACCACTTTGGCGCTCGGGAGCTGGTGCCGGTGCAGCTCCGCTTCATCCATTCCGTACCCGCGAAGCAGGATGCCGGGGACCCATCCCTTCGCGGCGTAGCGCGCCGCGATCCAGCTGGCGATCGGAGTCTTGCCCGACCCGCCGACCGTCAGGTTGCCGACCGCGACAGTGGGGAGGGGCAAATCTCGGATAGTGGCCCAGCCACGACGATACGCCTCGGCGCGTAGACGCATGGCGCCGGCCCACAGGCCCGCCGCGGGGAGCAAGGCCGCTCGCGCGAGAATCGCGTCCAGCCGGTGGCTGGTCCAGAGCCATCGAATCAGCCGGTGGCTGTCGCCGCGACGTCCGGGCATTCTGCCTCTCGTACGACCTCGTTCAGTTCACGCTGGGCTCGGGCGAGACCGCTTTCGAGGTCGCGATCATTCTCCCCGACCGTGAACGGCTCGCCATACGCGATTCGAACCCGCGCGAACGGCTTCGGGATCATGAACCGATCCCACGAATTGAGTCGCCATGCCCGATCGGCATGAGCGTGCAAGGGGATGATCACTCCGCCTCCCCGCTGGGCCGCCGCGACCACCCCAGCCTTGAGCTCGCGCCGCGGGCCTCGAGGTCCATCCGGAGTAAACGCCACGGACACCCCTGCCTCGAGCTCACGCACCGCGCCCAGTAACGCCCGAACCGCCCCGCGCGAACTGGAACCGCGCACCTGCGCGTACCCGAGCGAGGCGGCATAATCGGCCAAGTATTGACCGTCCTGCGCTTCACTCACAACGATGGCGATGTTTTGCCGCCGATGCCGCCACAGCAACGGTAGGAGCGCTTCGTGCCAGAGCAGGAAGACCTGGGGCCGTTTGGTGCTCACCACGTCGCGCCAGCGATCTTCGTGATGTAGCTCCAGGCGCCACGTCCGGGCGAGCAACGTCACTAGCGGTTCTGCGATCGCGCGAGCGAGCCGGGGCGGGATCCGCACCGTCACCCACCGAGCAATTCCGCCGCCAGTTGCACCACGCGCCCGGCGGCGCCCGGCGCCCCAAGTCGCCGGCGGACCTCCGCAAGTCCCCGGCGTTGCGCGACAGTGATCGGGTGCGCCGGGTCGAGGAGCGGTGCGACTGCCGCTGCCAACGTCGCGGGTTCCATGCCCTCCTGTAAAAACTCGGGCACCACAGGAGCCTCGGCGACCAAATTGACCAGGCTGATCCATCGCACCGTCATGAGGCGCCGGGCAATGAACGATGTGATCAGATGGGTTCGGTACGCCACCACCATCGGCGTATCGCTCAGCGCCGCCTCGAGCGTCGTGGTGCCCGATTTGGCGAGGACGGCATCGGCGGCGGCGAACACCAGACTGGGGTCCTGTCGGACGACCTGCGCCGGCCCGGCGTCCGGGTACTGTCCCTGGGGGGTACCGGCGACGAGGACCCGGTCGCACCGTTTCTCGGCCAACAGCTGAAGGGCAACGCGAAGGAAGATATCCCAGTGTCGGAGGATCTCCTGATGACGGCTTCCCGGGAAGACCGCGAGCACGCGCTCTTCCGGGCTGATATTCAACGCGGCCCGGGCCGCGCTCCGGCCCGGTTGGGGACCCCGGTCCAAAAGCGGGTGTCCCACGTACTCCGCTTCAATGTGGACCCCACGGAAGAAGGTCTGCTCGAAGGGCAAAATGACCGCGAGCCGGTCGACCGCTCGGGCAAGGCGGGCGGCCCTGCCGGGACGCCAGGCCCACAGCTGGGGAGCGATGTAATACAGCACCTTGATCCCAGCGCGTCGGGCCGCCTCACCCACCCGCACATGAAATCCGGGATAGTCGATCAGGATGACCAGGTCATAAGCCCTAGCGTGGAACGCGGCCCGCAATTTCTGGAGGAGCCGGTAGTGCGCGGGGATTTTGCCGACGATTTCGACGAAGCCGAGAACGGTGTAGTTCTCCATCGGGTAGAGGACATTTGCCCCCGCAGCGCGCAGTTCTGGGCCGCCAAGAGCATCGATCTGGGCGTCGGGGAACCGCTCACGGAGCGCTGACACCACGGGGGCCCCGTGGGCGTCCCCCGAGGGTTCGCCCGCGGAAATAAAAATCCGCGGTCCGCCAGCCTTGAACATTTACGTTCCCGGCTGGAGCACGGGCGAACGTTGGACGGCCTCGGAGACCCGAAGCGCGAGCGCGAGCGCCGCCCGGCCTTCGGTACCCGAGACGCCCGTTTCGCCACCGCCTCGTACCGCTTGTACGAAACTCGCCAGCTCGAGACCAAGGGCATCCGCTTCGGTGGCCTCGAGCGGAATCGATTCCACAACATCTTCGAGTCGACCGCCCGACCCCGGGTGCCACCCGGCCCGCAGCCGCATGAATTCTCCCCGGCCGGAGGACAAATCGAGCGAGAAGTATCCGTTGGATTGAAACAAGCGCATCCGTCGCACCCGCTCGCGCGCCATGCGGTTGGATGTAACCGAAGCGACCGCCCCGTTCGCGAACTCGACCCGGGCATTCGCCATATCCACATGCGAGGAGAGGACTCCGATTCCAGTTGCCCGGACATCCGTGGCTTCGGACGCTCCCGTCAGATGCAGCACCAGATCGAGGTCGTGAATCATGAGGTCGAGCACCACGGCGACATCGGTGCCCCGGGGTTGGAACGGTGCGAGGCGCGTGCTTTCGAGATACCGGACCTCCCCGAGATAGGGTTTCGCGGCCCGGATGGCTCCATTGAACCGTTCGATGTGGCCTACCTGCAGCTGCACCCCTTTGCTCTGGGCGGTGCGGATCAGGCGATCCGCCTCGGCGAGGGTCGTGGCCAGGGGTTTCTCCATCAACACCGGCACCGATCGAGACAGCGCATGCGAGCCCACGTCGGCATGCGCGGCCGTGGGTACCGCGATGCTCACCGCTCTCACCTCGGCCAGCAGGGCATCGGCATCGGGGAACGCGATGGTGTTGAAGCTTGCCGCGACCTCCGTCGCCCGGACCGGGTCGATGTCGTACAAGCCGACCAGCTGCACATCAGGGAGGGACGCGAAGTGCCGGACGTGATGGCGACCGAGGGAGCCAACGCCGATGACCCCCACCGGTAGGCGCTTGGTCACACCGGCACTCCCCGCTGCGAATTCGCCACGAACGCGAGGAACAATTCCACCTCCGGGACTGGAGGCACCTCGTCACGGGCGCGCTCGATCGCTTGCGACAGATTCAAATCCGAATTGAAGAAGAGCCGGTAGATTCGTTTCAGGGCCGCGGCGGTCTCGGGTGACACGCCGGCGCGTTGCAGGCCCACGGAATTGAGACCGTAGAGTTCGACGGGATTGCCGACCGCTTTCACGAAGGGCGGAATATCCTGGTTTACCCGACTACATCCCCCGACGAAACAGAGGGTACCGATAGTGACGAATTGATGGATCGCCACGAGACCTGAGATGCTCGCACGATCGTGCACCGTGACATGGCCGGCGAACTGGGTGCCGTTCGCGATGTTCACGTTGTCGCCGACATGACAATCGTGCGCCAGGTGCACATAACTCATGATGAAGCACCGCTTGCCGACTTTGGTGATGCCCGACGCCGAGGTGCCACGATTGATGGTGGAGTATTCCCGAATGACCGTGTGTTCGCCGATCTCCACCCAGGTCTCCTCGCCCCGATACTTCAAGTCTTGGGGGTCCCCGCCGATGATCGCGCCCTGACACACGCGGACCCCCTCACGGAGTCGCACGTTTTGCTCCAGTGTGACATGGGGCCCGAGCCGCACCCCATCGCCGAGGGTCACGTTCGGCCCCACAATGCTGAAGGGTCCGATCTCGACATCGGCGCCGATTTGAGCATTCGGGTCGATGATCGCGGAGGCGTGGATGCGGCCGCTCACCGGTCCATCACTCGGGCCATCATTTCGGCCTCGCAGACGATATGCCCATCGACGAACGCCTCTCCACGCATCTTGCAGGTCCGGCCGCGGAACTGGACCATTTCCACCTCGCAACGGAGCTGGTCACCGGGAACGACGGGGCGGCGAAACTTGATGTTGTCCAGGGACATGAAGTAGACGACCTTCTGTTCCAGATCCTCCAGTGCATCCAGGAGCAGAAACCCGCCCACCTGCGCCATCGCCTCCACGATCAAGACCCCCGGCATGATCG
This sequence comes from Gemmatimonadota bacterium, assembly GCA_025358055.1. Classification (GTDB taxonomy): domain Bacteria; phylum Gemmatimonadota; class Gemmatimonadetes; order Gemmatimonadales; family GWC2-71-9; genus JANYKV01. Next base: position 15,486 of record JANYKV010000035.1, read on the forward strand.
GGTGTCCCGGGAAGTGCCCCTGAAAGAACGGCTCGTTGATCGTCACATTCTTGATGCCGACGATACGCTGCCGTCCCTGAATTTCGATGATCCGGTCGACGAGGATGAAGGGGTACCGGTGCGGAATCACATCCAAGATTCGCCCGATGTCCATCACGCTGGTGCCGTGACGCTGTGCGGTGCGGGAGATGGCCCGCGCCACTGAAACATTCCCCTGGTGGCTGGGTCGCGTAGCGATGACGTGCGCCTGGAGCCGGCCTCCGAGGAGCGTGAGGTCGCCCACGATATCGCCCGCTTTGTGGCGAACGAATTCGTCGGGCCAGCGCAAGGTGGTGCCGATCACTTCGCGCTCCGACAGGACGACGGCCGTGTCGACGGAGCCCCCGCGCAAGAGACCCCGGGCCCGAAGCACTTCGACTTCGTGGGTAAAACCGAAGGTGCGGGCGGGCGCCAGCTCTCGGCGAAACCGATCCGGGGTGATATCGTAGGACCCGACTTGACGGCCGATTAAGGGATGCTCCCATTCGATCGTCGTCGTGAGTCGCAGATTCTTGGACGGGGAAACAACGTAATTCGCGTCCCCTTCGGTGACGGTGAACGGGCTGGCCACCCGAAACACCACCGGGTCGCCCTCGAGGGACCGCATCCCAGCCTCTTTCAGAAGATCGAAGTACGGCGCGAAAGAGCCGTCCAGAATTGGGGGTTCCGGCCCGTCCAGCTCGATCTCGAGGTCGTCGAGTTCCAAGGCGCCGATCGCCGCCAGGAGATGCTCCACGGTGTGGATCGTCGATTCGCCGTGACCGATCGCCGTCCGCCGCTCCGTGGCTTCGACCTCGGAAATCCGGGCGGGAATAGTCGGCTGATCGGGCAAATCGCTCCGACGAAAAAAAATCCCGACCCCGGACGCGGCCGGCCGAAACACAGCGGTTGTCGTCACCCCGGTGTGCAACCCGATCCCCGAAATCGACGTGGTGGTGTCGATTGTCTTCCTAGCCATCCGAACTGCTCTTCGTCAC
>JANYKV010000047.1 GCA_025358055.1 Gemmatimonadota bacterium
ACGGGCGATGGCGCTAAACGCGATGAGGACGGCTATTTCTGGCTTCTGGGCCGTGTGGACGACGTGATGAACGTGGCCGGCCACCGAATCGGGTCCATGGAAATCGAGAGCGCGCTCGTCGATCACCCCGCGGTCGCCGAGGCCGCGGTCGTGGGCAAAGCTCACGAACTCAAGGGGCAGGCGGTGGCAGCGTTTGTCACCTTGAAAGAGGGCACCAAGGCGACCTCGCAACTCAAAGACGATCTCAAAGAGCACGTCACGACTAAGATCGGTGCGATTGCCCGGCCCGACGATATCTTTTTTACCGCCGACCTGCCGAAGACCCGGAGCGGGAAGATCATGCGGCGGTTGCTCAAGGATATTGCCGAAGGGCGCGCGCTGGGAGACACCACCACGCTGGCCGACCCAACCGTGGTGAACAAATTGAAAGAGATGTACGAGAGTGAGGAGAGCTAAATCTGGATTTGGGCACCCAATTCGACGACTCGGCCCGGCGGTAATCCGAAGAACGCAGTTGCCGAGCGGGCGTTCGTGCTCATCAGGACGAAGAGCCGTTTCCGCCACAATGACATGACGCGGCCATGGCCCTTCATAGCGGCCGAATTCGCGCAGGGAATCAACGTCTCGCGGCCCAGATAGAACGTCGTCTCCATCAGGTTGACCTTGAGTCCGTGCACCGCCAATGACTGCAGGACCTTCGGCACATCGGGCAGTTCCATGAAACCAAATTTCGCGATCACGCTGTAGAGCCCTTCGCCCAACTCCTTGAACTCCACGCGGTCTTCGGAATGGACCTGCGGAATCTCCTCCGTGGTCACCGACATGAGAATCACCTTCTCATGCAGGACCTTATTGTGCTTCAGATGGTGCAACATGACGGGCGGGACTCCAGAAGGATCCGAGGTCATGAAGACGGCGATCCCGGGAACCCGGATCGGCTTGCGACGAGCCAGATCGGGAATGAACAGGTCGAGTGGCAGCGAGCTTTCCCGGAGCACGCTGGCGAGAAGCACGCGTCCGCGTTTCCAGGTCGTCATAACGGTGTATATGAGGGCGGCGAGCACCAGGGGAAACCATCCCCCCGCAACCACCTTCACTAGGTTGGCGCTCAGAAACCCGAGGTCCACCACGAGAAATGCGCCGGTGTAGACACCCACACGCCAGAGCGGCCAACGCCATCGTACCCGGGCCACGTAGCTGAACAGAATCGTGGTGATGGTCATGGTCCCCGTAACCGCAATCCCGTAGGCGGCGGCGAGATTATCCGAGCTTCGGAATGCCACGACCAGGCCGAGGCACGCCACCATGATCGCCCGATTCACTTCGGGGACGTAAATCTGCCCTTCGGCGCTCTGCGAGGTGTGGATGATCGTCACCCGCGGACTGTACCCGAGTTGCACCGCCTGGCGGGTCAGGGAGAACGCACCCGAGATGAGGGCTTGCGACGCGGTGACCGCCGCCGCGGTCGCGATCACCACCATCGGATAGAGCCCCCACTTCGGTACCAAGGCGTAGAAGGGATTGGCCGCGGCGTGCCCATCCCGGAGCAACAACGCGGCTTGACCAAAGTAGTTGAGGAGAAGCGCGGGCAGGACAAGGCTGAACCAGGCGACCCGGATCGGCCGCGGTCCGAAATGGCCCATATCGGCGTAGAGGGCCTCCCCCCCGGTGAGGACCAACACCACCGAGCCCAAAATGAGGAAGCCGCGGAGTCCATCATCGAGAAAGAACCTGACCCCATACCACGGACTGAGGGCACGGAGCACCGAAGGATTCTGCACGATGGAGGCGACACCCAACCCACCGATACAGAGAAACCAAATGATCATGACCGGTCCGAACAATCGGCCGACGCCCGCGGTTCCGCGCTTCTGGAGGGCGAAGAGGCCGAGGAGAATGCAAAACGTGATGGGGACCACGTAGCGGATGAAAGCAGGAGTCGCCACGCTGATGCCTTCCACCGCCCCGAGGACGGAAATGGCCGGCGTGATGACCCCATCGCCGTACAGCAACGCGGCGCCGAAGAGGCCGAGCAGCACCAAGCCGATGCGCGCTCGGGAGGCGTCCTGCTTTGGCCGGACCAAAGCGAGCAAGGCCAGGATGCCGCCTTCCCCACGATTGTCCGCCTGCAGCAACACCACGATGTACTTGAAGGAAACGACAAACATCATCGACCAAACGAGGAGGGACATCACCCCCAGGATGTTCCCTGGGGTCGTCGGAAGGCCATGCTCCGGCAAGAAGCATTGTTTCAGCGCGTAGAGCGGGCTGGTCCCGATGTCGCCGTAGACCACCCCCAGAGCAGCCAGCGACAGCGATGCCAACGCCTTGCCACCGGGGGCCTCCTTCGGCCCCACCGCACTCCTCATGCGCTCACGTGCCGTAGCCGTCGGAGATCGAGCAAGGTGACGAAGTGGAAGGCAACGATGAGAATCGCCGAGACGACGCACCAGCGGCAGATCGCATGGATGACGAACAGTTCCAACGCTTTGAGATAAACCGTGAAGAGCACCGCGCCACCCGACAGTGCGGCGAGCAGGAGCGCGGGCCGACGATCATGCACCCACTGGGGCTGCAGCGCTACCAAGCTCACCAGGAGCAAGGTGGCGTAGCCGAACACGCCAATCAAAGCGACCTCGATACCCAGGAAGCGGCTGTACCGGCTCGCCTGCACGGTCTCGCATGCGCCCGAGCCGCATGCGAGGGTGCCGATCCTACCAATCTTGTAGAGATACAAATACAGAGCCACGAACAAACCCGCCAAACTCAACAACGTTGCCGTCATCCGGAGCTTCACGGCTTTTTCGCTTTCACCAGTGAATCCACGATCTTGTAGATCTGATCTCCGCCGACGCTCTCATAGAGCCGTCCGGCGATCAAGAAAGTCGGCGTTCCTTTGACTCCGATACGAGCTCCCTCGTTCGCGCTCGCCTGGATGCGACCAGCGTACTTTCTCGACTGCATACACTGGTCGTACTTGCTGACGTCGAGGCCGCTGGTTTTCGCATACTCCCGGAAGAGGTTGTCGGCCCCCCCCTCGGACCACCGAGGCTGGCCATCGTAAATGAGTTTGTGAAGGTCCCAGAACTTGCCCTGCTCGTCACCGCAGGCTGCCGCGTGCATGGCCAGTCGGGCATATCGGTGGGCATTGTCGATGGGAAAATCCTTGTAGCGCCAGCGAATCATTCCCTTGTCGATCATCCGCGCCTTGATGTCCGGCATCTGCACGGTCTCGAATTCCTGGCACCAAGGACACTGATAGTCGGCATACTCCGTGACCTCCACCGGCGCGGAGTCGGAGCCCATCACGTAGCCTCGGAATCCGCTCGTGTCGGCGGCCGTGACTACGACATTGGCCGGAATGCTCACCGTCGGCCCCCCCCGCATCAGAAACCAGAGCGCGCCCCCACCCGCGACCACCAATGCGCCGATGAGTAGGTAGAACCGATTTACTCCGTTCGTGGTGGATGCCACGGCTCGTCATCCTCTCGTTCAGAAGTCAGGAAATCAGGTGGCTGGCTCGCGTCTTCGACGATCCGACGGTTTTCGGCCACCTCGGGAGAGTCGTACGTCGACCGCACTTCATAGTGAAAGAGTTCGGACCGCGCATCGCCCATGAGACGGAGGAGCTCGGAGACGTGGCCGAGCAGCTCTCCCTGTCGATCGAGAGAGTCAATGCGCGCCGCGAGCTGCCGAAGCAACTCGGTCAAGTGTCGCGATCGCGACTCCCCATAGGTCTCATCAGGCTCGGCCATAGTTGTCCCGTCCCACCTCGTCCGCGCGCACGGCTCGCCCGCCGGGGGAAAATCTAATGGAACTCCGGCGGCTCCAGGAGCGAGGCCGATTTGCATACAATCCGGGTCCGCCGTTATATTGCCTTCCGAGCTACTATACGCTTGCAAGGCCATAACTTAAGTAAGGATGGTGCATGACGACGAACAAGAAGAAAAGTAGCAGGCCCCCCGCCACCCCCTCAGCTTTCGATCAGGCGCGAGATGAGTTGTTCAGCCACATCCTCCGATGCGGCGTTCTCGAGGCCGACCCAGAGCACCAGAAGGAGTGGATGGACGACACCATGCAATACCTGGCGGATCGTTACGTCGATCTGACCGAAGAGCAACTGGGGCAGGTTCGGGTCCTCGGCGAGCGGTACTGCAAGCCGGTGGTCGCTCGTGCTCCCGCCGAGGTGGTCGAATCGACTACGGCCTGACGCGCATCGTCCAGTTCTGATTGTTTCTTGTGTCGGGGCCGCCCTACTGGGGCGGCCTTTTGGTGTCTGCTCGTTTTCAAAGTTCGGTGGGCGAAGTGCGCGGAAACCATCGCCACCGATACCCCATCGTGACCCGGAACCCACCGCCGAATCCAGCCTCGATCGACCACCCTCCACCACCTCGTGGCGACTGCTCGAGCCCGGCAAGCAGCACCCCGAACCCCGCAGTGTTTTTCCCGGTCACGAGAGCTAACCCACCCCCGGCATAAAATCCGGGCCGGCCGCGACGACCCGGCGACAGAAGAAAATGGGAGAGGAGTTCCCCTCGGACCACCGTGGCCCCACCCACTCCACCAAGCCCCAGTTGACCAGCGATTCGCAGGCGGTCGGGGATCCGAATTGCACCGTAGAATCCAGCGACCCAACCCTCAGGAACCGCTCGAGTCCATGTCGCTTGGACGCCCACCTCGTGGACGACCTGCGCCGCGATACCTCCGACACCGAGGAGTGAGATGGACACCACGACGAGGCCCACACAGCGAGCTCCCCTTGCGAGGCCTTCCCCATCGGCCGTTCTCGGAACGGCGCTAGGAGATCGCCAATTCATACGTGATCGGGATGTCCGCCTTGAGGGAGTGGACCACCGAGCAGTACTTCTCGAGCGACAGGTCAATAGCACGGCGCGCCTTCCCTTCGTCCAACCCTTCCCCTCCAAGGCGGAACTTGAGGTGAATCGAGAGAAAACGTTTGGGAATCTCCGGCGCGCGACGACCCAGGACCTCGATCTCGTAGGTGCTCAGCTTTACCCGAGCTTTCTCGAGAATGCCGAGTACGTCGGCCCCACTGCAGGCGGCGACCGCGCATAACAGCACCAGCATTGGTCCCGGCGCCTCCTTCGCGTCGGCATCGATCAAGACGCTCGGCCCTCCTGGTGCCCCACCGCGAAACCGCATCCCCCCATCCCAGCGCACTAGTACGGTTCTGAGATCGTCACTCATGACAGCTCCTTGCGGGCCCCGGGGCCGACGCGGCTGTAGTCCCAGATGGCGTAGAGGGCGACTGCGGCGGTGGCCCATGCCATCGGGCGGAGATAGGGTGAATCGGTGAGAAACGCGACCAAGGTGAGCAACTGGGCTACGGTCACGGCCTTGCCTCCGAGGCGAGCCGGAATGGCTGCGGGTCGTCGCAGCACGGCAACCGTGATGAACGCAAACGTGGCCACCAGATCACGGGCGAGCACCGCGAGGATCTCGTAAACAGTCAGCCGGCCGGAGAATAGAACGACTCCGAACGCCGAGGCCATGAACAGCTTGTCGGCGACCGGATCCAGAAATGAGCCGAGACGCGAACTTCCCCACCGCCGTGCGACGACCCCGTCCAGGAGGTCGCTCGCGGCGGCCGCGGCCAGGATACCCAGGCGCCACCACATCGAGGAGAAGAGCGGAAACGCCACGGCGAGTGGCACGCGGACCGCGGTGAGCAGGTCGGCGAGCGTCCAGTGACCGCCTTGTTGCGTCCGAGGGTTCACACTAGCTTCGGACATTTCGTCTCCTCTCGCGCGTTCGGCGGCCCAATGTCCATTGACCTCCTCAAACTCGTTCCGTTGTTCGCCGGCCTCGGCGACGACGATCTGGCCAAGGTGGGGCAACTTTGCGTGCCCCAAACATACACGGCCGGTGCGACGATCTTCAAAGAGGGCGAGCCGGGGAACCGACTCTTCTTGGTGTTGGAGGGAGAGGTTCGCATTAGCCGCAATATCCCGGCGGCCGGCGAGGAAGCCCTCGCCATCCTCAAACGAGGGGCCTGTTTTGGCGAGATGGCGGTATTCGATCGGTCGGACCGATCCACCGATGCCATCGCGAATTCTCGTTGCACCTTGCTCACGATTTCGCGGGCCGACTTCGAATTGCTTCTCGAATTCAACCCCGACCTTGCGCTCACCGTGCTCAAGGCACTCGTTCGGGTACTCTCCGGCCGACTGCGTGCCGCCAATGACAACTGGAAGGCCGTGCTGGCGATGTCGGTCTTTTAGGCAGTCGGAGCACTTCCCCCACCCCCGCGAACAATCCCTTCGGCCCGCATCCCTGGATCGAGACAGCGGCCCGACAGCTCGAGAATCTGGTCGATTGTTACACTGCGAAACCCCGCGGTTGGATCGGCCAACTCAACGAGGCCGGCTCCCGCAAGCCACGAATCGAGAATCTCGCCGGCGAGCGACCCCGCACTCTGCCGGCTGACCAATGCTTGTCCCGAGAGATAGCTCACTGCTTGATCAAGTTCGTGTTGCTCGACGGGTCGACGGCGGAAGTTGTCCAGCTCCGTCAGCATCGCCTCGCGCGCCTCCCCTTCACGCTCCGGTGAAGTCGCGATATAGGTGAGGAGCGCACCGGCGTGATGACGCTGCCATGCGGACGCCATCACAGTATACGCCAGGGAGCGCCGGTCTCGGAGCGCCTCGAACAAGCGGCCGCCCAACCCGCTGGCGATCGCGGCCCACACTTGCGCGGCGTGGCGCTCCGGTGCGATGCGCGATGGTCCCGGAAAAACCATGGCGAAGGCGGACTGTGCTTTGGTCCGCTCCCGCCCCCGGTGTTCGGGAATCAACGAGGTCGAACGGGACGGCCCTCGTGCAGCCGCTTCCGCGGCCGGAAGGTCGTGAAAGACGCCTGCCAATTGTTCGGCCACGCGAGCCGGATCGATTTCACCCACCGCAATGACGGTGACACGGCCTTGACCCGACTCGGATCGCTGCCACGTCCGGACGTCCTCTGGAGTAAGGGTACTCAGGCTCTCGATGGTGCCCGATAGCGGAACGCCGTAAGTCCGGTCGCCGAATGCGGCCCCCATCGCCAGCTGAAAGGGATAGCGCAACATATCGTCGGCGACCTGCGCAACCTCCTCAATCAATGCTCCGCGCTCCACCGCAATCGCAGGATCCGGAAAGGTCGGCTCGCCCATCACGGTCCGGAGGAGCAGCGCCGCCGGCTCGACATGCTCGGCGAGCACGGTGGCGCCGAACCCGAACCAATCTGCGCTGATCACGGGCGCCAGCACCCCACCCAACCGTTCAAAGGCGAACGCGAGCTGCACAGCGTCGAAGGGGCCCGCGCCTCGCACGGCGGAGCGCACGGCGAGTGCTCCAAGGCCAGCCCGCTCAAACACCTCGAAGTGTTCTCGCAAACGGTAGGCGCCCAGCGTCACGGTCGGAACGCCCTTTTTCCGGCGCACCAAAAGATCGACGCCGGGAAGCGCCACGTGCAGCACTTCGGCGACCAGTTCCCCCGCGACTCGCAGAGGCGTCGAGCGAGCGACCGTCGGCACCGAGACAAATTGCGGCGGCCGAGATTCTGCCGGTTTCGTGAAGTAGGTCTGGAGCCGGGCGGGAGTCAGGTCCTCACCGCGCCCATGGGGAAGATAGGCGACGGCCGAGACACGCGAGGGTTCGAAGTAGCGGCGCACAACCGATTGGACATCGGAAGTCGAGACCGCGAGCATCGCCTCGTACTCGGTATCCAGCCAGGTGAAATCGCGGAGCGCCTCCGCACTCGCCAAATCCGATGCCCGGCCTTCCATGGACTCGAGCCGCCGGGCCCAGCGAGCCACGAGCAGGGTGCGCGCGCGCTCGAGGTCTTCGGAGGTCGGGCCTTGGTCGCCGAGTCGCTGGATTTCCCGCGCAATTCCCCTGAGGCTCTCCTCGAGCCGGGCCGGATCCAAATCCGCTGAACAGACGAAAAGGCCGAGTTCGGTGGGACAGAAGTTATAGGCGGAGATCGAGGTGACGACCCCGGTTTCGCGAAGCGCGCGATGCAGCCAGCTGGCACGCCCTGCGGCCAAAACCGCCGCGGCCAGGTCCAAGGCCGGCGCGTCAGGGTGGAGCGGCCCAACCGCGCGCCATCCCAACACCAGCTCGGCCTGAGCGATGTCCCCGCGCAGGGTCCGGGCCCGCAGCTCGTGGCGATCCGGCTCTTCGACCGAAGGATCAATCCGGGGCGCGACGACCGGCCAATCGGCATAGCGTTGGCGTGCCAAATCGAGCGCTTCGGTCTCGTCGATCGCGCCGACGATCGCAACGATAGTGCGCGATGGTACATACCGCGAGCGATAGTACCCCATTAAATCATCGCGAGTAAAGCCGGCCAACATTTCTTCGGATCCGATACGCCACCGGCGGATCCGGTGCCGGTCGTACATCACGTGATGCAACGTCTCGACCGCAACCGCGGACGGGCTGTCAAGTTTTCGTTTGGCCTCCTGGACAATGACCTTGAGCTCGCGGCGGAGTTCCTCGGCGTCGATCAGGGAGTTCCGCAAGGCGTCGGATTGAATGTCGAGTGCGGTACCGAGGCCCGAGGCCGGCAGGACTGTGTAGTACGATGTGTGATCGTACCCAGTGCCCGCGTTGAGGTACCCGCCCGCCGCTTTGGTCTCGCGAGCGATGGCGCCGACAGCGCGGGTCGGGGTCCCCTTGAAGAACATATGCTCAAGGACGTGTGAAATGCCGCCCCAGTGGTCGGGTTCGTCAAAAAAGCCGGCTTTGACATGGGTAACGACCGCCACTGCGGGCGCGGAATCTATTCGCTGAACCAGGAGAGTGAGGCCGTTGGCCAACACTTCGCGATTGGTCCCCGCGGTCCAGCGCGCGGTCACTGCAGAATCCGAAGGACACCAGCCTCGGCGCTCCCCCGGATGAACGCCTCCGCGCTGGTCACCGGAATCACGATGCCGGTTTCAGCTCTGCCTTCTTGGGCGAGGCCGTTCATGAACTCCGACATGGAGGAATCCGCCCAGCCTCGTTCCACTGATTTGAACTGCAGTAGAATTTCGTCCCAGGTACCCCGGATCGGGTGCCCCGAGAGGGTGACGATCATGTGGGGGTCGGACGGTCCGGGCCGTCGCTGCATCGTTGGTAACGACGCCACCTGCGCCCCGAACAGCTCCAGCTGATTGGGATCTCGCGGTGTTCCATCGGCATGTTGGGCTTCGACCTCGGCCAAGAGCTCGTCGATGGTGTCCGGCTCGCCCGCAACCTCACCCAAACGAGCATACCACGGTGCGAGTTCCGGATCATCATCCGGAAGGCGATACACCGCTTTCTTCAGTTCGATGGTGCGCCAAAGCGCGAGATCGTCGTAGTGATCCGCTGGATTGGTTTTTTCAAAATGGTAGAGGGCCGCCTCCGTTTCGCCCCGGTCGTAAAGCGCGTTGGCAAGGTAGATGCGCGCTTCGCTGAATTGGTGCTCCAATTCCAGAGCTCGGCGAAGCCAGTAGAACGCCGTCCCGTCGCGTCCCAGCCGGTGGCAGGCGTACCCAAGGCAGGACGCGGCTTCCGGCGATTTGGGGTGGGCCGTCGCCGCCAGGTCGAAGAACCGGTGGGCCGGAACCAGCAGCCCTTCGCGAAAGAGGGCGCGCCCGATCTGGAGCATCAGCTCATGGTCGTCGTGCAATCCGAGGCCCAGAATGCGCTCGAAGGCGTTGACGGCCCCCTGGCGATCACCGATTTTGAGCAGCACCTCGCCGAATCCGGCGAGTGCGTCTTCGTGGTCGGGGTCGAGCGTCAGCGCCCGTTCGAAGCAGGCCCTGGACCACGCGAAATCCTCGCGCGCCAAATAGGCATAGGCCATTCCGACGTGAAGCTCAACCGCATTCGGATACAGGGCGAGACCATCTTTGAGCGTTGCTATCGCGTCATCGTATCGGCCTTCATTGTAAAGTTGGTGGGCTTGTTCGTCGAAGTCGTCGGAGCTGAGGAAGGCATCCGACATCTGGCTGACCTCCGGAAGCGGTAGAGTGAAAATTGGGCGAGTTGAGGAGGCGAAACAAGGGGCGGAGTTTCGGTACACGAGTCGTGAGGGGCTTTCGCATCACGCTCGCGTCGCAGAAGACGATCGAGCCGAGGCTCAACCCGACGAAGCCGCCAGGTTCTTCGCGGGCGTCTTGTGGGCGTCGGCGGCGAGCACGAATTGATCGCTCGACCGGCGACGAAAGACGCGTGGTGGACCGAACGAATATCCGTGCGATCAAGCGCGGCCCGCGCATGGGCTTGATAAAGAAGTCTTTCACAATATATTACTAACCAGTCAGTTACTAAAATGGATCCCATGTCTCTTCCCGAGCCCGTGATACCCCAAGAACCCCGTTGGAAACGGCGCCCTGAGGCGCGTCCCGACGAAATCATTGACGCGGCACTGCGAGTTTTCGGTGCCCAGGGCTTCTCGCGCACCAAACTCGAAGACGTGGCACACCTTGCCGGCGTGAGCAAGGGAACCCTCTACCTCTATTTCGACTCGAAGGAGACCCTCTTTCGTGAGATGGTCCGGGCCAAGATCATCACCATCATTGCCGCTGCGGAGCAGGATCTCCTAAACAGCACCGCCCCGGCCGGATTGGAGTTGGAGCGGTACCTCCGGCGAATGTGGGCTCGGATGCGGGAGCCGGCCATGGTCCAAATCTCCAAATTGGTGCAAGCCGAGTTGACCCTGTTTCCAGAGCTCGCCCGGTTCTTCATGGAAGACGTCATGCTGCGCAGCCGGAGGCTGGTGGGACGAATCCTCGATCGAGGCGTGGCAAACGGTGAGTTTCGCCCGATCGCTCATAATTTCGCGGTACGGGGGGGAGGGATCGCCTTGTTGATCGTCCACGGTGCGCAGTATCAGGAACTGTTGGCGCAATTCGACCCGGGTGCCTTGACCGATGCGGACTTCATTGACGGCATCATCGATTTTGTGCTGAATGGGGTTCGCATCCGCGACGATTCACGTCGGCGCCACCCGAGAAAGGACTGAAAACGATGCGTCGCCTCGTGTTGCTTGCAATGTTGTGGCCCTCCATGATCCGCCCGCAGGCGCAACCCGCCCAGGCCGGCCCCCTGACCTTGGTGGAGGTCATCGAGCTCGGCCGGCGTCAAGCGGTGCAGGCGACATTGGCGCAGCTCAACGCGCGTATCGCGGACAGCCGGATCGGTCAGCACCGCTCTGAACTACTGCCATTTGTTGCCGGGGGCGCCACCGCTGCACGCCAGACTCGGAACCTCGATGAATTCGGCCTGAGCGCTCCTGGATTTGGCGGAGTGACGGACCCGTTCAGCGTCCTGTCACTCCAGCTCCGCGCCCAACAGACGGTCTTCGACCCCGCGGCGTTCGGTCGGCTCCGGGCTGCGAAGGACTCCGCGATCGCGGCGGGACTCGACGTGAAGACGGCCGGATCGCTCGCCGGTGCCACCGCGGGACTCGCGTATCTACGGGTCCTCAGTGCCGAAGAGACAGTAAAGGCTCGTCAGGCCGATAGCGCCGTAGCCGTCGACTTGTTGCTCCAGGCCAAGCAGTCCTTCGAGGCCGGCATCATCCCGGTGATCGACGTCACCCGGAACGAAGTCAATCTGGCCAACGTCCGTACCCAATTGGCGGTCGCGCGGAATCAGCGCGATCGGGCCCGCCTTGATCTCGCTCGGGCAATCGACTTTCCGCTCGACCACCCCATTGCCCTTGCCGACTCCCTCGGCCGGTGGGGGGTAGACCTACCATCCACGGCACCGGAAGCAGTGATCTTCGCCCTTTCGCACCGGCCGGAGCTCGCCGCCGAAGAGCAGCGGATGAAGGCGATGGAACAAACCCGTAGTGCGCTTCGCCAGGAGAACCTTCCCAGCCTCGTCTTTGGGGGAACCATACAGGAGAGCGGGCGGGAGATCTCGACGCTCAAGTACAGCTACCTCTTCCAGTTGGGACTCAACGTGCCAATCCTCGACGGATTTCGCCGCCAGCTGCGCACCACCGAACAGTCCCTCAGACTGGATGCGGAGACGATCCGGATCCGGGACCTACGTCACCAAATCGAAGCCGAAGCACGACAGGCGTTGCTCGATCTCGCCTCGGCCGAGGACCAAGTCTCTCTCGCGAACGACCGGCTCCGCCTGGGTGAGCTCGAGCTCCATCAGGCTGAAGAGCGCTTCAAGGCTGGTGTGGCGGGGAGCGTCGAAACCTCCAACGCCCAGGCCGGCCTGATCGCCGCGCGGGACGCTTTGATTCAAGCCCGCGTGGCCCACGGCAGCGCCCGCCTGAATACCTATCGGGCGCTCGGCGCGCTCGATCAACTTCATTAACACCTTTGACTCGTCCGGGATGATCGTATGACCGATGCTTCGCAAACCGCTCCGCAACCGCGGCCCTCTCGACTGCCGCTCTATATCATCGGTATGCTCGCCGTGGTGGGCCTCGTGTTCGGGGTCCAACGGTACCGGTACGGCCTCACCCATATCAGCACCGACAATGCCCAGGTGGACGGACACATCGTCGTCATCTCACCCAAGACCCAAGCCTTCGTCGACCGCGTCGTGGTCGACAATGACCAAAAGGTGAACGTCGGCGACACGCTGGTGGTACTCGACGACCGTGATCTCAAAGTACGGCTGATGCAGGCCGAGGCAGACCTTCGGTCGGCCGAAGCGACCTTGGGCAACCGGAGCCGCACCGGTCAAGTCCAAGCGCAACTCAAAGCCACTGAAGCATCGGCTGCCGGGGCCCAAGCAAGCATTGCGGCGGCCGAAGCAACGTTTCGAAAAGCCGCCGCCGATTTGGAACGCTATCGCGGCCTCGCCGCCCAGAAGATTGTTTCCGCCCAACAGCTCGATCAGGCCCAATGGGCCTATGACAATGCGGCCGGCAATTTGGAGGCCGCGAAAAAAGCCTCGCTATCATGGACCAGCCAAGTAAGCGCTTCGGATGCGACGGTCCGGATCGCGTATGCGCGGCTCGCCAGCGCGGAAGCAGCGACGGAGACGGCGAAGCTGGCGCTGGCCAATGCCTACCTGATCGCGCCGGCTTCGGGAACGATCGCCAAACGCACGATCGAGCCGGGGGCCCTGGTGCAGGTGGGCCAGAACCTCATGTCGATCGTACCGACGGAACAGCTCTGGATCACGGCCAATCTCAAAGAGACCCAGTTGGAAAAAATCCGGCCCGGCAACGAGGTCGAATTCTCGGTGGATGCCTACCCGGGAGTGAAATTTCGTGGCAAGGTGGAAAGCCTGAGCCCCGCGACCGGGGCGCGATTCGCGCTCCTGCCCCCGGACAACGCCACCGGCAACTTCACGAAAGTCGTGCAGCGCCTTCCGGTGCGAATCGCCGTCGACGGGAAGGACTCGACTCACCCGCTCCGCCCCGGGATGTCGGTCGACGTCACCATTCTCACGAGCTGAGCCGGCGTCGATGGCTACGATGGCGCTCCCCCTCACCAGTAAACAAATCGCGCCGGAGGACGTCCATCGCCTCCGGTATGTCATCGCCTTCGCGGTGACGCTCGCGAGCGTCCTGGAGTTGGTCGATACCAGCATCGTCAACGTCGCGATTCCTCACATGATGGGCAACCTCGGCGCCACGCTGGAGGAGATCGCCTGGGTGAGCACCGGGTATATCGTTGCGAACGTCATCGTCCTCCCGCTCACCAGTTGGTTTGCCGATCGCTTCGGGCGCCGGAACTACTATACCGGTTCGATCCTGCTGTTCACGACGGCATCTTTTTTCTGCGGCAATGCCAGCAGCCTGGAGGGCCTGGTCGCGTGGCGGATCATCCAGGGCATCGGGGGTGGGGCGTTGATCTCCACCGCCCAGACCATTCTCTTCGACATCTTCCCCGGAAAGGAACGCGCGAAAGGCACCGCGATCTTTGGCGTCGGCGTCATGGTCGGCCCCGCGCTCGGCCCCACCCTTGGCGGATGGATCACCGAAAACTACTCCTGGCCGTGGATCTTCTACATCAACATCCCGCTGGGCATCATCGCGGCCATACTCTGCGCCCGATACGTGCCCGAGCCGGTGCACAAGAAGGAACGCAGTGAAACGATCGACTGGTGGGGCGTCTTCTTCCTCATCCTCGGGATCGGGGCATTGCAGATCCTCCTCGAGCGGGGACAGGCAAAGGGATGGTTCGAAAGCCGGGAGATCGTGATCGAAACCGTCCTCGCCGCAACGGGGATTGTCAGCTTCATCATCCATGAGCTTCGCACCGAGCATCCCATCGTCGACCTGCGCGTGTTCAAGAACCGGCAGCTGGCGGCGGGCGTCCTGTTCGGCCCGATTCTCGGGTTTGCCCTGTATTCCAGTATCTTTGCCCTCCCAGTATTCCTCCAGACGCTCGTCGGCTATACCGCGTGGGACACGGGTAAGATCCTTTTCCCTCGAGCCATCGCAACCGCTCTCACGATGGTGATCGGATCGCGAATCGTGAACAAGATCGATGCCCGGTATATGATCGCCACCGGCGTGTTCATCTTTTTCTCCGCGATGGTGATGAGCAGTCACTTCACGACCGAACTCGGCCGGTCGGACATCTTCTGGCCCATGATTCTCACCGGTGTGGGCTTGGGATTCGTCTTCCCGCCGCTCACCGCGCTCGCGGTCGCGGACCTGCACCCCTCACAAATCGGGCAGGGCACCGGACTCTTCAACCTCGCTCGACAACTAGGCGGGAGCTTCGGCATTGCGGTCACGGCCACTCTGCTCACGCACTTCACCGAAGAGGGGCGGGAAGCACTGCGCGCGCACGCCACTCTGTACGATCCCGCGACGCGGAGTTGGCTTGCCGCGGTCACGCAGCGCATGCAGCAGTTCGGGGGTACGGTTGAGGAGGCCCGGATCAAGGCGAGCGCTTTGCTCGACCTCATCGTCAAGCAACAGGCTTCAGTGATTGCGTTTGAGAAGGTGTTCCTGCTGATGGGTACCGTGTTCGTCGTTTCACTTCCCATGCTGCTGCTGTTCCGCACCGGAAAGGTGCGAGGCAACGTTCGCGGTAGCCACTAACGGTCCCTTAGAGCCGCCAGACGCTCACCCGCTGTTCCAACCGAGACCGAAGCCCACGTTTCACCGCGCCACTCGCCGGGACCGTCACGTCGACGACGATATGACGGTCCCACCGCAGCGGCCCCGAGACCTCATGCCACACGAGGGTCCCATCTTCCGTGGTCCGCTCGTGGACGTCAGCGAAAAGGCTATCCTCACCGGCCGTCGCCCGCGTGGTGTTGGCCGAAATCGTCCATCGGTAGCGCTGGAGCGGAACGCCGCCCGCACTGCTGTCGCTGAGGCGTCGAATCTTCCATCCTGTGGTATCGGCGAATTCTTCGCCGGCGGACAGCCGGTCCGGTGACAGGCGCGGGAACAGCTCGTTCAGCGCCATCGAGAGGTCCGTCACCTCAGCCACCGGGCCCGGGATGAACGGGCTCGTCTGGCTGACATACCGGCCATCAGGGCCGAGCGTCCCACGATACCGGCCGCCAATGAGTCCGTCCGTGTCGGGCGTGAGCTTGCCTTCGCGGGTGTCTCGCCAAACCACCAATGAATCAAACCAGGCCTCGAGAGCGAGGTTGGAGTCCGCCCGGACCTGCCAAACTCCCTCGCGTCCCGTGGATTCGGATCGCGAAGCAATTCCAGTATATATCCGCAGGTCGGAGCGCACTCGCTGCAAGAAGCGGACATCTCGGAACATCGCCGACCGATACGACACCGGTGCGGTGACCGGACGGCCGACGGCCGGAGCAACGGCCATCCCGAGCCCGATCGCGAGTGATATGGCTACTCGGTGCATCATGCAGCCGGCGGTCCCCAATCCCCCCCGTTCTTACGCCTCGCCCATGAACGGATACCGGTGATCGGTTGGTGGCACCAGCGTTTCCTTGATCGTCCGCGGTGAGACCCAACGCTGAAGATTGAGAATCGAACCAGCCTTGTCGTTCGTGCCGCTCGCTCGCGCCCCACCGAACGGTTGTTGCCCGACCACCGCACCAGTGGGCTTGTCGTTGACGTAGTAATTCCCGGCCGAGTTGCGAAGGGCCCGATCGGCCTGCACCAGTGCTCGGCGGTCTTGGGCGAACACCGCCCCGGTGAGGGCGTAGG
>JANYKV010000052.1 GCA_025358055.1 Gemmatimonadota bacterium
CCCGCGATTTGCTCATGGCGCATCTCGAAGCGCAGCGGAATCCCGTCGAGCACGAGCCGCACCACGTCCGGCCGGGCCGTTCGAAGGACCTTCGGCTCCTGGCTTGCAATCAGCAGTGAGAACCCCGGCGCCGCATCGCCCAGCATCGGTTCGGTCGCTCCGGCAGACGTGCCGAACACCTGTTGTACGAAATTCCGGGGTGACTGCGCGGTGGCGGGCGACCCCGCCAGCAGCAGGCCGAGCATGCCGGTTGCAATCTGTTTGCTCGCGTTCATGGCTCAGGCTTTCTTGCGCGCCCAGAGCTTCGCGATGTAGCTCACCGCGTCGGGCGTCTCGCATGAGGTGTCACCGTGATCGACCTCGACCTTGCCGATGCGTTTTGCCGCCGCGATGGCCGCGGTCTTCAGCCTCGTTGAACGGCCGCCGATGGCGATGAGCGCGCCGTTCATGGCATGGCGCACGCGGTTCTTCGCGTTCCCGGTCGTCTTCTCGATACGGGCGAGCAGCGCGAGCCAGTCGGCATCGGAGATGGTCTCGTCGGTGGTGGCGAGCACCGCGAACACCGTCCAGCCGCACTGGCCGAGATATTCGCCGCCCGACTTGGTCCATGCCTCCGCCGTAGCACGCGCGTGCGGCGTCCTGGCCACCAAACGCGCGACGGCGTCGGACAACACGTAGTTGTCGCACTGCAGTGCCCACGTGTCGAGCTGCTTCCGGCCGATCGTTCCGGCGTCGGCGATCATCGTTGCCAGGATTCGCGCGTCGTGATTGCCCGTCGCCCAGAGCTTCTCGGCAAGTGCCTGGTCGACTTTGATCGCCTTCGTAAGCTTGCCGAGCACGGCGTAGCTCACGCCGAACATCGCACCCTTGATCCCGTGGCGTGCGTAGGTCTTGCGGGTCTGCGCCGAGCCGGATGTCTCCAACTGGGCCATCACTTCATCAGGTGTCATCAGTGTTCACCGTCGGCGGTCGCGAAAGGGAAGAGGAATTTCTTAGGAAGGAAAAGGAATTTCTGTGCCCTGTCCAACCTACCACGCCAGCGGCACGCGGTCCACTAGGTTGTGCAGTGCGGGCCGAGGACTGGGGGGAGACCGGCGGTGCGCGGCTGCACCGGGTGTGGACCATCACCATACCCGCATCCGCGACCGGGTCCAACGCGGTGAGATGTTCGGCGGCCGGAGGTTCGTGGTCGGCAACATCGTCAGCCTCGCCTATCGCCTCGACGGTGACATGACTTCCAGGCGGCAACCGCCGGATCCGGGCGTTCTGGAAGCGGAGCAGCCATATTTGCGGGGAGAACCCCGGTGCTCCTCTGGTTGATGGAGGTGACCGGGTCCGAGTCGATGCCTGACGAATTGATCAAGACGATGCTCGCCCGGGAAGATCTACGTCGCGTGCGGCCCATGACGGCGCGGTGCCAGAGACATTAGGCGACGTCAGCCCCGAGTGGGCCAAGACTCAAGATTCAAGGAGGTGTCTCATGGCGCCATCACCCACTCGCCAGTTGCTTCGAAGCGCGTCGTATTTGCCCGTGGCGGACGTCGAGAAATCGGCCGCCTACTACGAGCGGATTCTCGGGTTTCAATGCGAGTATGCGGCGGGGACTCCGCCCCAATTTGCGATATACAGTCGCGATGCGCTGGCCATCATGTTCCGAAAAGTTGAGTCGCCAGGGCTGATTTGCCCCAGTGAGAAACAGGGCGGCACGTGGGATGTGTTCTTTTGGGTCAGCGACGTGCGCGCACTACACGCAGAGTTGAAAGCAAATGGGGCGACAATCGTGTACGGCCCGCTGGTTCAGCAGCACTATCACATGGAAGAGTTTGCGGTCCGAGACCTCGATGGGCATGTGCTCGGTTTTGGTCAGGATCTGAAGTCAGATGAGCGCGATGAGGCTACCAGCCAATGAACGCCTCGAAGGATCCCCCTCCGCGTCTTGGCGTGACCGCATTTTATCCACCGTATCCTCAATAGGCCGCGACTCGAAGCGGAAAACCCAGGATCCATCCTGCCGCCTTGTCCGGTCCTGCGGCGCTAACGCATCGATAGCCTGCACTGTCATACAGACCAGGCATCATTGCAACATCCGAGCTGAGCTGGGAGATGACCGTGACGCTATTCGGGCGACCACCTTTCCAATTCTCCGGCCGGGTCGGTGTGGCGGCCGGCCTTGTCGTTGTCGCGACCAGTCTCGGGGCGCAGCAACCCAAGCGGTCCGCGGGTGGGATCGTGGTGCACCGCTGCCAGGACTCGCTTCCCGCGATTTACGAGCGGCTCTCGCCCGCGGTCGTTTCCATCACCGCCACCTCGATCAACCCCTACGACATCGATCATCGGCTCGAACGAACGATCGGCTCCGGCATGATCATCGACAGCACCGGCCTCATCCTCACCAACTCACACGTGGTGTTCGAGCGCCAGGTCATCACCGTCACGCTGGACGATGGCACCACGTTGCCCGCACGCCTGGTCGGTGCCGACCCGATTTTCGACGTGGCGCTGGTGAAGATCTCGGCGACCAAGCCCGGCAAGCTGCCCGTGGCCCAATTGGGAAACTCCGACCGACTTCGGATTGGGGCCGAGGTGTATGCGATCGGGAATCCACTCGGTTTGGATCAGACGCTTACGCGCGGCATCGTTTCGGCGACCAACCGCTTGCTGCCCGATGCGACCGGTTCCCTGAACGAACCGCTGATCCAAACCGACGCCGCCATCAATCCGGGGAATTCCGGAGGTCCATTGGTGGATCGGTGTGGAGAGGTAGTGGGAATCACCACCGCGATACTGTCCGAAGGACAGAATATCGGTTTCGCGGTACCGATTCGCTTGGTCCAGGAGGTCATTCCCGAGTTGATAAGCCACGGACACATCGTTCGCCCATGGCTCGGCATCCATGGACAGTTCGTACCACCCACTGTAAGAATTGTGCTTCGGGTCGACCTCGCCGTCGGTTTTCTCGTGGAAACCGTGGAGCCGGGGAGTCCGGCCGACCAAGCCGGATTGCGCGGGGGCTTGTTTGAAGTGACGGTGGAAGATCAGCCTACCCTCCTGGGTGGCGATGTGATCACGGAAATGAACGGAATTCAGATCGATTCGCCGGAAAGCCTTCAGCGCACCTTTGCCGGCTGGAAGGTGGGGTCCACCCTTCATCTGACCCTGCTCCGAGGTGGTGAGCGACGCAGTGTCGACGTCACGGCCGTGGAACGACCGCTGCGGCCCGGTGATCTGACCGGCCATCGCACGACGGCCGCGGCCGGCTCGAGGGTCGTGCTCACCAAGGTTACCCGGTCGTTCTAACCGAATCACAACAAAACCCCTCCTTGGAGTGTCTGGATAGTTGAGTGGCGATATGTCTTCGCCGGCGAACTTCGTGGACGAATATGACTTCTCCAAGGGCGACCATGAGCAGTCGCGCTGCCAATGCCCCTCATCTGACGACCACTCATTCTCGGAAGGGAATCGGAAAGCTGTGGGCCCTGTTGGTCCGAGTGCGGTCCGTCGTGGGTCGGGCTCACGTCGCGCCTGCTAGGGTCGGGCCGCCCGAACTCACGCTGACCGTAGTGCGAACCGACCATCGCCGGTTCGTCATACGGGAGCGCTCGACCGCGGAGCCAACGGCGTTGACTGCCCAGGTGCGGAGACCTCGAGTCATGCCTCTCCGCGCCTCGGGGCGAGATGATTTCACTTACTCAGGGGCCGGTTAGGAGGTCGTGGCATGTCTGGTGTTCCAATTAGAACCCGTCTCACTCCGCCCTCAATCGTGCGCGGGCGCGTGGTGCGCATTGTGGAGCGGGACGATCGGCGAATCACCACCCAGGAATGGGACCTTCGGTGCGGCCAGTGGAGGGAAGGGGGCTCCGATGCCGTGGGTCTCCTCGAGGCGTTCCGAGGTGTCCCGGCCTCGCGCCGGATACTCAAAGGGCTCTGCGTTCCCGAGGTCGATTGGGGGTCGGACATCTCCGATCCATCAATCCCCGGCTCGAGCACCAGGACGCCTGCCCGGCTCGAGTCAATTCCGCGTGCTAATCTGTCGCGATCTCCCGGTGCCGAAACGCCAGAGGCCTGAGTGGACCTCCGACTGCCGCATGGTTATGATGGCTGCGCGACCTTAAGGGACGGGCGGCCTCTCGTCCGGGTGCCCTTTCCCCCAAATGGATCCATCGCCTGAATGATTCGCCGGTTAATCACTCTCGGAAGCGTCTCCCTCGCCCTGACCCTCCCAGCGGATACCCACGCTCAACAGCGATCGGTTGTCGAGGGTGTGGTCTACGACACTGTGGCCGGTTCCGTGATTCCTCTCGCTGTGGTTCGTCTCGCCGGCACCATGGTTTCAACATTGACCAACGATCGAGGGTACTACCGCCTCGTGCTGCCGGTGGGCCAGATTCGCCTCGAAGTGCGGCGAATCGGGTATTCCCCAGCCTCGGTCATCTTGGCTATTTCGGAGTACCAGACCCGGTACGACATATACCTCCGACCAGTCGCGGTCGAACTTGCGCCGATCATCGTCGTTGCGGAAGAGGATGAGGCGCACCGCATCATCAAGGCGGCCATCGCGCGTAAGCATGCGTTGTTCGCCGCCACCCATGACTATCGGTACGACGCCTACGTGAAGTTCGTGGTGCGTGACTTGGAAAAGCCCCAGGATTCGGCCGCATCTGTGGTGCTCATCAGCGAAACCCGGACGACGGCCTACTGGGAGCAACCCAATCACTATCAGGAAACGATTCTCGCCCGTCGCCAATCCAGCAACCTCGACGCCGAGCGCAACCTGTTGTCCGTGGGTCAAATCGTCAATTTCAATCGGGAGCGGATCGACCTCCGCCGGTATTCGCTGGTATCCCCCATCGCCGATGACGCGCTAGAGCACTACGACTATCGCGTCCTCGACACGCTCTCTCTGGACGACCGCCGGGTTTTCCGCCTCGGCCTCCAACCCAAGTATGACGCGTCTCCCTTATTCATCGGGGTGATTGATATCGCCGATTCCACCTACGACGTCACGGGGGTCGACGTCGGAGTAAACCGTGCGGCGCGCTTCAACTTGCTCAAGAACATTCGGTACCAACAGCACCTCAGGGATATGGGCGGGGGTCGGTGGATGCCCGACGAAATCAAACTGACGGGCGAAGTCCGGTTCCGAATTCCGCTCCCCGGATTTCCCCATCAACTCGCGTTCGAACACATTGCGTCGCTCAATGACTATCGTTTCGACCGGGGCGACCGGCCCCGGGACCTGAGCGAGGTTCGCATTGTGGTTTCCGATCGGGCCGACCGCCCGGATAGTGCCACGTGGTCCTCCCCGGAGGCGATCCCGTTGTCGGCAGGCGAACGCGCCGCCTGGGCCCGCATTGATTCCATCGAACGCGCCCCCCAGACTTTCGGTGCTTGGGCCCTGGGTGGCGTCCGCGCCGGAGCACGGCTGGCCACGAATCCCGACTTTTTCCACTTCAATCGAGTCGACGGACCATACTTGGGTGTCGGCGATACCTATCGGGGGGTTCCGGGGCTCACGCTCCGCGGCAAGCTGGGGTATGGATCTGGGAGCGAGCTGTGGCAGTATCGGTTGGGGGGCCAGGTGCGGCTCGTGGAATCTCAGCGTTTGTGGGTCGGGTTTGCCTACCACAGTGAGACAGTGCCGAGGAACACCTTGGTATCGCGATCGTACGACCCGACCTTCCGCGCCCTCTTTTTTCGTGTCGATCCCCTCGACTACTACCGCGACCAGGGCGCGACCGTCTCGCTCTCGACTAAGCTCGCGGACTTCACCCACCTCGATGTCGAGTACAACGACCTCCATCAGTCCAGTCTCCCAGTAGTCACCAGTTATTCGGTTTTTCATGCGAGGCGAGCCGTACGTCCCAACGTGCCCATTGACGACGGGCGAATGCGTTCGTTCTCCGGCCGGCTGACCTACGATTCTCGGGCGATGGTCCGCAGAGAGGCGCAGGATTCGTATCTCCAGAGCCCGACGTGGACTCGCGTCACCCTCAGCGCGGAAGTGGCCTCACCGACCCTGGTGGCGAACGATTTCGATTTCGGCAAGTATTCCCTTCAGATCGAACGGCGCCAACGGACATTCAACCTTGGCATGACGACGTTCTCCGCGACCGTCGGAGCCTCGAGCGGCACTTTGCCCAAGCAACGCTACTTCACGATCGACCCGGGCAAAGGCGTGCTGACCTTTCAGGGTGGAGGATTCAACACGGTCCGGGACAGCAGCTTCATTGGCAATCGGGTGGCGATGTTCACCGTGCGGCACGAATTCGACCGACTATTGTTCGCCAAAAGCCGCCTTCCGTTAATCCGGAAACTGCCGTTCACGTTGAGCGTTCATGGAGGCCTGTTCTGGACCGACTTTTCGGGCCAAGCGGTAAGTCTCGCTGACTCATTCAAGACCGCGCCCGGGGCGTATCGCGAAATTGGATTCGGGCTGGGCAACCTCACGCCGTTTCTCTCGCCATTCAACTTGGCGGCCCACCTCACTTGGCAGGTCTCCTCTTACCAAACCCGGCGGTTCCGGTTTGGCCTGAGTTTCGGACAGTTCTGATCGTCCGGCCTCGAGGTCGGTCGTTCGGTAGGGACTGTTGGATCCTGACGAACCGGTCGGACTGAGCTACTTTGTGGTCAAGAATCTCCCGGGCCGTTTCCATACGGCCGATCCCACACCCATTGTTTTCGGAGGTGTCCCTATGGCGATCCGGCTGGGCGATGTTGCGCCTGACTTCACCGCGATGACAACCCAAGGCACCGTTTCGTTTCATGAGTGGAAGGGGAATGGGTGGGCGATCCTCTTTTCACACCCCAAGGACTTCACGCCCGTGTGCACCACCGAGCTTGGCGCAGTTGCTGCGCTCAAGCCCGAGTTCGACCGGCGGAACACCAAGGTGATCGGGTTGAGCGTCGATCCGGTGGAGTCTCATCACAGATGGGAAGGCGATATCAAAGAGGTGACCAGTCACGCGGTAAATTTTCCCATGATTGCCGACCCTGACCGCAAGGTCGCAGACCTATACGACATGATCCATCCGAACGCGAGCGACACCATGACAGTTCGCTCGGTGTTCATCATCGGGCCCGACCACAAGATCAAGCTGACGCTCACATATCCGGCGAGCACGGGGCGGAGTTTTCAAGAAGTGCTGCGGGTACTCGATTCATTGCAGCTTACGGCCGGGTACTCCGTGGCGACTCCCGCCGACTGGAAACAAGGCGAGGATGTGATCATTGTGACTTCAGTGTCGGATGCGGACGCCAAGGTGAAATTTCCGAAGGGCTTCGTGGCGAAAAAACCCTACTTGAGAGTCACTCCGCCGCCGGATCGCTGAGTCATTTGAGGTTGAGGGCGGGGCTATCCTTCTGCCGGCCCCGCCCGCCTGCGCGGTTTGGATCCAGAAACCAGCGGGGTGGGTCGAGCCACCCAGCCGGGACCCGACCCCAATCTCCGGTCTAAACGAACCTACCTTCCCGAGCGCCGGGCTTCCCCGGTTCAAGGGGCAACACTCGCCAACCGATACTCCGTAAGTTGAAACACCACGCCCGGCGGCAGGCCGTTCAGTCCTTGGCGGTGTCTACGGCCCGCCAGAGGTACCAGCTTGCGATGGTCCGATAGGGCCTCCAACGCTCCCCATGCCGTGCCACTCGTTCAGGGCGAGGGAGAGTTCGAGTGCCAAAGGCAATTTGGAAGCCCTTCCGGATGCCGAGATCGTGGATCGGAAGGATATCCGGCCGGCCGAGGCGGAAGATCAAGAGCATCTCCACGGTCCATCGGCCAACCCCACGAACCTGGGTGAGTTGGTTGATGATGTCCTCGGTTTCCATTCGCCGGATCCGTGTCGTCCCAGGAAGTCTCCGTGCGATGGCGTGCGCTGCCAGGTCCTGGACCGCGAGAGTTTTTGCTCGCGAGAGCCCAGCGCCGCGGATCCGATCGACCGGGGTGGCCAGAACGTCCGCCGGAGTTGGCCATCGCTTGGGGGCGTAGAGCGACCGGAAACGGCCAAAAATTGTCGCCGCGGCCTTTCCGGAGAGCTGTTGGTAAACGATTGCCTCGAGCAGGGCATGAAAGGGAGTGCGCCGCGTTCTGGTCTCGAAGCGACAGGGACCGATTCGGTCGATGAGACTAGCGAGGGAAGGATCGGCGG
The DNA here is from genome assembly GCA_025358055.1 of Gemmatimonadota bacterium. Classification (GTDB taxonomy): domain Bacteria; phylum Gemmatimonadota; class Gemmatimonadetes; order Gemmatimonadales; family GWC2-71-9; genus JANYKV01. Next base: position 8,142 of record JANYKV010000052.1, read on the forward strand.
TACGGAGCGCGGTGCAGGCGCTCTCGAGGTCGTGCGGATCGAGCATCATGCCGGGCACCTGAAATGTCGGTGGTCGTGGTCGGGGAGGATCATGAATCTACCTCTGGGGGCGCGAAAGCGATGAGTCTCAAGATTCTGGTCGTCGACGATGACGCGACGACGCGCCGGGTTTTGAGTCGGCTTCTCACTAGTGCGTTCACCGCCGAGGTCACCGAGGTCGAGAACGGTCTCGAGGCGCTCATGGCCATCGAGGACAGCATCCCCGACTTGGTGCTCTTGGATGTTTCGATGCCAATCATGGATGGCCCCGCGACCCTGAAGGCCCTGCGGCGGAGTCCATTCCATCGGGACCTTCCGGTGGTGTCCGTGTCGTCCGAGTCCGACCGCGCCCTGGTGAGTCAGCTCATCAATCTCGGGATTTCAGATTACCTGCTCAAGCCGCTCGACCTCGTGGCCGCTTCGAAACGACTGGCCCGCGTGATCCAGGAGATCAAGACCAACCCTCGTTCGGCAAACGGGGCGCGTTCTCGCGACCCTGGTGGCCGGCCCGGCCTCCTGCTCGTGGAGCCCGATCCGAATTTCCGCGAAATGCTTCGATCCCTCCTCGACTCAAAATATGTGGTCGAAGAGGCGTCCACCGGCCCCCTCGCCTTTAAGATCGCGCAGCAGAGGCCGCCGGAGATCCTCTTGCTGTCGGAGGGCCTTACGCTGCTCAACGAACACTTGTTCGCGCAGACGATTCGGGGGCTGCCGAACCCGCCGCGCGGGATCTATCTGTTGCACAGTGGTGAGGTACCCCCGGACGAGGTAGACGGGTTCGACGGGACCATCCGCAAGTCGTTCGTTCCGAACACCATGCTCGAGCGTTTTACCAAGGTCGTGGATCAGAGCGTGTCAGCGGTTGGGCTGCTCGTCCAGTTGATCGACAACGAGCTTCGCGCCGAATTGATCTCGGCGGCACAGCAAACCATCGGAGTCATGACGCAGCAGGAAGTCGAAGTGGGTAGCGATGCTCAGGAAGCAGGCCCGATCCGAGAAGTGCTTGTGGGTGTCGATCTGACCTCCTTGTCCGGTGGCCTTGGCGCTAGTATTGGGCTCTCCTCGTCCAAAGCGGACGGGGAGTCCTTGAGCGGACGATTGTTGGGCGCACCGACGTCCTGGGCGGAAGGTGCCAATGAAGCATTCGGGTCGTTGCTTGAAACCATCGGGGGAAGAGTGCGCTCGTCTCTCGATGCGCGCGGTCTTAAGCTGGAACAGCAGATGGTCCAAGACATTTCCGCGGAGCCGGCCGAGAGTCGGTCATGGCGGCTGACCATTCCGTTCCAGACGGCCGGGGGCGAACGCTTCCAGGTGATGATGGGGGTGCGCTAGGTCGAGCGCGGAACGTCGCGCTCACCTTGGCGGGCGGTGGCAACCGGGCCTTCTTCCAAATTGGCCTATTGCATCGCTGGTGGGACCGACTGGAGCCTCGGGTGCGGGTGGTCAGCGGGTGTAGCGCCGGGGCCTGCATGGCGATCATGGTGCTCTCGGGCCGCCAACGAGAATCTCACGCGTATTGGCTCAGCCGCCGGGCAGGAGTGACCAAGAATTTTGACTGGACCCGCCTACTTCGGGGTCACCGTCCCACACCGCATCTTCCCATCTACCGGGACACCCTGTTCTTTGCGCTGGCGGACGGTGGCTTTGAACGAATTCAGGCCCTTCCGTTCCCCCTCTACATCCTGACCGCCATTCTCCCTGCTTTCCTGCCGGCACCGGTCGCGGTCGCCGCGGGGATTGTCGCATACTCGGTGGAGAAGAAGCTCCGCCGAGGCTTGGTCCATCCGACGTGGAGTCCGCGCATGGGGTTCCGCCCTCTCATCGTCGATGCGCGGGGGTGTGCCTCTCCCACCCAACTCACCGAGCTCGTGCTCGCTTCTTCCGCCACGCCTCCCTTCACGCCGGTCGGCCGCATTGGCGAGCACCGATTGTTGGACGGAGGCATGATCGACAACGCGCCGGCGTTCATTGGTGAGGGCGTGGCGGGGGTCAGCCGGCACCTCATCGTCCTCACGCGCCCGTATCCCGCCGCCTCCATCGGGCGGCAGGGAGCCCGGTGGTACTTTGCGCCGAGTCGACCGCTCCCGATCAATCGCTGGGACTACACCAGCGCGGAGCGCGTGGAGTCGACCATTGCGTTGGGCGCGGATCACGCGGAACTAGCCGAGAGCGATCTGGTTCGGTTCCTGGCGGACTAGAGTATTTCGGCCGCTTCCCAGAGCGGCTCCAGCATGGCCGCCAGGATCAGCCCCCCACCAATCCACTGCCAGGCACCGAGCCGTTCCCCGAAGACCAGATAACTCGTGAACGAGGCCACCAAGGGCTCGAGCAGAAAGATCACCGCGGCCCGTGACGCGCTGACGGTTCGTTGTGCGACCAGCTGGAGGCCGAAAGTGACGATGGCCGAAAGACTCAGCCCCAGCCAGGTCCAGAAGACGATCGCATTGAATTCGAAACGTGGCGTTTCGAGCAACGGCGAACTGAGCAGCGAGGCAACCCCGGTGATGAGCAGCTGCACCGCGAGAAGGTGCAACGGCCGGAAGCGGCTCGCGTAGTGTGAGACGGCGACGACATGCCCAGCGAAGACGGAGGCTGCGATCAAAGTGAGGAAATCGCCGTGGTTGAGGCCGCCGGAGCCACCCTTCGCGGAGGTGAGCAGGTAGGTCCCGAACATGGCGATGGCAATGCTCACTAACGTGAACGGCCGGGGGCGAACCCGAAATGCGAGGTACGACGCCAGAGGAACCAATGGCGTACAGATGGAGGTAATGAAGGCCGATCGGGCCGGGGTTGTGGTGACGAGGCCGGAGCTTTGGAGCATGGCACCCGCAGCGAAAAAAGCGCCGAGGACGGCGCCGCCGTGCCATTCTTCTCGGGTGATCCGTGGAAAGACCGGCGCCAGGAGCGCGCTGGCGGTAAGAAAACGAACGCCCATGAAGAGCAAGGGAGATGCATGGAAGAGCGCCATCTTGATTACAGTGAAGAAGGTGCCCCAGAGGATGGTGACCCCAATGAGAATTCCGATCGCGCCGCGCTTGGTCATCGGCGGTCTCCCAATCCTCCGCCCTGAAGGAGGGGGCGAAGGTATCGGCCCGTGTGTGATTCGGGCACATCGGCGATGGTCTCTGGCGTACCTTGGGCGACGACCCGACCCCCCGCGGGCCCAGCTTCCGGGCCGAGGTCGATGACCCAGTCCGCGCGCTTGATCAGGTCGAGATGATGTTCGATGACCACCACGGTGTGCCCCGCATCCACGAGTCGATCGAGGACCTGGATCAACACGCGGACGTCGTCCAAGTGCAGGCCGGTGGTCGGCTCGTCGAGCAAATAGAGCTTCCGCCCCGAGCGCTTGCCCGCCTGAATCAACTCACGGGCAATCTTGAGCCGCTGAGCCTCGCCACCGGAAAGCGTCGTGGCTGGCTGCCCCAGGCGCAGATACCCCAGGCCGACTTGCTGCAGTTGCCAGAGCGCGGCTCCGAGCTTCGGCTGATGGCGGAACCGCGCGATCGCTTCCTCGACCGACCATTGCAACACCTCGTGGATCGACACTCCGGCGGTGCGCACCTCGAGAACGGCCGGTTTGAACCGCGTTCCACCGCAAGTATCGCAGGGCACAAACACATCGGCGAGGAAGACCATCTCGACCTGAACGTGGCCGGCACCTTCGCACGTCGGACATCGCCCGCCCTCGAGGTTGAAGGAGAATGTCGCAGCCGTATAGCGCCGCGACCGGGCGAGTGGCTGGGCGGCGAAGAGCTCGCGAATCTCGTCGAACCCTTTGATATAGGTGATGGGGTTCGACCGGGGCGACCGGCCGATCGGCGATTGGTCGATCAACACGACGTCTTGCAGGAACTCGACGCCCTGAATCGAGTCGACGGTGCCGATTTCCTCCCCCAAATGAGATTTTGCGGAGTGACTCCCATGCAAAATCCGCTCTAAGTGCCGGTACAGAACCTCATGCACCAACGTGCTTTTGCCCGAGCCCGAGACGCCGGTGACCGCGGTCAGGGTGCCCAGGGGAATGGCAACATCGACTGCTTGAAGGTTGTGTAACGAGACTCCACCCAGCTTGAGCCAGCTGGGGCCGGCGGGTCGCCGGACGCTCGGAATCCCGATCCGTTTTTCACCGCGCAGGTAAGCGCCGGTCAGGGAGTTGGTGGCGCCCGACACCGGGCCCGCATAGACAATCTGCCCGCCGTGCTCTCCGGCACCTGGGCCGAGCTCGAGCATGAAGTCGGCCTGCGCGATGGCCGCGGGATCATGCTCGACGACGATCACGGTATTGCCCCCATCGCGCAGCTTCCGCAGCAGGGCCAGCAGTTGATCGGTGTCGCGCGGATGGAGGCCGATCGAGGGTTCGTCGAGCACATAGAGCGAATCCACCAGCTGAGCTCCCAGCGCGTTTGCGAGCGCGATCCGCTGCGCTTCACCTCCGGACAAGGTCCGGGTCTGGCGGTCGAGCGACAGATAGTTGAGCCCGACGCTCTTGAGATAGTCGAGCCGCGCGCCGAGTTGTTGGAGAATAAGTGCGGCGATGGCCGCCTCGGACGCCGAGAAGCTGAGAGTGGCCAACCACTCGCTCACGCCGTCCACGGTGCGGGCAGCGACCATCGCGATCGTGGCCTCCCCGATCCGGACCGACCGGGCGTGCTCGTTGAGTCGCGTCCCCTCGCAATGGGGGCAGATTTTCGCCAGTTGGTATTGCCGGAGGAACACGCGGATGTACTGCTTGTACCGTTTGCTCTCCAACCCCTTCAAGAACGGAAAGATCCCGAGGTACTTGCCCAGCTTCCCGTAGAGGAGTTCGCGCCGCGCCTTCGCCTTGATCTTGGCCCACGGAGTGAACGGATCGACCCCGAGCTGCTGGGCCGTTTCCAACAGGAGTTTGCGGCGGCTCTCGTATCGAGGCTTAGTCCACGGGTCGATCGCGCCTTCAATGAGGCTTCGAGAGGAGTTCGGTACGATGAGTGACTCGTCGTACTCGAGGACGGCGCCGAATCCGTTGCACCCTCCGCAGGCGCCGCGGGGATTGTTGAAGGAAAACAGCGCCGGTGTGATCGGGACGGCGGCGGTATCGCAGGCGGAGCAGGCGAGAAACTCGGTGAACCGGAGTCGCCCCCCCTCGTATAGGACGATCGCAATGCCATCGCCTTCTTGGAACGCGACCGCGACCGAGTCGGAGAGCCGAGTGGGATCGAGCTCTCCCACCAAGCGATCGACGACGACCAGAACCTCCGCCTTCGTAACGAGATCGAAGTCCGCTGGAAGATCGTCGAGATGCATGGGCTGACCGTCGACCTCGAGCCGGACGAATCCGAGTGCGCGCAGATTCTCGACGAGTGAGGCGGAATTCAGCCGTGCCGAAGGAGGCAGCGGAAAGGTGATCTGGAGGCGCCCCACGGCGTCCCGATGGACGGCATCGGCGGCGGATTGCGGCGTGTCGCGCTGCACCGGCGCGCCACAACCTCGACAATATGGGTGCCCGACCCGAGCCCACAAAAGCCGGAGGTAGTCGTACACTTCCGTCGCGGTCCCCACGGTGGACCGGCTGGATACTGTCGGATTCCGTTGTTCGATCGCGACTGCGGGCGCAATGCCCTCGATCCGGTCGACCAGCGGCTTGGGCATCCGCTCGAGGAATTGTTTCGCATAGGTCGACAGCGATTCGATGTAGCGCCGCTGCCCCTCGGCGTAGATGGTGTCGAACGCCAAGGAACTCTTGCCGGAACCGGACGGACCCGTTACGACGATCAGTTGGCGTCGCGGAAGGTCTACGGAGATGCCCTTCAGGTTGTGCTGTCGGGCGTTGATGATTCGCAAGGGGGGAGCAGACACGGCGGCGGGATAATAGCCGAGGGAAGTGGGTGGGGGGTAGTCCACCACTACCCTCGGCCCCAAACGCCCGATACTTTCCCGAGATCATGGCGAAACTCCTCACGCCGAGAGTGATCCGGCGGGGCTTCGAAATTTTCGTACTCGGGTCGCTGATCGCGTTCGCCGGGCTGTTGTTGTACAGCAATGATCTGGATGCCTTTCTCGCCTCACTCGGGCACATCCACTGGATCTGGATCCTGGCTGGGGCAGGACTGGCCTCTTTGGACTGGATCGGTGGTGGTCTCCGCCTCTGGGTTGTGGCGCGTCAGATCCACCCCCGCCCGCCGGTCCTCGGGATGATTTTGGCGGGAGGGATGAGCGCGTGGGGAGCGTACGTCACCCCGATGCAATCGGGGGCCGGCCCCATGATGGTATATACTCAACGCCGCTATGGTGTTCCGGTGCCGGTCGCACTCGCGGCCACCCTCATGACGTTCATCGCGACCGTCGTGTTCTTCGCGATCGCCGGGCCGCTCGCAATTGTTCTGGGCGCCGGGGAAGCACTGGGCCACCACGGCGACGTCCTCGGTCTCACGCTCTACGATCTGTTCCTCGGCAGTCTCGGCGTGTTCGGCGGCCTCGGCGTCTTGCTCGTTCTCATCATCGTCTTTCCCCGGCTCGCCCGCGATCTCCTGCATCGTCTTACCACCACGCTCGGACGGCGCAGTGTCCGGCTCGCCAGTCGGCTGGAGGCCGTCCGCTACGGCATCGATCAGGCGCATGCGAGCGTAAAGGCCTTCAATACGCCGCGGGGCTGGCTGTCGTTGCTCTGGGCCGTCGTGTTGTCCGCGCCGTCGCATGCGAACAAGTTGCTGGCCGGCTACGTGTCCCTGCGCGCCGTGGGGATCCACGCCAACTTCGTGGACGTCTTGCTCCTCCAAACCCTGATCATGTTTCTCCTCTATTTCGCGCCGACTCCCGGCGGATCCGGCTTGGCCGAAATCCTCTCAGCGGCGGTCATGGCCCTCTATGTCCCGCGGGAGTTGACTGCCGTCTACACCCTCATTTGGCGCTTGATTCAGAGCTACTTCACCATCGCGTTCGGCGCCGTGGTGTTCTCGCACTGGGTCCGCTCGGGACTCATGGGCATCGAGCAGGAACCGCTCCGCCCGCCGGGTTTATAGGCTCCGATGGCGCCCGAACGCGGCGACGACGTCCCCACGGGCGCATTCGATGCGGCCCTCGCACGCCGGATGCTGCAGTATTTGCGCCCGTATCGACGCCTGGTCGTTGGCGCGGTGCTGCTCTTGTCCACGGGCGCGGCGTTGGTGCTCGTCGGTCCGACGCTTACGCGCCGGGCTCTTGATGATGCATTGCCGCGCGGGGACACCAAGCTGCTGACGGTGTTCGCGGTGCTGTATCTCGCGGCGTTGGCGCTCGAATTTCTCGTCGAGTACGGGCAGACGGTCCTGACGACGAAGATCGGCCAGCACGTGATGTACGACCTCCGCATGGCAATTTTCGGTCACTTGCAACGTTTGAGTATCCCCTATTTCGATCGACACCCCGTCGGGCGGCTCATGACCCGCGTGACGTCGGATGTCGAAACCTTGAACGAGCTGTTCTCCTCCGGGGTGGTGACCGTCTTCGGGGACCTGTTCACGCTCGTGGCGATTATGGCCATGATGTTGCTGACGGACTGGCGCCTTGCGCTGGTCGCGTTTGCGGTGATTCCGCTGGTCTGGCTCACCGCCACGCTCTTCCGCCGAACGGTGCGGGATGCGTTTCGCGACATTCGCGCCCGGGTCGCGCGCCTGAACACATATTTGCAAGAACACCTGTCCGGGGTTCGCGTAGTGCAGTTGTTCTCCCGCGAAACCGCTGTCAGTGAGGGGTTCGACGCGGTCAACCACGAGCATCTGACCGCCCACCTCCGTTCCATCACCATCTACGCGGTCTTTTTTCCCGTCGTGGAGGTGTTGCTGTCGGTTGCGTTGGCTCTCCTGCTCACATACGGCGGACACCGGACGCTCAACGGTACGCTGACCGTCGGCGTGCTCGCGGCATTCCTGCAGCTCACTCGGCGATTCTTCGAGCCGCTGCAGGATCTCTCCGAAAAATTCAATCTTTTTCAGAGCGCCATGGCGAGTTCGGAGCGAGTGGTCCGTTTGTTGGACACCCCGTTTGAAGTCCCGGAGCCGATCGAGCCGGTTGCGCTGCCGGTCCCGGCCCGGGGCGAGGTGACTTTCGAGCGCGTCTGGTTTCGATACGATTCCAATTCGCCTTGGGTGCTTCAGGACGTGAGTTTCACCGTCGGCTCGGGCGAAACGGTGGCGTTGGTCGGCCATACGGGGGCGGGGAAGTCGACGATCATCAGCCTCCTGCTTCGATTTTATGATCCCGAGCGCGGGCGGATTTTGGTCGATGGCGTTGATATCCGTACTTGCCGCACTGAAACGCTTCGGGAGCGGATCGGGTTCGTGCAACAGGACCTGTTCCTCTTCACTGGCGACATTCTTCGAAATCTCACCCTCGACCAACCCACGGCCGAGTCGGCGGCGAAACGCGCAGCGGCGCGCGTGGGCGCAGATCGCTTCATTGCCCTACTTCCCAACGGCTATCAGCATGTGCTCACCGAACGCGGGAAGAACCTCAGCATGGGCGAGCGGCAACTCGTGAGTTTCGCGCGCGCCCTCGTGCGCAATCCGGCCATTTTGGTGCTGGACGAGGCCACGAGTTCCGTCGACACGGAGTCTGAGGCTCTGATCCAACGAGGGATCGAAGAGCTCACGGTGGGACGGACCTCGATCGTGGTGGCACACCGCCTGAGCACCATCCTTCATGCGGACCAGATTCTGGTGGTCCATCAAGGAATCATCCGCGAACGGGGCCCCCATGCCACTCTCCTGGCCCAGGGAGGGCTGTATCGGCGGCTCTATGAGTTACAGGTCGGGAGCGAACGAAGGGTAGTGTCCTGAACCGCGTGTCAATTCGCTTGCCAGGGGGTCGGGCGCTGGATACGTTTGTCTTGAGACCTCCCTCGGAACAGGGAAGGACCACGCATGCAGCTAGAAATCGGCGGACAGCGCTACTCGTTGGCCGCCGGAGAATTCGTCATCGGGTCTGACTCGAGCGCCTCACTCCGCCTGTCCGGCGCCGGGGTTCTGGGTCGCCATGCCATTGCGCGGCGCCTCAACGATGGGATGGCGGTCGTCGTGCCCGCCTCACGGGAATCCGAGGTGCTGTTGAACGGAACGAGACTTGGAAGCGATCCGACGCCCGTGCTTCACGGCGACAAACTCGTGATTGCCGGACAGGAGATTTTGGTGGTCGACCCCGGGCAGGGCGGAGACACCCGCCTGATGGCGCGTCAGGAGCTGGCTCCCCAGTCCGAACCGGCCGGGCGTCTCGTCAGTCTTCACGATGGCCGGGAGTATGCCATCGATACCATCCCGTTCGTGCTGGGTCGCGATGCCGCCTGCCAAGTGGTGGTGACCGACGCCGGTGCCTCGCGTCGGCACGCCGAGATAGTGCCGCTGCCGGATATGACGGTGCTGGTTGACCTGAGCAGCAACGGTACCTACGTCGCGGACGAGCGAATTCAAGGTCGGCGCAAGCTCGAACGCGCGGATGTCATTCGCATTGGGCGGGAAGAATTCCGGTTCTATCCCGCGCATCAGCCCGCCACCGCACCCGAGCCGATTCTCAGTCCGCCCGCGGGGGCCGAGGCGAGGCTCAGTGATACCATGATGGGCGTCCCTCATCGTTTCAAGGTCGACACCCCCCTTCCCACGCCTCCAGTACCTGCCATTCGCCCGCTGGCTTCCCTGCTCGTGCGAAGCGGCGCCATGAAAGGGGAACGGCTCTCCGTCCGGAGTCCAGTCGTCAACCTCGGCCGCGCGGACTTTAACGAGCTCCGAATTCCCGACGCCAGCGTGAGCACGTCGCACGCCAAGCTCCAATTGCGTGAGGGAGTATGGGTCGTGTCGGATTTGGGGTCCACCAACGGGACCTTCGTGGACGGTGAACGCGTGACCGAAGAGGTGGCGGTTCCTCCCGGGGCGACGCTCCGCCTTGGCGACGTGGCGCTCTTGTTCGAGCCCATGGATCTGCCGGGTTCAGCGGGTGCGGAGGGGGCCACCTCGGTGTTACGCGCGGCGGCCACACCACCGGACGCGGTTCGGCGAGTCGTGTTGATGGCTCAGCCCGATGCTTCGGCAGCCCGGGGGCGCCACACTTTCCGGTGGCTCCTGATCATCGGTCTCCTCGCAATCGGGGCGTTTCTCGTGACGCTCTACCTCCGCTAGCCCGCCCGATGCGGTTCAGTTGCGCGGGCAACACCGATGTGGGGATCGTTCGATCGGGCAATGAGGACAATTTCCTCGTCGATCATCAACGCGGTGTGTTCATCGTCGCGGACGGCATGGGCGGGCATGCCGCCGGGGAAATCGCGAGCGACATGGCCGTCCGCCTCATTTCTCAAGAGGTGGGCAGCCTGCGCGGGATGTCGGACAAGGACGCGAGCGCGCGCATTTATGCCGCGATCCGCAGCGCCAACCAGGCGATCTTCGAACGCACGCTTTCCGAGCACGACAAGCGCGGGATGGGCACCACCGCGACCGTGATGGTGCTCTTTTCAAAGCGGTTTCTCATCGGACAGGTCGGCGACAGCCGCGCGTACTTGCTCCGACACTCCGAGCTGGCTCAGATCACCAAAGATCACTCTTACGTTCAAGAACAAGTCGACGCAGGGCTCCTCACGCCGGAACAAGCGCGTACCCACCCCTACAGCAATGTGATTACGCGGTGCGTGGGGGCCAACGAGGACGTGGTGCCCGACATTTACTTCGGAGCGCTCGAGGCGGGTGATGTGGTTCTCCTTGCGTCCGATGGGCTGACCGGCATGTTGGAGGACGACCAGCTCGCGAAGATTCTCACGAGTGAGGGTGGACCGGAGGAGTGGGTGCACCGAATGATTGCCGATGCCAATCGGCGGGGCGGGCTGGACAACATCACCGCGGTGGTGATCCGCATCGAGTCGGTGGACGGGGCGACCGGAGAGTATCACACATCACAAGCAGCCGCGAAGAGCTGAAGGTCTATGGCGGTGCTGCCCCGAGCCCGAAGTGGGTGCGGAGCTCGGCGGCAGGGGTCGTCAGTACGGTGAGTACTTGGCGCAACGACCCCCGAGCGGGCTCAGCCACAAAGACCCGGAGTCGCCGCGCCGAGCGATAGAGTTCGTCCGCCACGCGGGGGAGTCCGAGTTGGCCCGCGCGCCCTTCGTCGGTCAGGCGATCGATCGCGCCGGTGCGGGTCCGCAGTGGCAAGTCTACCGACAGCATCGTTGCCCGGTCCGGGTAGTCAATGAGGAGCTGACCGGGCGTCAACCCCACTCTGACGGCCATCTCATCCTCGACTCGTTCCACGAGCGCCGGATCCTCGGTTACCCAGGACTGCACATCAGAGGGAACGTCGCTCGCGGGCAAATCGAGCGCCCGTTTGAACAGACGTCGTTCGTGTACCGCCCGCGCTAGGCCACTCGGGTCCTGCACCATCAGCTGTTCCACCAAGCCGCCATCAGTGGCATTCGCGATCCTCTCGGGCGTAAAAACGCCGGCTGCGACGGTCAGCCGCACCGCGCGCTTGAACATGCAGGTGGCCGAGCGCACCGCGTGGTGCCAGTAGACGTTTCGGTACATCTGATACTTGGCAAAAAGAAGCGATTCGAGGGCGCTGACGCCCTTCTCCTGCACCCCGACCTCGCGACGACCGGTGCCGGCTTCCACCAGGACCAGGGCGGCCAACAAGCGATCCACGTCAACCGCACCGTACGGGACACCACAGTTACGAGCGTCCCGACTCAAGTAGTCGATCTTGTCGAGGTCCACTGAACCCGAAATCAACCCCTGCAGCGGGCTCGTACTCCGGTTCTGGATTAGGTCTCCCACGCGCTCCCGGAGCATCGGTACGCCAACCAGTTCCAGGATCGAGGCCAAGGGTTCCTCGCCCAATTTCGCGACGCCGAGGACCTCGTGGTGTGGGAAACCGGCCTCTTCGAGGGCATGCGAGAAAGGATAGTGCCCAATGTCGTGGAGGAGTGCCGCGAGTCGCACTGAGATACGGTCCTCGGTGGTCACGCCCTGCAGTTCACCGCGCTCCTCGAGGGAGCCGAGGGCGAGGTGCGTCAGATGATACGCGCCGAGTGCGTGCTCGAACCGCGTGTGGGTGGCGCCCGGGTAGACGAGGAACGCATGGCCCAGTTGCCGGATGTAGCGTAAACGCTGGACGGCCGGCGTGTCCAAGATGGCCATCGCCGGGCCGTCCAGCCTGATGTTGTCCCAGAGGGGGTCCCGGATGACTTCGAAGTCGCGCAGTATCACTTCACGCGAGGATTGGTCCTGCCGCAGCGACCGCCGCGGGGACCTCGGAGGCGAACAGCTTGAAGTTGTCGCGAAACATCGTGGTCAATTTACGGGCCTGGGCGTCGTAGGATGCCTGGTCACTCCAGGTTGACCGAGGGGCCAAGAGTCGGGCGGGGATGCCCTCGATGACCGAAGGAACATCGAGGCCGAAGACCGGGTCCCTGGTGTACGATGTATGGTCGAGCTCGCCGGAGAGCGCGGCGGTGACCATGCGACGGGTATGGGCCAACTTCATTCGGGCGCCTACCCCATAGGGGCCTCCGGTCCAACCGGTATTGACGAGCCAGACGCCGGCTTTGTGCTTGGCGATCCTCTCACCCAGCATCTTGGCGTAGACCCCAGGGTGCAACGGAAGGAAGGGGGCACCGAAACACGAGGAAAATGTGGCCGAGGGCTCGGTCACCCCGCGTTCGGTGCCGGCGACTTTGGCGGTGTATCCGGAGAGGAAGTGATACATCGCCTGATCGGGGGTAAGTCGAGCGATGGGCGGCATGACCCCGAATGCATCGGCGGTGAGAAACACGATGTTGCGGGGGTGGCCGCCGACCCCGCTCGGGCGATGGTTCGGGATGAAATAGATCGGGTAACTAGCCCGGGTGTTTTCCGTGATTTTCTCGGAATCGAAATCGACCGCGCGGCTCGTCGGGTCGACCACGACGTTCTCCAAAACCGTCCCGAACTTTTGGGTGGCGGAGAAGATTTCCGGCTCCCCTTCGGGGCTCAAGCGAATAACCTTCGCGTAACATCCGCCTTCGAAATTGAAGATTCCTTGGTCGCTCCACCCGTGCTCGTCATCGCCGATCAGTTGGCGCCGCGGGTCCGCCGAAAGGGTGGTCTTTCCGGTGCCGGATAGGCCAAAGAAAATGGCGGTATCACCGTCGGGCCCGATATTGGCGGAACAATGCATCGACAGGACGCCCTGCTGGGGGAGCATATAGTTCAGTACGGTGAAGATCGATTTCTTCATTTCTCCCGCGTATCGGGTGCCGCCGATCAGCGCGATTTGCTTGCCGAAATGCAGCATGATGAAAGTGCCGGTCCGCGTGCCGTGGCGTGATGGGTCGGCCTGGAATTCGGGAGCGTGGAGTACAGTGAAGCCGGGGGTGAAGCCCGCGAGATCCACTCGGGACGGGCGAACGAACATGTTGCGGACGAACAGGGCTTGCCACGCGTTGGGGGTGATGAAGCGAACCGGCTTTCGATAGGTGACGTCTGCTCCACCATGGAGGTCTTGGACGTAGACCTCTTGTCCGCTCAAGTGCGCCCGCACCTCGGAGTGCAGAAGTTCGAAATGCTCGGCACTCACCTTCCCGTTCTTTTCCCACCAGATCCGGGCGGTCGACGAGGCCTCCTCGACGACAAACTTGTCCTTCGGCGAGCGCCCGGTGTGGGGGGTGGTGAGCACAGCAAGTGCCCCATGATCGGTCAGCGTTCCCTCTCCTCTCCGGATCGCGTGCTCATACAGCTCCGCTGTCTCGAGGTTGGCCCACACCTTTTTCGGTGAGATGCCGTGGGCGCTCAGTCTGAGCGTTTCGCGTTCGAGCGGAGTGTTGGTCGTCATAAACCTTTCCACGAGTAAGTGCGTCCCGCACGATCTGAGCGTCTTATTATGAAACGTCTGCGCGACTGGTCAGACCCTAAAGATCAGTAGAGCCTCCGATGCCCGCAACCATCGGGCCCGTTTGGGTCTAGCCCCCGCCGGGTGCCGGTCTGCGGCGATAAGCTCGGAGTCGCCGGAGCATACGCCGGTCCATGGCGACGGGGTCGGCGCCTTTCGGAGTTTCCAGGATCTTAGTCACATCCGCGAACCTGGCGTCGCGCATGATGCGACGAAACGGCCCCGCCCCGAGCGTCCCCTCGGCGATCAATTCGTGGCGGTCCTTTCGTGACGCGAACGGCGACTTGGAATCGTTGAGATGAAGACAGCGGAGGGATTCGCGGCCGAGAACCTCGTCCCACCGTTCCCAGACCCGGTCAAACTCGTTGACCAAATCATAGCCCGCAGCGTAGAGATGGCAGGTATCGGCGCAGAACGCCACCCGGCTCCGTACATCTCGGGGGATGGCGTCCCGTAGGGCGGCGAGTTCCTCGAAGGTGCTGCCGAGGGCCGTGCCAGCTCCCGCGGTGGTCTCCAGGAGGACCATGACGCTGCCAGGAACGGCTCGAAGGGCATGAGCATACCGGGAGGCATTCCGCCCGATGCCGGTGGCGCGGTCATCGATAAAGTTGCCTGGATGGGACACCAGGTAAGGAATTGACAGGTGTTCACATCTTGACAGTTCGAGCGTGAATGCCTTTGTCGATTTTACACTTAGGTAAGTATCTGGTGACGCAAGATTAATCAGGTACGAATCGTGCGAGACCACGACCTGGATCCCAGCCGCCGCTAATTCCTGGCGAAACCGACCCGCATCGATCTGATCGAGGGTCGGTTCCCGCCATTGATTTGGCGTTTTGGTGAACACCTGGATGGCCGTGGCACCAATCAGCTTTCCTCGGGCCGGAGCTGTGTGGATCCCTCCTTGGGTTGAGACATGGGCTCCTAGTGGCTCCGGGTCCTTGGATTTTGGAGATGGCATGATGATGACAGCCTCGACGGTATTGGCCCTGAGGGTTGGATGACCCCGAGCCAGTGGATCGACTGCCTCCAACCGGACCCGCTCGCAATCCCTCGCGTGATCTTGCTCGGGGATGATAGCGCACGTCCGGACGGGTTGGAACGTGCCCTCGTCCGAGCTGGCTTCCAGGTTGCGGAAGCTCCCGTGGCTCCGGGCTCACCGTTGACCGGGCAGACCCCAGACTTTGTGATACTCGCGCTCGAGCAGGCCGATGACCGGCTGCAATTCGCCATGCGGAGCATCGAACCCACCTTCGGGCGGGGCGTGCCAACCGTCGTGCTTCTGACCGATCCCGACCGCGCCGGCGTCGTGAATGCCTTGGCGCTGGGCGCGGTGGATGCCATGGCGACGCCGATCCACCTGGCCGAATTGTGCGCCCGACTATCGGTTCGGATGCGCATGCGTTTTGAGGTGGCGACGGTTGCCCACTCCACCGAAATGAGCACTCGACTATTCGAAGCGTTTCAGGAAATCTCCATCGCGTTGCGACCGGAGGAGATCCTCCAGACGTTGGTTCACCGTCTAGGGGAGACACTCCAACTCCCGCATTGCGCCTGCATTCTCACCTCCCAAGACACTAAAGAAGGACGCGCGGTATCGATCTACGAAAATCCCACGGTGCGTGAACTTGCGATCGACTTGGCCCGTTATCCTGAAATCGTCGAAGCGCTCCAATCGGAGCGGACCGTCTACGTCCCGGATGTCTCGCACAGCCCCCTCTTCGAGTCGACTCGAGAACGCTGGCGACGCCAACAGCTCGAGCCGGACGTGCGTAGTGTCGCGGCGGTTCCGCTCCGGTCGATGGGGAAGGTGATCGGGGTTGTCCTCCTGCGGACGCGGGTGGAGGATCCCGCTATTTCCCAAGAGCAGGTGTCGTTTACTGAAGCACTGGTGCGCGCCACGTCTCGCGTGCTGGAGAGCGAGGAGCGCCGGGGGGCCATCTACCGGCGCCAAGTCAACGCCGGCGTGCGCGATCCGCTGACTGGCTGCGGGAGTCTCGATTCACTCGATCACCGGATCCGGGAAGAATTCGATCGCGCGCGACGCTACGCGTTGAGCTTCAGCCTCGTGCTATTGGATGTTGACGCGCTGCGAGAATTCAATCAGCGGTTCGGCGTGGAGGTCGGGGATCGCTTGCTGGCCGACCTCGGATCGTTGTTGCAGCGCGAGATTCGCACCCCCGACTTTGTGGCCCGGTACTCCGGGGATGAGTTCGCTCTGATTTTGCCGGAGACGGATCAGGAGGGGGCCCGGCGGACCGTCGCGCGAGTCCGGGGTAAGATCGCCCAACATTCCTTCCGGGATTTGGAACCGTCCCAGCGGCCCACGGTCAGTGCCGGCATCGTCGCGTTTCCACACCCGAACGTGTTGCAGACCGAGGATCTGTTCGCCCTGGCGGAACGCGCCCTGGTGCGAGGGAAACACGAGGACGAGCGGATCGGGATCGCCGACGCGGCGTAGTTAGGCTACTTGGGCCGTTGCGACCGGAGCCAGTCGGTGGGGTCGAGGGCAATCTGATTTTCGCCCCGGATTTCGAAATGGAGATGCGGGCCTTTGTCCGAATTCTCGCCTCCCACCGTGCCGAGGACCTGGCCTTTGGTGACCTGCGCGCCCTGCACCACGGAGGCGGACCCCAGTTGCATGTACAGGGAGTAGTAGCTGTTCCCGTGTTCGAGCACGACGGTGAGGCCGTAGGTACTCAGCTTCTGCACCAACGCCACCTGGCCGGCCGCCACCGCGGTCACCGGCGTACCGGCCGGGGCGCCGATCCCGATCCCGTTCCACCGAATCACCCCGCCACTCGGAAGCGTGTCGCGCCCAAATCGGTAGAGAATGCGCCCGTGCACTGGCCAGTCGAGCCGACCGATGTCGGCCGTCGTGAGCCCGCTCGATGAGGTGGCCGGCGCCCGACCGGTGCGGCCGACACCTTCGCGTCGTGAGCGTTCGAGCGCGGCGAGCACCTCGTTGAGCCGGGCCTCGTCCCGCTCCAACTGACCCATCCGTTGGGCCGTCGTTTGGGAGCTCTTCTTGAGGTTCCGGAGCTTGAGCGCACGCTCCTCCGCCAGCAGCGCGTAACTCTTGAGCTCCGCCTCCCGCTCCTCCCGTCGCCGATCGAGCTGCGTTCTGACCTCGAGGAGGTCGGTGCGGTGGCGGTCCATCCGATTGCGCAGCTGCTCGATATCGCTTACGAGCGATCGGTCCTGCCGACTGGTGAGAAACAGGTATTTGTACCGCGAGAGCAGGTCGCCGAAAGATTCCGCGGCGAGTAACACCTGCCAGGTGTAGAGCGGGCCCCGCTTGTAAATGTCGACGAGCCGGCGCTCCAACACCGCGCGCCGTTCCGCGAGGTTGTCTTCCGCCAAGACGAGTTCGGCGCTCGAGCGCTCCACCTGGCTGCCGAGTCCGCCGATCTGGCGTTCGATTTCGTTGACGATCCGGTTGGTCGACTCCCGCTGGCGTTCGATGTTCCGGAGCTCCGCCCCGACGTCCTGCACCTGTCCTTCCAGCCGCTGTTGCTGCCGACGCAAGGTTTCCCGCTCCGCCCGAATTTCTTCGATGCGTCGCTTGCTGGCCTCGAGGTCCTGTGGGTTTTGCGCGGCAGAGAGGAGGGGAAAGGCCACGATCAGGGCGACCGCAACCACCGCCGCGCGGTACGCAGCACACAGTTTCCGGTACGCGGGCGCACGGTGGCTTCGTTGCACCATCAGCACCCCGCGCCACGGCGTCGCTTCACCCGGCTCGCTCTGACAAGACGAGTGTCTACCGTGCACCATGCGTCTGCCCGACCCTCACACATTCCGCAGGTGCCGCCCCACGCTGACTAAGCTGCCGCCCAATCCCATGAGGACCCCAAAAAAGAGAAACGCCATGACTTGGAGTTCGGTAAAGAAGACCAACCCGGAAATGCCGGCGCCGAGTCGGCTCCGAAACAGGATGAAGCTGATCCAACAGAGCGCGATCGAAAAGAGCCCGCCGAGAATGCCTTTGGTCGCCCCTTCGAGCAGAAAGGGGCCCCGGATGAAACCGTTGGTAGCCCCGACCAATCGCATGATGGAGATTTCTTTGGCTCGCTGAAGCACTGTGATGCGGATGGTAACGCCGATGATCACGATCGCGACGACCGCGAAGGCGAATCCGATCACGAGCCCGACGACGCCGGCCATGTTGCGGAGTCGGTCGAGGCGCTCGACCCAATCGCGGCCGTATCGGACGTCCTCGACGAACGGGAACCCGCGAAGGCGCTCCGCCACCTGCTGGGCATGCTTCACATCGCGGAAGTTGGGCTTGAGCCGAATTTCCAAGCTCGCGGGCAAGGGGTTGACGGCCAGGTCGCGATACGCCTCGCGAAATTCCACCAGCTCGCGTTGCGCGCGCGTGAGGGCTTGCTCCTCCGTCACAAAATTCACATCCAGGACTTCCGGGAACGCCGCGATATCCTGGGAGGCGAGCGTGATGCTCTCGGTGGGGGTGCCGCGCAGGACGAACCCCACCACCTCTACGCGCTCCGCGAGCCCGGTCAACGCCTGTTGAAAGTTGATCGCCACCAGCCCGAATAGCCCGATCGTAAAGAGGGAGAACCCGATGGCTGCGATCGAGAGCGCCGAGAGGAGCGGGGTCCGTCGGAAGGAGCGGAGCACTTCCCGGATTTGGAGTCTCACGGCGCAGCACTCGGGGCTTCGTCGACCGCACTGTCGAAGACGATCGATCCGCCTTTGAGCTCAATCGTGCGGTAACTGGCCTCCCGCACCATGTCCAAATCGTGCGTGGCCATGACGACCACGGTGCCGCCGGCATTGATTTCGCGGAGCAGCTGGAACACGCCTTTGGTGGCGCGCTCGTCGAGATTGCCCGTTGGTTCGTCGGCCAGCAGAATCGGAGGGTCGTTCACCAGCGCACGCGCGATGGCGACACGTTGCTGTTCACCGCCGGAGAGTTCGCGGGGATAGGCTGGGGCCTTGCTCGCGAGGCCGACTCGGGTGAGGACCCGCATGACCCGGTTGGGAATGGTCTCCCGCCGAGCATCGGTGACTTCAAGCGCGAACGCGACGTTCTCTTCAGCGGTGCGATTTTCCAACAGTCGGAAATCCTGAAACACGATCCCGAGCCGGCGCCGAAGACGTGGCACCTCCCTCGGTGTCAGCGCACCGACCGAAAAGCCCGACACTTTGACGTCGCCATTGTTGGGGCGCTGGTCGGCGTAGAGCAAGGAGAGCACGGTGGATTTTCCCGCACCGGAGTGACCGGTCAAGAAAACAAACTGACCTTTGGGGATGTGGAACGAAACATCTTTGAGCGCGGGCGCGCCATTGGGATACGTCTTAAAGACGTGGGAGAATCGAATCACGCGTTGGAAGATAGAAGGTGGGGAGGGGCTTAGGCGAGGGGCTGGGCGAGGCCGGTGCCGAGCGGCGAGCGTCGGGTCGGTCGCTAGGCCAACGCCACTGTGCTGTACCGGCCGTCTTGGCACCGGACGAGTCGACGGACCACCAGATCGTCCAAGGCGTCCATCGCACGGTCGAACGACCATCCCAAGGCGCCCGCCACGGTCGCTGGATCGACCCCACCCGAGCTGTGAAGGACCTCAAAGGCACCGGCGGCGTCCGGGGTGCACCAGCCGAGCAAGCGAGGCTTGAGTGTTTCGTGGACCAGGGCTGTGACAGTGAGCTGTTGGCCCCGGAGGACGTGATCGATGGCTTCGAATTGCGCTTCGGACACTCCGTGGAGCACGATGCAGCAATCCGGATTGGCGACCGTCACGAGTAGCAGTTTGGCCACGACCTCGTCGGCGCAGCTGAAATCGAGCAGTCCGATCTCTGAGAAATCCAGGTGCATGGTGAGCGCTTCGGTGTGGACCATCGCTTGTTCGATGCGCCCCCGCACCGCGCGCCCGGTCGGGCGGGTCACCAGATCCGAGTACGGCGTGCTGACGGTTTCGCGAAGCACCTGGGCCATTCGGATGCGTTGAATCAACCCGCCGCCCCTTCCTGCGCCGGAATGACGATTTGCAGCTGCGACCCGGGAAAGAAGGCGAGGTGATCGGCCCGAGGGACTTCGTCATCTCCCCACATCGGGCCGACGGAGACGCGCGCGGTTCCGCTCCGAATCGCTACCTTGCCTTGCCACCGCTCCAAATACCGTTTGATACCGGCGAGTCCCTGACCGCGACCGGGGTCGCGGAAGCGGCTGATGCCCTGAAGCAGTGCGCATTCGAGGGCGGCCCCGTCACCCCATCGCTCGCCGACCTTTTTCGCCTCGCTGCTTTCGAGGGAGCGACGAAATCCGATCCCCGCGTCGCTCACCGCGATTACGACTACTCGCCGTCCCAACCGTTTGCGAAACGTATATGCATGGACCGCCACCCACCCGCTGGTCCCCGCGTGCTCCACGATGTTCTGGCAGGCTTCGGAGAGCGCCATCGCAAACCCCATCGCGGCCTTGGCCTCCAATCCCAGTTCTCCGACCAACATCCTGGAGGCGCCTTCTTGAATCTTCCCGACGACCTCATGGACATCCTCCGACGCCCGCACGGGCGTGACCGGAAGCAGAACGTCGTTCGGCAATTCGGCCAACTTTTTGGGGACCTTGCCGTGGAGTTCGAAGAACTCGGCGGCGAAACGAAAAAACCCGGTCTTCGCCCAATAACTTCGAACGGCTTCGTTCTCGGGGACGGCAAACCGCGGTTTTTCTTGGTTGGCCTCCGCTAGCGCTTGGCCCAACGTGAGCAGTGAAGTGAAGGCGTAGGGTGACGCCCATTTCGCCATCCGGGCATCGAGGAGAAGGCGCTCACCTGGTGGCCATGGAGCTAGGTCTTGGGCCAGGGTGTCGAGTGCTCGATCATCGAAAGAGAGCGGAACCGGTACGACGCGCATCAGAGCCCCACCAACGTCCCGCGGAGATGCTGGGCCAGGCCAGCCGCACCCCGGAAGGTGACGTTGCGCGCGGCCGCACGGTTGGCCGAGACAACCGCGGGCTCCACGGTTTGCCCGGCGAGCAAGGCAGAGCAGAACGCCGCACCGAACACGTCGCCGCAACCCGTGGGGTCGGTGGCCTCGACGACCGGACCGGACACCAACGCCGTGCGGACCGGCCCATCGCTCGTTCGGTGCAGCGCCCGGTCCGCCAGCGTGGCGAATCCTGGGGCGGCAAAGTACACGGCTCCGCGAGGGCCCAGCGTTACCACGAGCAGTGAGACCCCCGCCTCGAGTGCTCGCGCTGCCAGGGCCATTGGTTCCGGCGACAGTTGGTGCATTTCATCCTCATTCACCTGCACCACGTCGAAGCAGCGGAACCACTGTTCCGCATTCGGCAAGGGCTTGGGCACCCGGATGCCGTCGTGTTGCATCCCGAGTAGCAGACTATGGAGATCAGTGTAAATGGGCCCATTGAATCCGTGACGCAAGGCCTCGGCGGTACCGAGGCACATTTCGAACCCGGAAATGAAGTTGATATAGAGCGCATCTAAGTCGTGGACCATCGGACCGAGCTCCGCCCAGGTCCAACCCGGCACACCGCCCGCCATGCGCTCGCAGCGGCGCTCGGTGGACCGATACCGCAACACCACTCGGTTGTTTGCCGCAGGCACTTCGACTCCGCGTCCGCCGGGGACGAGTCGGGTCAGCGTCCGGAAGAACTGACGAGCCTGGCCGCTGAGATCTCGACCCACTTTGATCAGCGGTACGATTTCCCACCCGGTAGGCAACTGGGCCTCGAAGCTCGACAGCGCATACGCGATGCCTCCCCACTCCTCGACCGGGCTGGCCATGGGGTCGCGACCATAGATCACGTCCCACACCAGGGAGCCAACCACGCCGAGCTTAGGCATGCACGAGACCGCGCTGTTCCAGAAATGACCGCGCGGCGCCGTATACGCCGGCGCTGCCGATCAGTTCACCAGGAACGATGCGGCAGACGGACACAGCGGGTTTGAAGGCGCGGCGGGCGACTTCGCGGCGGAGGGGAGTAAAGAGGCGATCACCTGCGAGCGTCACGCCGCCGCAAATCACCACGACTTCTGGGTTGAAGATGTTGATCATGTTCGCGACGCCGATGCCGAGGTATTTCGCCGTGTCCCGGACGACTTCGAGTGCGAGTTCGTCGCCGTCATGCGCGGCGTCGTATACGGTTTGCGCCGACACCTGACCCAGGTCGCCGTTCACGTAGGAGGCCAGCCGGCTCTCCGAACCGGATTCGATCGCCTCGACCGCGCGCCGGGCGATGGCCGGGCCGGAGGCATATGCTTCGATGCACCCGTAGTTTCCGCAATTGCAGCGGCGTCCGTTCGCGTCGATGGTGACATGACCGAACTCGCCGGCGCAATCGGAGGCGCCCCGATAGAGCCGTCCGCCGAAGATGAGGCCACCGCCGATTCCAGTGCCGATCGTGAACCCGATCGCATGTTGGCAGCCTCGCGCCGCCCCTCTCCACCATTCGCCGAGGACGGCGCAATTCGCGTCGTTATCGAGCGTGGTTGGAAGTCCAAGCGCATCGTGTACCTTGTCGAGGAGCGGCATGTTCACCCAGCCCAGGTTCGGGGTGAGGAGCACAATGCCACGCTTGGTGTCAAGCGGGCCAGGCGCGCCGACCCCGATTCCCACTATTTCCGCGCCCGGATCGATCCGCACCGTGTCCACCATGGCTTGGCGGGCGAGATGCATCAGCCGCTCGAGTACGGACTCCGCGCCCCGCTCGGGTTGGGTTGGCTCGCTGTGAAGAGCGTGGAGGGCGGAACCGTCTTCCGCGACCGATCCGACGACCAGGTTGGTGCCGCCGATGTCGATGCCCAGGATATATCGCATGGGAAGTTTCCTAAGACGAACGCAAAATGGTATCCACGGCCTCGGTGACCACGCGCACCGATAGACGTCGCATACAATCGTGATGGCTGAGCGGACAGCGCGCCGGACCATGCGACGAGCAGGGCCGACACGCGAGATCGGGTACTTCGATCACGAGGTCGCGGGAGCCGCGCGGTCCGAATCCAAACGCCGGAACCGTCGGTCCAAAGATCGCCACGGTCGGCGTGCCGACGGCGCCCGCCAGGTGCAGCGGCGCCGAGTCGTTGGTGACCAGGGCCGCCGCCCGTTCCAGGACTGCGGCGGCGTGTTTGAGACCAAGTTCGCCGGCGGCGGAGTAAATCTGGAGCGGTCGGCGGGCTGTAATCTCCTCCGCCAACGCGCCATCCTCCGGGCCGCCGACCACGACCACGGGAACCGGACACCCCGCCGCGAAGTCGCCGAAGAACGGCCAGCGCTTGGTCCCCCAAATTGAGCCCGGGGCGATCGCGATGAACGGTGCTCCGATGCTCCGAGCCATGAGCCACTGATCGGCCGCGCTCCGATCGGCGGCGGTGAGGCCCAGGGTGACCCTCGCTCTGGTGCCCGGAGCCGGCTCGGCCAGCGCCAGCAGCCGCTCCGCCTCGTGTCCTTCTCTCGGCCGCTCGATCTGCCTCGTATACCCGACCGCGAGCGGAGCGTCCGCAAACCCAATGCGCTCGGGGATGCGAGTTCGCCAGGCCAAGAAAGCCGACCGGGCCGAGCGATGCGGCAGGTAGACTCGCCGGTACTCGCGCTGTCCCACTTCGCGTACGATACGACGAATGCCCGCCATGCCGCGATCCTGCCCCCGTTTGTCATACGGAATCACCCGATCCACCGCGGGATGATCCTGCAGGAGGCACGCACCCCCCGGCGTCGTCACGACGTCCACCGGTCCCTCGCCGCGGTCCATGAGGGCGTTCAAGAGCCCGGTCGTGAGGACCACGTCGCCCAGAAACGCCGTTTGAATGACCAGGGTGCCGGGAGTCGAACCCACGCCCGTCAGTCGACCTGCAGTACGGCCAGGAACGCCTCTTGGGGGATTTCGACGGCACCAATCTGCTTCATACGCTTCTTCCCTTCCTTCTGCTTTTCGAGCAGCTTGCGTTTCCGGGTGATGTCACCGCCGTAGCACTTGGCGAGCACGTCCTTTCGCAAGGCCGAAATCGTTTCGCGGGCAATGATCTTGGAGCCGATGGCCGCCTGGATGATGACTTGGAAAAGTTGGCGTGGGATCAGCTCCTTGAGTTTCTCCGCCACCTTGCGGCCCCACTCGTAGGCCTTGTCCCGATGGATGATGACGCTGAAGGCGTCGATCTGCTCGCCATTGATGAGCATGTCGAGTTTCACCAGCTCCGAGGTTCGGTACCCCGCCATCTCGTAATCCAGGGAGGCATACCCGCGCGACAGGGATTTGAGCCGGTCGTAGAAATCGAGCACGATCTCGCCGAGCGGAAATTCCCATTGGAACTCGACCCGACTGGGGTCGAGGTAATGCATTCCGAGATACACTCCGCGGCGGTCTTGCCCCAGCTTCATGATTGCCCCGATGTAATCGGCCGGCGCCATAATGCGCGCCTTCACGTACGGTTCCTCGATGTGACCGATCAGGCCGGCCTCGGGTAGCGTGCTCGGATTTTCGACCACGTTTTGCGAGCCGTCCGTGAGCGTCACATGATATTCAACCGTCGGGACGGTGGTGATGAGATTGAGGTCGAATTCGCGCTCGAGTCGTTCCTGTACGATTTCCATATGCAACAGTCCGAGAAACCCGGCCCGGAACCCGAACCCCAACGCGGTGGAGGACTCCGGCTCGTAGTGGAGGCTCGCGTCATTCAGTTGCAGCTTCTCCAACGCGTCCCGGAGGTTCTCGTATTGATCGGTGCTGGTCGGATAGATCCCGGCGAACACCATGGACTTCACTTCCCGATAACCGGGCAACAGAGTCGCCGCAGGTCGCTCCGCGTCGAGAATCGTGTCGCCGACTCGCGCATCTCGGACGTTGCGAAGACTCGCCACGACGTAGCCCACCTCGCCGGCCGCCAACACCTCGGACGCCCGTTGGCCGAGTTGGAGCGCTCCGACCTCGAGGACGTCATAGACGTCGGTGGCATGCGAGCCGAACTGGATGTGCATACCGGGACGGATTTCTCCGTCGACCACCCGCACGCTCGGGATGGCCCCGCGATACCGATCGTAGTACGAATCGAATACGAGGGCGCGAAGCGGTGCGTCGGCGGACCCGCGAGGGGCGGGGACTCGCTCGACGATCGCTTCCAAGAGATCGGGCACCCCGGTGCCCTCTTTGGCCGATACGTGCAGGATCTCCTCGGGCCGGGCGCCGATCAAATCGCGCAGTTCCTGGGCTCGCCGTTCCGGCTCGGCCCCTGGAAGGTCGATCTTGTTCAGCACCGGGATGATCTCGAGGCCGGCGTCCATGGCCAGAAAGAGATTGCTCAGCGTCTGGGCCTGCACCCCCTGCGAGGCATCCACGACGAGTATCGCCCCCTCGCACGCGGCGAGCGACCGGGAGACCTCGTAGGTGAAGTCGACGTGGCCGGGGGTGTCGATGAGGTTGAGCTCGTACGACTGCCCATCGCGCGCGGTGTAGTTCATCCGCACCGCGTTGAGCTTGATGGTGATGCCACGCTCCCGCTCCAGGTCCATGGTGTCGAGGACCTGGTCGCGCATTTGGCGTTTCCCGAGGGTGCCGGTGGCCTCGATGAGACGGTCGGCGAGGGTCGACTTGCCGTGGTCGATGTGTGCGACAATGCAAAAATTGCGAATGCGAGACTGCGCCATGGGCTCGAATATAGACGGCCGCGTATCCCACGGGCAGCGGGCGATGGAACCTCGCTACATTACACCGCGAATGACGGAACGTCGAGGGCTCCTCCGCTACGATGTTGGCATGCTCACGGTCGCCCTCCTCTGGGGGGCGAACTTCAGTGTGAACAAGTTTGCCATCGGGGTAATGCCGCCGCTCGTGTTCAGCGCGCTCCGCTTCCTGGCGGCGAGCGCATTGCTGATCGGGGTCGTGGCGCTGCTCCGTCCCTCCCGCCCGATTCCGGCGCCGGAACGAACCAAATTGATCCTTCTCGGCATCGTCGGCAACACGGGCTACCAGGCCGCCTTCATGTCGGGCCTCAAACTCACGTCGGCCATCAACGCGTCGCTCATTCTTGCGGCCGTGCCGATCCAAGTCGCCGTGCTGGGGAGCATTCTCGGAGTCGAACGTCCGACCTCTCGGATGTGGTGGGGCATTTTGATTGGGACCGTGGGGGTGGGCCTGGTCATCGCCGCCCGAGGAGTGCATTTCTCCAGCACAACGCTCCGGGGGGACCTTTTGGTCCTTTTTGGGGGCGTTTGCTGGGCCGCATTTACCGTGGGACTTCATCAGGTTGCGAAGGGTCTCGATCCGCTCCGCGTCACCACCCTGACGACGATGGCCGGCACACCAGGCCTCGTGATCGCGGCCTGGCCCGAGGCGCGGGCCCTCGATTGGGCGGGCATTGGCCCGCTCGCGTGGCTGGCCGTGGGGTACTCGGTCGTCTTTGCGATCGTGATTGCCTATGTCATTTGGAGTTACGCGGTCCAAGCGATCGGCGGAAACCGGACCGCACTCTACAACTGTGTGACCCCGGTATTCGCGATCCTGATCGCTTGGTTGCTTCTGGGAGAACGCCCGGTCGCGGTGCAGGGTGTGGGCGCGGCGCTGGTCCTCGGCGGGGTACTGATCAGTCAAGGCACGCGGCCGGCGTGAAGGCGCAGCTGACGGGTGCGGCGCGATGAGCGATGCGGCATCGGCCCGGCGGGCTTCCCACCTCTCCATGCTGGTGGTGTGCCTGATTTGGGGCGCCAACTATAGCATCACCAAGAGCGCGCTGGCGTACCTCCCGCCCATTCCTTTCAGCGCGATTCGCTTCACGTTGGGGAGCCTCATGCTCGTGGCTCTTTCTCGGTCCGTCTCGGAGCCCCGCGCGATCCCGACCCGCACCCGCTGGTGGCTGATCGGCGTTGGCATCGTGGGGAATACGCTCAACCCGATTGCCTTCACCAGCGGTCTTTCGCTTACCACCGCGACTAACAGCGCCCTGGTTTTTGCCAGCCTGCCCATGGTCGTGGCGCTCCTCGGCATGCTCTTTCGCATTGAAACGCCCACTCCGCGCCTTCTCACGGGAATCGCCCTCGGAACCGTGGGCGTGGTTTTGGTCGTCACCGCGCGGGGACTGAGTTTCTCGTCGGCCACGTTGCGCGGCGATCTCTTGTCGGTGCTGGCGATGCTCCTATGGGCGCTGTTCACGGTTGGAGTGCGCTATGCCGGGCAGGGTTTGGGGGCAATCCGGGTCACCATGATGACTTCGGTGGCGGGAACGCCCGGGCTGGTCCTGCTTGCTCTGCCCCAGATGCGCTCGGTGCATTGGCACTCGCTCGGCCCGGCCGTTTGGGGCGCGTTGCTCTTCGCGACCGTCATGTCATCCGTGGTGGCGTTCATCCTGTGGAATCGGAGTGTCCAGGTGTTGGGTGGCAGTCGGACGTCGCTGTACAACTGTCTTACGCCGGTGTTTGCGGGCCTCATCGCTTGGGGGTTGCTCGGTGAGCGGCCGTTGGCGAGCCAGGGGGTGGGGGCGCTTTTTGTCATCGCGGGTGTGCTGGTCAGTCACCTGCCGGCGCGGAACGGCTCGTAGCGGATCCGGTCACGGTGCTCCGGAACGGGTAGCGGGCAGCTCTTCGAGCCGAGCCATGGCGCGGCGGAGATGTGGAATCACAATGCTGCCCCCGACTACCAGCCCAACCGCGAAGATGTCGAGAAACTCCTGGTCGCTGACCCCTTCCTCACGGCAGCGAACGATGTGATAGGTAATACAGTCATCGCAGCGCAGTACCATACTCGACACCAACCCCAACATTTCCTTGGTCTTCGTCCCGAGCGCGCCGGGCTCATACGCCCGCCCGTCGAGCGCGAAGAAGCGGTTGATCGTGAGGTTCCCGGCGTCCAAAATGATCTGGTTCATCCGTTCGCGGAACGCACGGAACTCGGCGAGTGAGGCGGCAGATTCAGACATGACGGAAAGATGGTTCCGCGGAGAATGCGCGCCAAGGGCTTGGGTTAGGGCTTCCCCGTCTCCACGATTTTCCGATAGCTCGCCGGATCCCACCGTGGTCGCTCGGACCGATTGGCCAGCTCGAGACCAAAATGAAAGATCAAGCGCAGCAGCCGCGCTTCCTTCTCCGCGTCGATCTTGTTCGGCGAATCGGAGACGAGATGGTAGTCCGGGCTATACCCACTCGAAAGGAAAATGATCGGCACTCCTTTCCGGGCGAAATTGTAGTGATCGGACCGAAAGAAGCGCCGCTGGTCCGGCCACCGGTCTTCCACTGGTGTCACATGGAGGCCACGGTGCCGCTCAGCCACCCGATCCAGGATGTCCCCAAGGTTGGAGTATTCGCGTCCGATCACGCCGACGGTATCACGCCAGTTCCGCCCGATCATGTCCATGTTGACGTCGGCGACGATGGAGTCGATCGGCACCGGCGGATGCTCGGTGAAATAGGCGCTTCCCCACAGGCCCTTCTCCTCCCCGCTCGCGATCAAGAACATCAAGGAGCGCCGATGGGTTAGACCCTTTTGGCTCAGCGCATGGGCCAACTCGAGCACCCCAACCGTACCGGAGCCGTTGTCGTCCGCACCGTTAAACACGCTGTCCGACTCGCCGTGGGCCATTCCCAAGTGATCCATGTGGGCCGAGAAGACCACATACTCGTTGCGCAAAGCCGGGTCGGTACCCGGGAGGATTCCGACGAGATTGGGAGCCAAGACGGTGCTAACAATCGAATCGGCCATCGTGAGGGTCGCGGAGTAGTCGCGCAAGGAGCGCGCAACGGTGCCCGGGTCCTTACGGATTCGGGAGAACTCTTGGCCCAGCGTGGGCGCCTGGGCGGTGATCGCGGGCTCATACAACATGGCCAGCGTAAAGCTTAGGCCGCCGGCTCCTTCAAAACTCAACCGCGACTGGGTCTGGCCCATTCGCGGTCCGGCCATTGCGGAGGTGTCACTCGGAACGACGAGAATGATGGCCGGGTGCGCCGCGAGAATCGCTCCGGCGATGCCGTCCATTTTGGCAAGACCCGCCTCGCTGAAATCCGCGAGCCACAGCACCGTGCGGTCCTTCAGGCTGTCGGCGGCGATCTTGTCGCCATCGATGCTGCCACCGAGCACCACGAGCGGAGCGGTGCGCGGGGCTTCACTCACGGTGCCCTGTATGAAGGCGGCGTCGTGCGTGAAGGTCAGGGTGACCTTCGGTCCGGTCGAGGACGAAAAAGTCACCGAGGATCGTCCAGGCGTCAATTGGCGTTGGGCAAGCGGATAGCGCTGAATCGTCGTGTGCAGCCCGAATCGTTGGAACTCACCCGAAAGAAAGGCGGCGGTCTGGTCGAGTTCAGGGCTGGGTGTATCTCGGCCGCGCATGGAGTCGTCCGCAATGAGCAATATGTGTCGCCGGACGTCCGACTCGGTGATGAGTCGTTCCGCCCGCGCTTCCCGGGTGGATTGGGCCCAGAGGGCCGAAGGAATCACGAGGGTTAGAAACCAGAAACGCGTCATCGACGGCGTCCTTTGCGTTCGGGCACGGGGTTCCGGGCCGAGGGGAAGAAGACCGTGGCGAAGCGATACACGCGCCCGCCGCGGGTGGTCGTGTTCTCTTTGGCTTCGTCGATCCATTGATCGAGGCGGGCACACATTTGCTCGAACGCACGCTCCGATAGTCGGAGCTCCTGCTGCTCGAGGAAGACCCGTCGGCCGGGCTTTCGCGGGTCGATGGCTCCACCCCGTGCTGCGGTGACGATTTCGTCCGCCACGCTGTGCAGCATCGTAGTCGACACCTCAAGCAGCGCGTCGATGCCCTGATCGGCCTGTGCGCCGAACAGAAACAGCGCGTCATCGACCGAGAAGTCCTTCGCAACGGCCCGGAGAAACCGCTCCTCCGTCCCCCGCTTCTTGAGTCGTCGCACCACCTGAATCAGGCCCGCGTCGAGCAACACATCGACATGATGATACAACTTGCTCATCGGTTCCCGAGTGACCCTCGCGATGTCGGCCACCGTCATCTCCCGTTGCGCCAGGAGCTCGACGGCACGCAATCGCAGCGGGTCCGAAACGGCGCGCAGCTGGTCCAGCGTCTTGATTACAAACTTTTCTTCCAGCCGTCACCTCCTCGCGAGAGTCGCGAACCACGGTCGCGATCGGAGTGCTCGGTGCCGCTGTCGGACGACCGGACCCCGGGCGCACCCGAACGTAAGGGGCCGGGCAATCATGGCGAGGCGCCGTGTGGCGAGCTTCATAGGGGGTCCGGGACGATTGTGGTGATAATCAGAATAATAGGAAAAAACAGAATAATCAATCAATGAAAACGCGACGGGCCGGTGCCCGGTCCCGTTGGCGTTGTCGTGGGTCAGGGCGTCGGCTTGACGATCTTGGCGTAGCTTTCCGGGTTCCACTTCGGCTTCTCGGCCGTGTTCGCGACCTTTTGGCCCAGGAAGTACACCAGCCGGAGCAGCCGAGCCTCCTTCTCGTATCCGATCTTCTCCGGGGAATCGCTTGCCTGGTGGTAGTCCGGATGCAGTCCGCTGGTGAAGAACAGAATCGGCACACCCCGCTTCGCGAAGTTGTAGTGATCCGATCGGAAGTAGATGTTTTCTTCCGGCCATCGGTCGCCGATCGGTGTCATGCGCAGTTCGGGGTGCGCGTGGGCAATTCCATCGAGGGTTTGACCCAAGTCGGAATGCTCCCGTCCGATCACCGCGATCGTGTCCTCCCAATTGCGCCCGATCATATCCATGTTGAGGTCCGCCACCACATGATCGAGCGGAACGGTTGGATGGTCGGCGAAGAACTCGCTGCCGAGTAGGCCTTTCTCCTCGCCACTCACCGTCATGAACACCATCGATCGCTTGGGGCGGGCGCCGGTCTGGGTGTAGGCTTTGGCGAGCTCCATGACGCCGACTGTCCCGGACCCATCGTCGTCGGCTCCGTTACAGATTCCGTCGTCGCCTTTCGCGGTGCACTGGCCGCCGCTACTCGCCATGCCGATGTGGTCCATATGGGCGGAGAACACCACGTACTCTTTCTTGAGGGCCGGATCACTGCCCTCCAACACGCCCACGGTATTCGGTGCGCTGGTCATCCAACTCGAGTCCTTGATCGTGATCTTCGCTTCCCATTCGGGGAGCGGTGCGATCACAATCGAGGTCGCGGCGCGAATCTGAGAGAATTGGCCCGCCGCCTCCGGTACCTGCTCCACGATCGCGGCCTCGGACACCTCGGCGATGTAGAGTCCCGCGCGGCTCCCCATGCTTGGTTGGCCCTGCGCCCCGACCCGTTTGGCGAAGCTAGCCGAGTCTCGGTTGCTGACCAGGCTGATGTTCTTCGCACCGAGGCTGAGGATTCGTCGGACCACGCGCTGGGCGATGCCTTGGACTTTTGCTTGGTCGGCCAGCCAAAACACCATCTTGTCTTTCACGTCCGTCGCCTGGACGCTCGCAAGACCAGCGCTGTCGACGACCCCGCCGAGGAGGACCAGACTCCCGGCGACCGGCGTCTTCGGTGCGCTGCCGAACAGAGTGAACGCCCCCCGGTTGAAGGAGATGGTGATCTTAGTCCCGGTGTTTTGCGTGAACTCCACCGTGGAGTTTGCCGGGTCTATTTTGCTCATTTGAATGGGATACCTCTGCAGATAGCCACCCTCATCGCCGGCCGGCTTGAGCCCGAACCGTTTGAATTCACTCGCCACGTATTCCGCCGTCAGGTCCAAGCCTCGACTCGGCGTGTCTCGGCCGCCCATCGAATCGTCGGCAATGACATAGATCCGGTGTTTGACACCGTCCGACGTAATGGCTCCGGCCGCCTTCTTCGCGGCGGAGGAGAGGGTCTGTGCCCGAAGCGGCAAGATCGGGAGGAGGAGGCACACCAGAAGACCGGCCAAGCGGCGCATGAAAGGCTCATGTTGGAGTGAGCGGCGTGGAGCAAGAATGCGGAATCTACGTGGAAAGAGACCGGAAGTTTCACCCGGTTGGTCAGACGGAGGCGAAACCCGGCGGCCTTCTCTTAGGCGGGGGCGGGTCTGGTTTTCGGCGCTTCAAGATCGGTTCTCCGGTGCTTTTGGGGGGTGGGGCCGGCTTGGATTTCTTCGTCGTGTCGGCCGTCGCTTGAGCGTCCGTGAGCCAAGGGATCGAAGCAAGGGAGAAGGCCGCATGCGACACCGCCCACAGCCCAGGCTGTGGGGATTGGGCCATATGGCGGAGCGTGGCATTCGAGCCTGCCGCCAGGAGGGCGACTGCGAAGCAAAGCGCGCCATATTTGAGAGTGTATCGCATCAAACCGCTCCAGAGCCAATCGCGTGCCAGGGGATGGCCGTTTCTAAACATATGTCAAACGGTGGCTTACTGCATGGTCCCCCCGGGGGCCTGACTGAGGTCGTCCCCCCCGGGCGACAGATTTCCCGGTCGTTGACTCGTTTCGTGGACTCCTCTACGCTTCCGGGCCAATGTCAGTCTCCCCCGTCTCTCCGACGCGTCTTCGCTTGGACCTCCTCGACCCGATGGAGGTCTCGAGTCTCGGGGGGATCGAGTTGGTTACCCAGGGGATCGTGGAGGGGTTTCTCACTGGGCTCCATCGCTCGCCCCGCCGGGGCTTTAGCGTGGAGTTCGCGGAGCACCGCATGTACCAACCCGGAGATGAACTGCGCTACGTCGACTGGAAGATCCTCGCCCGGAACGACCGGCTGTTCGTGAAACAGTTCGAAGAGGAAACCAACCTTCGCGCGATGATCGTGCTCGACACCAGCAAGTCGATGGACTGGTCCGGAGCCCCCGACGCCCGCCTCACGAAGCTCGCCTACGCCAAACGACTCATCGCTGCTGCTGCGCTGGTGTTGTTGCGGCAGCGAGACGCGACCGGAATGATCACCTTCGATGATGCGGTTCGGACCATCACCCCGCCGCGCGCTCGAATGTCGCATTGGCAGACGCTCCTCCGTGTGCTGGGGGCGCTGACGCCGGGTATCGGTACCGTGGCGGCTCCCGCCCTGCAACGAGTCATCGACCACCTGCGCCGGCGGGGATTGGTCATCTTCGTCTCCGATCTCCTCTGCGACCGTGATCTGGTTCTCAAGGCCCTGCGATTCTTGCGGCACCGTGGTCATCAGGTGGTGGTGTTGCACGTGATGGACCCGGCGGAGGTGGCGCTGAGCGGGCCGGCCGAAGCACGATACGAGGACCCGGAGTCCGGCGCGTCGATCACCGTGCGCCCCCAGGATTGGGCCCATCTCTATCGCCGAACCGTCGAACGAGCGGTGCTCGAATGGCGGTTGGCATGCCGCCGCCACGCCATTGCCTATGAACGAATTACGACGGACGTGCCATTTGGAACCGCGCTCCGGCAGGCCCTCGTTCGCTCGGCGGCTGTCACGTGATTTCGTTCGCGGCCCCTTGGGTACTTGGTGGGCTCCTGGCCGCGTCGCTCCCGATGCTCCTCCACCTCTTCGCACGGCGTGATCCTCCCACCGTCGTTTTTCCCGCGACCCGGTATCTTCAAGAGTCCACCCGGCAACATCTGCGCCGATTGACCCTCCAGCATTGGCTCCTCTTGTTGGTGCGAACCCTCCTCATCGTCGTCCTCGTACTTGCAGCTGCCGGGCCAACCCGTCCGCGCGCCGGGGTCATCGGTCATGCCCCCACTGCGCTGGTCATCGTGCTCGACAATTCCTTGAGCTCCGGGGCCGTGAGTGCGGGGGTGCCGGTTTTGACCGCGTTGCGCGCTGCCGCACGCGAGGTGTTAGCGGCGGCGCGCCCCGATGACGATTTGTGGCTGTTCACCGCCGACGGCGTTCCCCACCGCGGTGATGCCGCTGCACTCAGTCTCTTGGTCGACAGCCTCGAGCCTTCCCCCCGGCGACTCGATCTCGGCGTCGCGGTTTCCCGGGCCCGCGAAATCTTGGCCGCCTCTCCCAAGCTCGGCGGCGTGCTGGTGGTGAGCGATCTCCAAGCCAGCGCCGTGTCCCAGATTCTCGGCAGCGGGCCGCTGGTGGTAGCGCGGCCTGAAGATCCTGCGATCGCCAATGTTGGGATTGCGGGCCTCTCGGCCGGACCTCAACCCTGGCTCGCGGACGGAGGCGGAGGCCGGGTGACCGTTCTGGGAACCGGCACCGCCGGCAAGTCAGCGCCGATCACTGTCCGAGTCGCCGACCGGCCCCCGAAACAGCAGTTGCTCTCATCGGGCGGCTCCGCCACGGTCTCGGTGTCGACGCCTCCGGTCGGGTGGTGGATTCTCCGAGCCGAGTTGGATCCGGATGAACTCCGGGGGGATGACATTTGGGTGAGCGTGGTCCGGGTCGCTCCGCCGGCGCGTGCCGCCTGGTCCGACGCCGACAAATATCTCGCGGCGGCTGCAGAGGTCCTCGCCACAAATCGCCGCCTGGTTCGCGGGTCGGAAATCACCGTTGGCGCGCTGGGGACCGGTGCGTCGGTGGTGTTTCCACCGGCCGACGCGGCGTCCCTCGGTGCGCTCAATCGCGGGCTTGAGGCTCGCGGATCCGCCTGGCGGTTCGGGAGTCTGGTGGGATCGAGCGCGCTCACCGACAGCGGTGGGGTGGTGGGGGGCGGACGCGAGCGGGTTACCAAACGCTACCAGCTGATTCCTGCGGGGAGCGGACGCACCGGCGTGTTGGCGACGGTGGGCGGCGATCCGTGGATCGTCCGTTCCGGCCGAATCGTGTTGGTTGGGAGCCGGATGGAACCCGAATGGACCAGCCTTCCGGTCTCCGCCCGCTTCATGAGTTTCATCGATGCGGTTGTCAACCGATTGGCTCGGGGAGAGGTCGCCTTGTTGGATGGGCGGCCGGGAGAGGCCGTCCTTCTTCCGGACTTGGTTACCGCGGTGAGCGTGAACGGGAAGACCACGATGATCGAAGGTGGAAGCGCCTATCGGCCGTACCAACTTGGCGTCCACTTCCTGCTTGCGGGGCGAGATACTGTCGGTGCGCTCAGCGTGAACCCCGATCCGCGGGAGTCCAACCTTGAGCGCGCCTCGGATGCGACGATCCGAGACGCGTGGCACGGAGCGGAGATCGTCACGCCGGCGCGCGCGGTCCAATCGGCGTTTGCGGTCGGCGCCCGCGGTGACTTGCGCGGTCCCTTGTTGTGGCTTGCGTTGATGTTTGGCCTCGCCGAAATCGGATTGGCAAGTTCCCGGCGGCGGGCCGCATGACCCTCGATCTGGTCTTGGAGGCGTTCGGCCGCTCGCCCGGTGCTCAGGCTCTCAAGGACCGGCTTCCCGTTCGGGGAGGCGCACTTCGGTTGGGCGGGCTGCCCGGCTCGAGCGGGGCGACCATGGTCGCCTGGCTAGCCGGGGCCCATCCATCGCGACTGTTCGCGGTGATCGCCCCGACCCCGGCCGATGCCGAGCGTTGGCTCACTGATTTGGGACATCTCACCCAAGCACCGGTCGCGCTATATCCACAACGAGAAGGGCTCGGCGAAGAGGAGCCCCATTTTGAAATCGCCGGCGAACGCGCCGAAACCCTCGAAGCTCTGCTGCACGGACAACTTCGCGTTCTCGTGACGACCGCGCGGGCCACGGCGGAACGGACCACCGTCCCCGCGGCGTTGACCGCGAATAGTCTGAGTCTCGGCCCGCGCCAGCGGGTTCCGCTGTCTGAGCTGGCGGCGCGGCTCTCGACCATGGGCTATCGACGGGTAGCGACCGTCACCGCCGTAGCGGAGTTCGCCGTCCGCGGCGGCATCGTCGATCTCTACGGCTTTGGGATGGCGGCGCCGGCCCGCCTCGAATGGTGGGGCGATGAGATCAGTTCGGTGCGAGCGTTCGACCTGACGAATCAGCGTTCCGGCGCCGAGTGCGGGGAGGTCACGGTTCTCCCGATTAAAGCGGGAGGGCTGGAGCTGGGAGATGTCGATCCGGCGCGGACACCACGGCGGGCTCCTGCGCGTTCCACGCTCCTCGACCTTCTTCCGGTGGACACCATTGTCGTGGAGGAGTCCGCAGGGCCTGATTCCGAGGAAGTGGCGCGAGCGTGGCGGGAGGCGGAGCATCATCTCGAGGTCGCGCGTCGACTAGGGGAGGAGGTGCCAACCCGGGATGCGATCTTCGTGGCGCCGGAAGAATGGCGGCGGAGTTTGGTCGCGTTCGCCCGGGTCTTGCTCCGCGAAGCCGAGGTGGACCTTCAGGTCGGCTTCCTTCCCCCGGAGCGCATTGATCGCGATCTCAACCGGTTGCGCCACCTCTTGGCCGGTCCGCTGTCGACGCTCATTCTGTGCGACAACGAAGGCCAGCTCGAGCGCCTGGACGAACTCCTCCATGAAGACGGCACGCGCGCCGCGGCCGCTACGCTCCTGGTCGGCGCGCTCGACGGTGGATTCGTCATGCCGTCGCTGCGGGTGCTTACCGATCACGAAATTTTCCGCCGGGCCCGACGCCTTCGCCGCGCACGGCGCTACCGTCAAGCCGCCTCATCGCATGCGACCGGCCAACTGGTCGCGGGGGACTACGTCGTTCACCTCGATCATGGGATCGGGATCTACCGCGGGATTGAGACTATCACGGTGGGCGACGCCACGTTCGAGGTCGCCGTGGTGGAGTATGAGGGAGGCGATCGGCTCAACGTCCCGCTCTATCGTCTCGACCAACTGGAACGGTACCGCGCCGCCGCCGATGACGCCGATCGGCCGCCTCCCCGGCTGCACCGACTGGGCGGAACAACGTGGAAGCGGGTGCGGGAGAAGACCCGCCTCGCGATTCATCAGCTCGCCGCGGAGCTGTTGGAGTTGTATGCCCGCCGGCAAGTAGTGGCGGGGTATCCGTGCCCGCCGGATACGCGCTGGCAGCGGGAGTTGGAGTCGAGCTTTCTCTACGAGGACACCCCGGACCAACGTCGCGCCACGGATGAAGTGAAGCGCGATATGGAGCGCCCCCGCCCGATGGATCGGCTGCTAGTCGGCGACGTAGGCTACGGCAAGACCGAAATCGCAGTCCGCGCGGCGTTCAAGATGGTGCAGGCCGGGCGGCAAGTGGCGGTGCTGGTACCGACCACCATTTTGGCCGAGCAACACGGCCGCACCTTTACGGAACGTTTGGCCGATTATCCGGTGCGAGTCGAGGTCCTCTCGCGGTTCCGAACCGCAAAGGAACAGAAGGTGGCGCTCAGCCGACTGGAAGCCGGCGAGATCGACATCATCATCGGAACCCACCGGCTCCTCTCGAAGGATGTCACCTTTAAGGAACTGGGTCTTCTGGTGGTCGATGAAGAGCATCGCTTCGGAGTCAAGCACAAGGAGCGCCTCAAGGAGCTTCGGCTGGCGATCGACATTCTGACTCTCACCGCCACGCCAATTCCACGAACCCTCCATATGTCCCTCGCTGGGCTTCGCGATCTGACTCTGATCGAAACTCCGCCCCGAGACCGATCCCCGATTCTGACCTTTGTGGAACCGTGGGACGACGGTCTCTTGGAGGAGGCCTTTGCTCGGGAAATGGACCGGGCGGGTCAAGTGTTCCTCGTGCACAATCGGATTGAAACCATCGATACCATCGCCGCCCGGGTCCGGTCGCTGGCACCCCGGGCGCGGGTTGGCGTCGCGCATGGCCAGATGCCGGCGGATCAATTGGAAACCGTGATGCGGGACTTCGTGAACGGGCAGGTGGACATCTTAGTCTCCACCATGATCGTGGAGTCGGGGTTGGACGTTCCGAATGCCAACACATTAGTGGTTCATGACGCGCACCGTTTCGGCCTGGCCCAGCTCTATCAGCTCCGAGGGCGGGTGGGGCGAAGTCACCGTCGCGCATACTGTTACCTCATCACCCCCGACCTGATCGACCCCGAGGCGGACGAACGGCTCAAGGTGCTCGAGCACCATACCGACCTCGGAGCCGGATATCGGATTGCCCTCAAGGACCTCGAGATCCGGGGGGCGGGCAACCTGCTGGGGGCGGAACAATCTGGTCATGCCCACGCCGTGGGGTTCGACCTCTACCTCCGCTGGCTGGAGGAGACGGTGAATGGGCTCCGGGGCCAAGTCCATGGGGAGGCACCCGCCCCCCCGGATGTCGTATTCGACCGGGCCGCGAGCCTCCCCGACAGCTACGTGCCGGATGACGACAGCAAGCTGGACCTGTACCGCCGACTAGCGCGAGCGGTCGCGTCGGGTGAAATTGATG
Organism: Gemmatimonadota bacterium; assembly: GCA_025358055.1. GTDB lineage: Bacteria > Gemmatimonadota > Gemmatimonadetes > Gemmatimonadales > GWC2-71-9 > JANYKV01. The sequence continues at coordinate 46,081 of JANYKV010000052.1, forward strand.
AGTTGCGCCAGGAAATGCGGGAACGTTTTGGTCCGCTCCCGGTGGAGGCAGAAAACCTGATGGATCTGACTCGGCTTCGCGTCTCTGGCGCGACGCTGGGCATCCAACACATCCTGGTGAGGGGTGACGAGGCGCGGGTGACGTTCCGGGCTGGGGCGACGCCCCGCATGGCCGGCCTTTCGGCGGCCTTCGATGATGTCCAGCTTGCCGTGGATGTCCGCCGCACGGTGCCGTTGTCGCTCCGAATCGAACGATTGGGTGGTCAGGGAATCATTCCGGCTCTGGTGCGGGCCATACGCGCGGTCGCCGATCCGATGAGCCGGGTCAAACCGGACGAGGCTCGTCGCGCGGGGGTGACGCTGGCCCCGAAACGATAGCGGTTGGTGGTGTTGCCGGGCCGAGCTCCCGGCGGAGAAAGCAGGAATCACTCATTCAAGGTGGAGCGGCATGCGTCGATTGTTCGTAGTTGGAGTGGTGCTCGTTGCGGGGGCCGGGTGCTCGAAATTCCGCAATACCTTTTCCGCGAACGCGGACGTGGCCGCGGAGGTGCGTGGGGTGACCCTCAAGTCGGACCGGGTGTCCCAGATGCTCAAAGGTCCGGCGCAGCGACCCAATATTGATGCGGCCGCCTTCGTGACCGGGCTCTGGACGGACTACTCGCTCTTCTCCCAGGCCGCGATCAAGAAAGAGATCAAGACCGATTCGGCGACGATCGCGTCGGCCATGTGGTTCGACCTGGCCCAGGCGCGGGTGCAGACGCTCCGCGACACGCTGATGGCCCGGCGGATTCATTTGAGTCCCAACGCCGCGGATAGCATCTATACCAAGGGCGACCTCCGAGTCTTCCAGCACATTCTCGTGACCCCCGCCGGGGCGACCGCCGCCGACACCGCGAAAGCGAAGGCCGCGGCTGCCAAGCTACTTCAGGAAGTGAAGAGTGGGACCAGTTTCGGCACCATCGCTGGAAAGACCAACCCCGATGCGAGCCGGCAGGACGGTGGCTATCTGCCGGTGGGACCGCGCGGCGGATTCGTGCAGCCGTTCGACTCCGTGGCCTGGAACCTGGCGCCCGGCGCGGTGAGTGGCGTGGTCCAGACCCAGTTCGGCTTCCACCTCATCCGTCGGCCGCCGTTCACGGAGGTCAAGGATCGGTTTGGGTCCTGGCTCAATCAGCAAGCGATGCAGAAGCAGGATTCCGCCTTTGCGGCGGAACTGCAATCCACCAACAAGATCGAAGTGCAAAGCGGGGCGGTGCCTGCCATTCGTTCGGCGCTCAATGACCGCGAAGGATCCAAGGGATCGAGCAAGACCTTGGTGACGTACAAGGGCGGATCGCTCTCGGTTGGCGAGTTTTTGCGTTGGGTGAGCGTCCTGCCGGCGGGATACACCTTCCGACTCAAATCAGAGAGCGACAGCAATATCTCTCAGTTCGCCAAACTGATCTCGGAGCAGGTCATCATGCTCCACCAAGCCGACTCCGCCGGAATCAAGGTGCCGGCGGCCAATTGGGGGGCGGTCCAGCTCGGATATCGCGCTGCCGTGGGGGCGTTGACCAAGGATCTTGGTCTGGATGGACCGGAATTCAGTGATTCTTCCAAGAGCACGACGAACCAGCGCTCGAAGCTGGCGGCGCAGAAAGTCGATCAATATTTCGATCGATTGATGGCCGGACAGACCCAGATGCGGAACGTCCCACCGGGGCTGGTCGCGTCGCTGAGATCGTCGGGTGACTATCACATCAATCAAGCCGGCCTCACCCGCGCCATCGAGTTGTCGGTGGCCAAGTTCCGCGTCGATAGCGCCGCGGCCGCGGCGCGCGGTACGGGTGGGGCTCCGGGCGGGCCCGTTGGACCGGATGGTGCAGTGCGCCGTGCTCCCGGTGGCGCCCCGGTTCCAGGGAAGAAGCCGTAATGCGAATGCGTGGTTCTCGGGCCGTTCTTGCCGCCCTCTGCCTCACGGTGGTGACACCGCTGGCGGGGCAGGAGACGCAGGCTCTCGATCGCATTCTTGCGGTCGTTGGAAACCACGCGATTTTGGCCTCCCAGGTGGATGAGGAGTTTTTCGCCCGTTTTCCTGGGGGCAAGGGCGTTCCGCATGGTGAAGACTCGCTGCGGCTCCGCAAGGACATCATCTCATCGCTGATCAGTGAAGAGTTGATGGTTCAAGAGGCGCAGCGCGATACCACTATCAAAATCAGCGACGAACAGGTCAACAGCGCGGTGGACGAGACCCATCGTAGCGTCCGCGCGAAGTACACCGCCGAAGAGGATTTTCGGAAGGACTTGCAGATTGCCGGATTCCAGACCCTGGATGAGTGGCGTTCGTGGGAAATTGACCGGCAGCGCAGGACGTTCTATGTCAACCGACTGAAGGAAAAGGAATTCGGCGGGAAGGTCAAGAATGTGATCCCGACCGATGCGGAAATGCGGCAGTACTATGAACAGAACAAAGCCCAGCTGCCGAAACAGGCTGCCCGGATTTCGGTCCGCTGGATCGCGATCGCGCCGAGGGCAACGGCCGAAGCGCGCGCCAAGGCGAAGGCGCTGGCCGACTCCATTGTTGGAGAGCTGCGGAAGGGGGGGGAGTTCGCCGCCGCGGCGAAGCGGTTCTCGCAGGACCCAGGCTCGAAGGAACAGGGCGGCGACCTCGGCTGGTTTCGCCGGGGAATCATGGTACCGGAATTCGAACGGGTTGCGTTTTACCTCAAGCCTGGTGTGGTGTCAGACCCGGTGGAGACCCCATTTGGCTTTCACCTGATCCAGGTGCAGCGGTTGCAGCCGGCCGAGGTGAACGCCCGCCATATTCTCATCACTCCGGTCGTCGATTCAGTCCACGCAGACAGTGCCAAAATGCTCGCCAATCAGCTGTTCATGAGCGTGAAAGCGGGAGTGAATTTCGACTCGCTGCAGCGGCTGTATCATGACCCCGCCGAGGAGAAGGAATTGCAGGATTTTCCGGTGGACAAGTTGCCGCCCACGTTCACCAAGGGGCTCGAGGGCGTGCCGGCCGGCGGCGTGGCCCCGGTGTTCATGCTTCCCGCGGCGGATCCGCTCCGGTCAAAGTACGTGGTCGCCAAGGTGACCAGCCGCGCGGAAGCCGGCGACGCCAAGTTCGAAGAGGTACGGGATCAAATCCGGAAACTGCTGGGCGAACAGCTCGCGATCCAGCGCTACATCGAACGCCTTCGCCAAGCGACCTACGTGGAGATCCGGGGTAGTTGACCAGACGGCCTCGCCTGGCCGTGACGTTGGGAGATCCTCGCGGGATCGGTCCCGAGATCACGGCCCAGGCGTTGGCACTCCCTCTCGATGCCGACATCATCGTCATCGGCGCGGAAGAACATCTCACCGCAATTCCCGCCCAACAACGTATCGTGGTCGGCAGCTTTCCGGGCGGAAATCGCCCGGGAGGGGAGCGCGAATGGGCCATTCGGGCCGGCAAGATCGCCGGCCACGCGGTCGAGACGGCGGTGCGGATGGCGCTGGCGCACGAGGTGGACGCGATCGTCACGGCGCCGGCCGAAAAACATGCCCTGCACCTGGCGGGGTTCCCTTATCCGGGGCACACCGAGTGGCTCGCTCACCTGGCTGGTGACGTTGACGTCGCGATGATGTTGGCGGCCGGCGCGTTCCGCGTGGTGCTCGTCACCACGCACGTGCCCTTCCGCGATGTCCCGGCGCTTCTCACCACGGACCGCATCATCCGCACCGGCCGCGTCACCATCAAAGCGTTGAAAGAGTGGTGGGGAATCGCGGCTCCTCGGCTGGCGATTTGTGCCCTCAATCCGCATGCCGGCGAGCAGGGGCTTTTTGGGGATGAAGAAGGCCGCGTCTTACGGCCGGCCGCGCTTGCGTTGGAGGCGGCCGGCCCGTTCCCAGCGGATACCGTGTTCGTGCGGGCAATTCGCGGGGAATTCGATGTGGTCCTAGCGCCCTACCATGATGTCGGCATGACCGCCATCAAAGTCGCCGCCTTCGGGAAGGGTGTGAACATTACCCTGGGGCTCCCCTTCCCGCGTACGTCACCGGATCACGGCACTGCGTTCGACATCGCCGGCACCGGGAAGGCAGATCCGAGTAGCATGCGTGAAGCCCTGGAGATGGCGGTGCGGTTGGCGGGGAAGTAAGGCAAGACGGCAAGAACAGGACGGGAAGTGAAGGACGGCAAGAACAAGACAGCAAGAATAGGACGGCAAGAGTGGGACGGTAGGGGTGGGGTCGCCCCTCCGAAAACTACCCCCGTTTGAGAGTCCTTGCGGCCGGTGTGTCCTCCTGGTCCGTCCGTCCGTCTGACCTTCTGTCCGCCTTGTCCGCCGGTCCATCTGTCCGTCTCGTCCGTCTGTCTGCCTCGTCCCCCTCCACCACCCGTACCCCTTTGACCCGCCGTCCATCCATCGCCGCGATTTCGAGCGTGAGATTGGCCACGTTGACCCGGTCACCGATGCGGGGGAGGCGGCCGATTTGGCCGAACAGGTAGCCGCCCAGGGTGGTGTAGTCGGTGTCGTCGAGGGCCGTTTCGAACTCACCGTTGAAGTCGGAAAGCGACATTGCCCCGTCCAAAATGGGTGCCCCTGCCGTGCCTTGAGGCTTTTCGCTCTGGTCGTGCTCGTCGTAGATCGGCCCGACAATTTCTTCGATCAAGTCTTCCATCGTCACCAGACCAGCGGTGCCGCCATATTCGTCGAGGACGAGCGCCAAGTGACTCTTTAGGCGTTTCATGTCGGCCAGCACGTCCTCCACCTCCCGGGTGCCCGGGACGAAGAGGGGTGGTCGCATAATGGCGCGGACGCGCTGTTGCGGGTTGTTGCGGAGCGCGGTGAGGATGTCTTTGGCGTGGACCACGCCGACGATTTCATCCAGGGTATCGGTATGAACCGGATAGCGTGATCGCTTTGCCTCCGCCACAATGTCGGCCGCGGCTCCCACGGTGAAGTCGGCCGGAATCGCCTCGATCTGGGTCCGAGGTGTCATCACTTCTTCTGCGTTCTTTTCACTGAATTCGAATACACCCTCAATCAGCCGGGCGTCCTGCGTGCCGAGGCTTCCGCCTTCCTGGCTTTGCTCTACGAGCATCCGAATTTCCTCGCCGGAATGGACTCGTTCGTGCTCGCTCGGCGCGCGGACCCGGAGGAGGCGCATCAGCAGCTTGGCGGTGCCGTTCAAGAATCGAATCGGAACGGCCGCGATCCAGGCCCACGCGGTGAGTGGGATGGTCAGCCACGTGCTCACGGTTTCCGGGTAAAGGATCGCGATCGCCTTGGGGACCAATTCGCCGAGGACGATATGGAGCAGGCTGATGAGGGAAAACGCGATCGTGACGGCGACCCCGTGCTTCGCGACGAGGGCGAGGGAAGCGGGAAGCCAACTGAACGCCTGTTCGACGAGCCCGGCGATAGCCGGTTCTCCGATCCAGCCCAGTCCAAGCGAGGCGAGCGTAATTCCTAGCTGGGTGGCGGATATGTAACGGGTGAGCGATTGAACCGCCCGCCGAGACAGGATAGCTTTGCGGTTGCCGTTTTGGATCATCTCGTCGAGTCGGGTTTTGCGAGACCCGACGAGGGCAAATTCGGCCGCGACGAAGAAGGCGTTGGCGAGGACCAGGGCAAATACAGCCATCACGCCCCAGACCATTTTCGACGATCCTGGAGGCTCCATAAGCTCGAACCATAGCGGTTTTGACCCCCACTCGCGAGGGGCGGTCCCCAAGCGCCTGCTGATTGTCTTGGGCGTCACGGGGGTCTTCATGGTCGTCGAGGCCTTAGCTGGCTGGGCAAGCGGATCGCTCACCCTGCTGGCCGACGCCGGGCACATGTTGACCGATGTGGCGGCCTTGGCGCTTTCGCTGGTGACGGCTTGGCTGGCAACGAGACCAGCCGACCCGTCCAAGACTTACGGCTATATGCGGTGGGAAATCCTGGCGGCACTGGTCAATGGGGCGGCGCTCTTCCTGATCGCCGGGTGGGTGGTGGTGGAGGCGGTCAGCCGTTTCAGTCAGCCCCATCCGATCAAGACGGGCATTTTTCTCACTGTGGCACTCGTTGGGTTGGTAGCCAACCTCATGAGCCTGTGGCTCTTACATGGGCACCGTCACGGGAGTCTCAACGTTCGAGGGGCCTACCTCCATATTCTTGGAGACGTTCTGGGGTCGGTTGGGGCCGTCGTGGCGGCGCTGGTCATCCGGTTTACCGGATGGTATCCGGCCGATCCGATCATCTCCATCTTGCTCTCATTGCTGATTCTCGCGGGGGCGTGGCGATTGATGCGCGAAAGCACCGACATCTTGCTCGAAGCAGCCCCGGCGCATCTTTCGTTGCCGGAGGTCCGGGAGCGGATTTTGGCGGTGAGCGGGGTCGCGGAAGTGCACGATCTGCACGTATGGACCGTCACCAGCGGCATGGTCGCCATGAGTGGCCATGCGGTGGTTCCGGACCTGATGGAGCACCCTCACGCGTTGGCGGGGATCAAAACCGCGCTCGGCGGCCTTGGCATCGGACATGTCACGATTCAGCTCGAAGTGGCCGATGATTGTGAAGGGGAAGGGGAGTCTTGCCGCCCCCACGCCAACCTGGTTGCGCGCGGTGAGGCGGGGCACTTTCATGGTCATGCGCACAGTCACGATCACGCCAACGGGCCGGCCCAAGAAGGTCACCGCCACTAGGCTCCCCCCCCGAACGTCTTGCGGTGTGCAGGGTGCCAGTCTATATATGGCGCCCTTGGTTGGTGTTGCGCGACGGTTGCCCGCGCCACCACCAGTCTCGCTGTAAGAGGTTGTGCCGTCGTGGACATACGCAATATCGCAATCATCGCGCACGTCGATCACGGCAAGACGACGTTGGTGGATCAAATGCTCCGCCAGGCCGGCGCCTTCCGGGCCAACCAGCACGTCGAGGAGCGGGTAATGGACTCGAACCCCCTCGAGCGGGAGCGGGGTATCACCATTCTGGCCAAGAACACCGCCATTCACTTCGGCGGGACCAAGATCAACATCGTCGACACCCCTGGGCACGCCGATTTCGGGGGTGAGGTGGAGCGGATTCTTCGGATGGTGGACGGCGTGCTGATCCTCGTCGACGCAGCCGAAGGGCCGATGCCGCAGACGCGATTCGTTACCCGGAAGGCGCTGGCGCTTGGGCTCCGGCCGATCGTGGCCATCAACAAGATCGACCGCTCCGACGCCGAGCCGCTCCGGGTGCACGACGAGGTCCTGGGGCTCTTCATCGACCTGGAGGCGACGCACGAACAGCTCGATGCGCCGTTTTTCTATACCTCGAGCCGGGCCGGAACCGCGACGGCCCACTTGGATCGGCCGGGGACCGACCTGATTCCCCTGTTCCAGGCGATTCTTGATCATGTGTCGCCGCCCAAGGGCGATCCAACCGGCCCGTTCCAGATGCTGGTGTCGACATTGGATTTCTCCCCGTTTCTGGGGCGGATGGGCATCGGTCGGATTGAGAGCGGTGTGGGCCGGGTGGGCGATCCGGTGGCGCTCCTTCCGTTCGGCGAGCCTGGTATGGTGACCGGGGAGCCGATCGAACGGAGCAAGATCACCCGGCTCTATACCTTTGACGGCCTCCACCGGGTTGAGGTCAGCGAAGTGCCGGCCGGCGACATTGCGGTCATCTCGGGCATCGAGGGAATTGAGATCGGCAAGACCCTCACCACGCCCGATTTCCTGGCCCGGCTGGCGGGTATTGCGGTCGAGGAGCCCACGATTTCCGTGGACTTCATCGTGAACAACTCGCCCTTTGCGGGCCGAGATGGGAAGTACGTCACGAGTCGCCAGATCAAGGACCGGCTTTATCGGGAATTGGAGCGGAACGTGGCGCTTCGGGTGGAGGAGACGGATTCGCCGGATACCCACACGGTGTCCGGGCGAGGCGAACTCCATCTGGGCATCATGATGGAGACGATGCGGCGCGAGGGTTACGAGTTTCAGGTCTCTCGGCCGAGGGTGATCACGAAGGAAGGTCCGAACGGCGAGCGCCTCGAGCCGTATGAGGAGCTCATGTTGGATGTGTCAGAGGACTATATGGGCGCCGTCATGGAGAAACTGGGCCCCCGCCGGGCCGAAATGACGGAGATGCGAAACCCGGGGCAGGGTAGCGTACGTCTCACGTTTAGGATTCCGTCGCGGGGACTGTTCGGTTATCGATCCGACTTTTTGACCGATACTCGCGGGAACGGTATGATGCACCACCGTTTTCTCGATTACGGCCCGTGGGCGGGTCCGTTGAGCGGCCGGAAGCGGGGAGTGTTGGTGGCGGATCGTGAGGGGTCGGTGGTGGCCTTTGCACTGGGCAATTTGCAAGAACGAGCCGTGATGTTCGTGTCGCCGGTCGAGCTGGTGTACGAGGGGATGATCTGCGGCGAGAACTCTCGTCCAGGCGACATGGACGTCAATGTGACCAAGGAGAAGAAGCTCACGAACATGCGGACGACGGCGTCGGATGACAATGTCATTTTGGAGCCGCCGCGGGCGATCACCTTGGAATATGCGCTCGAGTATATCGAGGAAGACGAGCTGATCGAAGTGACGCCGAAAAACATTCGCCTCCGGAAGCGCGTATTACAGGCGAACGATCGGAAGAAAGCCGCCCGGGCTGCCCGGGTGGCGGATGCGTCGTAAGGCACGCGGATTTTTCACCTTCACTCTGGAAAGGCGGGGCAACACATGTCGGCCTGGGAGGCCTCGATGGAGGCGGTGGAGCTGCGTCGGCGGTATGAGGACGACGACGACTACGAAGATGAGGGCTTCACGTTCGACGGCGAGGATGAAGATGATGAAGACTTCGACGGCAACGAGGATGAATTCGAGGATGAGGACGCCGAAGACGCCGATCTCGAAATCGAAGACGAAGACTTCGAGTTCGAGGGTGGCGAGGAAGAGTCACGCTGAACCAGGTACGGATCGGGCAACCGATCGTCCCCACGTGTTGATCTGACCGGGCGTGGCGGTGGACCGCGAACACCGCCCGCCTATCCAAATTCCTAACTTGACGCCACGACCTAAATTTGCAACTATGCGTGTGCGCATAAGCACTATGCGCTTCTGCATCATCTTGCACGTCACGTACTGGTCCGCCGGGTGGTGAGGAGGCGTGCGTGGGATGGCGTCCGGTTGGAATCCTGACACGTGGCGTACTGGAGAGTTCCTCCAGGGACACCCACTCTCACGGGAGAATTATCGAATGAGGCTCCAACGTCTTTTGTTCCTCGGTGGCATCGCCGCGCTCACCGCCTGCGCCGAGACGACCGCCCCGAACGCTGCACCCCCGGCGGCGCCGGGAGCCAACGAGATCGCGCGGAATGAGGTGACCAGTGGCCCGGTACAGGTCATGAGGTTGAGCGAAGGCCTGTTGTCGGCCGACGGCGCGGAAACTGGAGCCGCTCCTGGTGCTCGGGCCACGAGCCCGATCCTGTATCACAAGGGGCCCATTCTGGCGACTCCGAAGGTTGTGGCGGTGTATTGGTCCGCATCGACCCTGTACGCCGGCGGGCCGGCCGCGGGCACCAAAGGCGTCGCCTCGGGGGATCATTCCCTCGTTGGCTATTTCCTGTCGAATCTTGGTGCCTCGAGCTATTGGGCGATCAACAATCCCTACACGCAGGCGAGCGGCGCGCACGTTGGTAACCTCACCTATACCGGCTTTTGGGCCAACAATGTCAGCGTACCAGGGGCGGGGGTGCTGACCGATGCCAAGATGCAGGCCATGCTCATCTCCGGATTCAACGGTGGGAAGATCGGGTACGATGCGAACACCATCTATGCGATTTTCACGGGCCACGGAGTGAACGCAGGCGGCGGCTTCGGCTCCCAGTACTGCGCGTATCACGGTCCCTTCACGTGGAGCGGAAAGACCGTGCTGTACTCGGTGCAGCCGTACAATGCCGACTTCTACAACGGCTGCTCGGCCGGCCTGACCCCGACACCGAATGCGGATCGTCCGGCCGACGTAGAGGTGAATACGCTGGCGCATGAGCTGGAGGAGTCGGCCACGGACCCTCGGCTCAATGCTTGGTATGATGCGGCTGGGAACGAGAACGCCGACAAGTGCGCGTGGACGTGGGGCACCACTTACA
>JANYKV010000126.1 GCA_025358055.1 Gemmatimonadota bacterium
TGCGTCGGCGGAGTATCTTACAGCCTACTCTCTTTCGGAGAAACACCTGTGCGCCTGCTGCTCGCCCTTCTACTCCTCTCAGCGATCTCCGTCCAAGGTCAACAACCGGCCTCCGTGCGTGTGGTGCCGAGCAATCCAACAGTCATCGCGCACGACACCCTTCGGCTTCGGGGCGAGGCGCTCGATGCGTCTGGGGCGGTCATCCCCGGGATGAAAATCCGGTTCTTCAACGCCGGGTTCGCGAACGCGGGTGACGTCGATTCGACGGGATTGGTCGCCACGGCGTCCGTCGGTATACTCCCGGTCACGGTCATCGCGAGCGTGCCAGGCGGACGTCCGGTTACCCAGCGAGTCGAGGTCAAGATCGTGGCGGGGCCGCCGGCTACGATTCGGGTCCGGTCGGCCCCAGCCCGAGTCGTCGTGGGCCAACACATCAAGCTCCACGCCATCCCGCTCACCGCTTTTGGCGACTCTACGGGCGACCATATCGTCTGGGCGTCTTCGGCCACACGCGTCGCCCAGGTTTCCGAGGCCGGCGTCTTGACCGGAATGTCCGCAGGAGGAGCCACGATCTCTGTTACCTCCGGCCGGGCCTATGCGAACTTCGCCATCACCGTGCTTCCCACCCCAGCATCGCTGGTCATCACGCCTGATCATCCTGTGGTTCGCCAGGGTGACGTCGTCCGATTCTCCGCTGTCGCGAAAGATCGGAGCGGACGACCCATCGACGGCGTAAGTCCCTCCTGGTTTTTCTCGCCCGGCCACGGCGAGCTGGGTGACGATGGGGCGTTCGTAGGGTACGAGGCTGGTGAGTACCTGATCACTGGAAACCTAGGGAGCGTTACAACGGTCGTCCCGGTCACGGTGACTCCACGCGATGTCCGCCGCAAAACCACGGTGGTGGGGCAGTTGGTCCGAAGCAAGTTTGAAACCTCTGAGCTGTGGATTCACCCTAATGGCAAAGTCGCCTACCTCGGCACCACCGGCGGCGGCGATCGTTTGTACAGCATCGACATCAGCGATCCTACCAAACCCACCATCGTGGACTCCGTCCAAGACGACCTCCGGACATTGAACGACATCATGACGACCGCTGATGGCAAGGTGCTCGTGTTCACGCGCGAGGGGTCATCGGTCCGAAAGAACGGAATCGTCATTTGCACCCTGGATGACCCGCTCCACCCAAAGAAGGTCGCCGACTTCACCGATGGCGTCACCGCGGGCGTCCACTCGGCGTTTGTGTATACCGACCCCAAGTATGGCAGCCACGTGTTCCTCACGAACGACGGCACCGGCTCGGTCGACGTGGTCGATATCAGCGATCCTGCCCACCCGAAGCGCGCGGGCTCCTGGCACACCGACACTAAGGTTGAGGCTGGGCGGTACATCCATGACATCGATGTCCAGGACGGACTGCTGTATGGCAGCTACTGGAACGATGGGCTGGTGATTCTCGACGTGGGCAATGGTATCAAAGGTGGAACTCCATCCAACCCGCAGTTCGTCTCGCAATTCAAGTACGATCACAACGCCCTCTATCGCGACGCCGAGGTCACCGGCGGAACCGGATATATCCGGGGGACGCATACGGCATGGCGGCACAAGAACTACGTGTTTATCGCCGACGAGGTATTTGGGCTCCAAGACCTCCAATCGAAGACCGGGCGTGCCTATGGGCGGCTACAAGTGGTGGACGTCACCGATATCACCAAGCCGAAGTCGGTGGCCTGGTACGAGCCCGAGTTCGGGGGCGTGCATAACGTGTGGGTGGCCGGTGACACGCTTTATATGGGCGCGTACAATGCGGGCTTTCGGGCGTTCGATATTTCCGGTGAGCTAAGGGGGGACCTCCGAGCGCAGGGACGAGAGATCGCGCATGCACAGGTGTCGTCACCCGACGGGTACGTGCCGAATTTCACCATGACCTGGGGCGTCGTGGTGAAGAACAACCTGGCCTATGTGAACGACATCGATGGGGGCTTGTTCATTGTGCGGATGGAGCCGAAATCGAAGCCGTTAGTGCCGTAGGGACGGACGCACCGACGTACAGACGCACGGACTCACGGACCGGCGGATGGGACAGCACTTTTGTCATTGCGAGGCGGTCCGAAGGGCCGTCGAAGCAACCTGTGCCCGCGTCAGATCGCGGGACAGAGTGCTTCGACCTCCATATGTCATCCCGAGCGACCGCGAGGGATCTCAAGCTTCGAAGGGACGGCCACGCCCGGCCTGCCTCTCGTGGCTGAAAGCCGTGACAAGCGAGAGAGGGGGCCGGGGGTGAGCTTACCGTCCTTCATCGCCGTCCTGTTCTTGCCGTCCCGGTCTTGCCATCTTGTTCTATGCCGCCCTTCGTTTGAGGGGGTCAGGGCTACAGTGCGGAGTGGGGCCCGTCCCTACGTGTGGGTTGTCCTTGCCGCCATTCCTTCACCTCCCGGGGAACTCCCGCCTTTATCGCTTCGCGCTGTCGGCCTTGGCTCGACTCGGCGTGGCGACCGGCCCCAGTCGCTGCAGGATCTGCCCGAGTTGCTTGATTTCTTCGCCATACTTCGCCCAGTCCCCGTCGCGCTGCGCCTGAATTGCCGCCGCGAATCTCCGCCGGGCCTCGGCCAACGAGGACTGGAAGTCCATACCGCCTGTCGGTGCGGAAGCGGCGGCAGTTGAGTCGCTGGGTCGAGCTTTGGGACCGGGCGCGCCTCCAAAGAGTTGCGCCAAAGCCGCGTCCAAGGTCTCCTGCATCACCACTTGATTCTGGTAGGCAACGACCACCCGCTTGAGCTCCGGTATGCGCCCGCCTTCTGCCTGCAGGTACAGCGGCTGGACATACAAGAATGACTTCTCGATCGGTATCACGAGCAGATCTCCCCGGATGACCTTGGAGCCTCGCTGGTCCCACAGCGACACCTGCCGCGAAATCTCGGTGTCCTGGTTGATCCGGTTCTCGATCTGCTGCGGCCCGTACACCAAACTCTGGCGCGAAAGCCGGTACACCCGCAACTTGCCGTACTCGGCGCCATCGCTCCGCGCCACCATCCATGCCGCCAAATTGTCTTTCCCGCGCGGAGTGAACGGCACCATGTAGATGAACTCCGCCGCTTTCTCCTCCGGCAGCCGCATGATGATATGCCGCATGAACGGAATCGATCCGGTGGATTCGGCGACGACCGGGATCTGCCATTGATCTTCCCGATGGTAGAAGTCCTCCGGCGCCTCCATATGGTACGTCGTGTACAGCGCGGTCTGGACCCGATAGATGTCGTCGGGATAGCGAATGTGGGCGCGCAGACCGGCCGGCATGCTATCGATCGGCACAAAGATGCCGGGGAAGATTTTGGCCCAGGTTTGAATCAGTGGGTCGGCCGGGGCGCTCACGTAGGCAGTAAGGGTACCGTTGTAAGCGTCGATCACGAGCTTCACGCTGTTCCGCATGTACGTGGTGCCATCGCCTAGCGGCTGCGAGTACGGATACAAGTCGGTCGTGGTGTACGCATCCAGAATCCACTGCAACGAGCCGTCGCCGCCAACAACCAGGTAAGGATCGCGATCGAACTGGAGGAAGGGCAGCGCCCGCTTCGCCCGCTCCATGATGTTGCGGTAGAACAGGACTCGGCTCTGGTTGGTGATATCCTGCGAGAAGAGGATTTTGGACGAGCCGAAGCGGGCGGCCAGTATAGCGCGGCGGAGGATGTCCCCCACCTGCACGCCACCCGTGCCGCCGTAAGCGGCATAGACGTTGGTTTCCCCCTCAGGATGGTCGAACTCCCGTTGTTTGGTGCCCACGAAGACGTAATTGTCGGCCAGCTCACCGTAGTAGATCTGAGGGCGCGTAACCTTGAGCGAGACATTCGACACTGGCGGGAGATCCTTCACGAACAGGACCGGCAGACCTTCCGACGTTACCTGGTTCACTGGGCCGAGCGTAATTCCCATGCCATGCGTGAACGTGAGGTGATCATTGATGAAGGTCCGAGTGGGTAACGCGCCGATATTGAGTTCGCGAGGTGAGAGCAGCACCTGCCGGTATTTCCCATCGATCCAATACCGGTCGTCGTCCACCGAGACGAATTCGTAATAGGTTCGGATCTCCTGCAGCTGCCCGAAGGTCTGGAGCAACGGCGCCCGATCCCAGAGCCGGACATTTTCGACCGTCGGCGCGTTGGCCCGAATGTCGGCAAGCGTCAGGCTCGCCTCGCCATTCAGCTCCTTCGTCTCCACGCTATCGAGCCCCCACGCTCGGCGCGTCGCCGCGATGTGATATTTGAGATAGGGGGTCTCGCGCGTCAATTCCGTCGGCGCGACGATCAACTTCTGCATCACGAACGGAAACGCGCCTCGCGCGAGGATCGCCACGGCCACATAGCCCGCGATTGCCCAGACTCCATAGCGAGCGAGCATCCGCCGCGCGCCACCAATCGCGACTAGGGCGGCCGCTCCGACCGCGACCACCGCTGAGAGTTGAAGCGCGGGAAGCCTCGCGTGGAGATCGGTGTAGCTGGCCCCAATCAGCGGACCGGTGCTGGAATAGAGCAGGCTCGGCACATCGACGACCCACAGGCGCACGGCGGTGAGCAAAAACCCACCCGCCAGCAGTATGCTCAAGTGCAGCCCGGCCGACGGTTCGATTCGGAGGTTCCACGGCCGCGCGATGATGTCCCCCCGCGACCAATAGACCGGCATAAGAAGAACGAGCGAGATGACGACGAGAGTTAGAAGCAGGCCTAGCAAGGCCGAAAGGGCCGGCAGTGAAAACACATAGAACCCGATGTCATGGCCGAAGACCGGATCCACCACGCCGAATGGGGTGCGGTGGATGGCCTGGAGGACCACATCCCAGGATGGCGAAACGCCGAGCCCAAGTACGACGCCGATGAACAGCGCCGCGGGGAGGGTCAGGCGCCGGAGCCAAGTCGTGACGTTCAGTGCAGTGGCTGCCGGACCCAGGGTGAGAACGATCGGGTACGGGACCACACCGCGGTGCGCAACTCGCAGATTTAGGAAGACCCATGCGCCAGCGATGGCGCCGACAACCAGGAACAGAAGCGACCGGGTCACCAGCTCCTGGGTGTAGACAACCTCATACCCAATCTCTTTGAACCACCACCAATCGACGAGGACCGAACCGGTGAAAGGCAGGGTCAGCAACAGGATTGCGAGAACGGCGATGACCACAAAGAAACTGAGTCGGCGCTTGGGCACGGGGCGTCCTTCGGTCCGAGAGCGGCCCACGACATTTCTGGGCCACCCGGATCATCGCGGACTTGGCGGCGAAATCAAGGGGCAGAGGTCCCGAAGGAGGTTCCGAGCAGGCAACCGAAAGACTTCAGTCACCCAAAGGATGCCACGGACCAAACTCCAGAACTGTCATTCTGAGGAAGCGGAGCGACCGAAGAATCAAGGGCGATCTACCGAGGTGGAGTCTTCGTTCCAGCCCGTTGAGCGCCATCGCGGGGCCAAGGTGACCTGCGAACATAAGGTGCTCCTAGCTCAGTTCGAGTTCTCACAGTCGATTGCGACGCCCACCATTGAATCCGAGGGCGAAATCACGGTGCCGTCGCGACCGGCGCCGAATCGAGCAACTCGCGCACCCGCTGGGCGAGCGCATCGAGCCGATACGGCTTCTGTAGAAACTCGAGCCGTGGCTGCGGACCCGCATCCTCAATGCGGGACTGATCGGTATAGCCGGAGGTGAACAACACCGGGGTGCCGGGGCGCAGCGCTCGCACCTGCCGAGCAAGGGCCACGCCGCCGAGGCGGGGCATGACAATATCCGTCACGACGCAATGGATCTTGTCCTTGTGTTCTCGAAAGAGTTCAAGCGCAGACTCCCCATCGCTCGCTTCCAGCACGCGATAACCCAAATACTGAAGGGCCCGGACCGCCACTTGCCTGACCGTCTCTTCATCCTCCGCCAGCAAAATCAGCTCAGATCCCCGAGGGAGCGCCGGTATCGCGACCGGGGAGGACGTGGCGCGGAGGGGATTCACGAGCGGCAAATACACCGTGAACATGGCCCCCTGCCCTTCTTCGCTCTCGACCCCAATGTACCCTCCACTCTGGCTGACGATTCCGTAGCTCGTGGCCAGGCCGAGACCGGTTCCTTCTCCGGTCGCCTTGGTGGTGAAGAAGGGTTCGAAGAGGTGACTCTTGACCTCGTCTGAAATACCGTGGCCAGTATCACGCACGGTCAAGGTCACATAGGCCCCTTCCGCCATCCCCGCCACGGGCACCCGCGGCTCCTTCACGTGCGCGGTTCCGGTCGTGACCTCGAGGCGGCCCCCGTGGGGCATGGCATCACTGGCGTTCACCGCCAGGTTGAAGACCACTTGCTCGATCTGCCCGGGATCGGCGCGGACGAACCCCGGGGCGGGGGCTAGGCGGCACGACAGCGCCATATTCTGCCCGACTAAGCGGTGCAACATGAGCTCAACCCGGCTGACGAGCTCGTTGACGTCAAAGACCCGCGGCTCAACCACTTGGCGCCGCGCGAAGGCGAGCAGCTGACGGGTCAATGCCGCCGCACGTTCAGCCGCTTGCTCGATCTGGAGAAGATCCGGTTTCACCGCCGCGTCGGCCGGCAATGATTTGAGGGCCAGGCTGGCGTTGCCTGAAATAACCGTCAGGAGATTGTTGAAGTCGTGGGCGACGCCCCCCGCCAAGCGGCCGACGCTCTCCATGCGCTGCGACTGAAGCAGCTGTTCCTCGAGCCGCTTCCGTTCCGTGATATCGCGCGCGGTGACCACGATCCCCTGAATGTCCGGTACCTCCAAACGATTGCGGGCTATACACTCGAGGGTAACGAACCCGCCAGTCTTGCGGCGCACCCGGCAGACGACGGATCGAGTCGCGAAAGGATTCGCCACGACCTCGTCCATCGTATGGCGCACCGCCGCAAGGTCGTCGGGATGGATGAATAGCTCAATGGAGCTGCCGAGGACCTCGTCAGGAGTGAAGCCGGTGATCGTGGGGTTGTTATTGCCGCTGAACACAAGTTTCCCCCCAGGGTCGACGACCAAAATCAAATCCTGGACCGCTTCGATGATCTCCTTGAATCGAGCGTCCTTGCGCCCCAGCGCCCTGGCCAGTTCCGCCTCCGTCTCAGCGCTTGCGATGGTGCGGGCCCGCATTTGCTCCAACAGCCAGGCGACCGTCCCAACCCCAAGGAGGGTCCAGACGAGCGTATCGATGATTCCAAGGTAGACGACCGACCAAAAGGGCCGCCCCCAGACTGCCGCTGCGACGGTCTGAATTCCATAGTTCAGTTGGGACAAACCAAGCGCCACCAGACCGCCCCTGGTCAGGACCGGCCCAACCCCACGTTCGTTTCGACCGTAGGACCAGGTATATGCGGCCACCCCAAACGATGTGCCGGCAGCAATCAGCGCCCGGAGCCCCTCTCGAAAAAATCCGCGGAAGCCCGGCGGCACCGTCCACACACCCGAGATCAGTGCCGAGGCGGCGGCTACCCCAATCGCGAGACCAATCCAACGTCGCTGCTGCCGGGCAGACAGCTCGCTACCGGTATTGAATGCCACCGCTCCGAAAGCAACGAACAGCATCGCCAGGTTCGACGTCGCACCATACAGCGCCGTGACGGGGACACGCATGGGCCGGGTCAGCGGGACCCCGGCTTGCTCCAGCAGCCCGTCCGCTAGGACGCAAGCGAGGTGCGCGAGGAGGCAGAACCACGCCCACGCCCAGAAACGGAGGTCCGCGCGGTCATACGCCCGATGTAAATAGAGAAACAACCCCCCGAACAGGAGGCTCAGGAAGGCCTCGGCACCTAGGATGCCAAGTACGATGCCGGAATCTGGCATAAATGCGCTTGATGCCATCTTGAAGGGTTGGGCCGGACTGAAACTCTGGGTAAGGTACTCGCTGGAGAGGGCCCCGTCAGCCCCACTGCACAAAGTGGCATCAATGATTGCCCTCTCTAGGCTTGCGGCTCGGGCAGGGATTCCACCTCGCGGCGACCACAGAGCACCAAGTGGAACCATATCTGCCCCGAAGGCGTTCTCCAGATGACGCTATCGCCAGTCTCGAGACACTCTTCTCGGGGAGCGCCGTCACCACGGTGGGGGCTGGTGTCGGTAGCGATCAGTATGGGGCGGTAGCCGTGGAAGAAGCGAAGGCGCCCCTCTCCGATTCGCGGAGAGGGGTCGGGAGTGAGGTGAGGGAAAGGGCAGGCCTTGTTCGGTAGATGCTTACCCGGCGACGTTCACACTCGCATGGCTTCGGCACGAACCCCAGCCCAGTCACCGATCACCTGTTCCGCGGTCTGCAGCTGCCGAACCGGGTCACTCGCATACCAACTCTTGAAGTATTCGAGTCCCTGGCGATGTGCGTCCTCGGTAAACGCTTGGAGCGCGTCGGTCACCCATACGAGGTCGTAGCCGAGCTGAAACGCATCCCCCGAGGTGTGGCGCGCGCAGCAATCGGTGTGGAGGCCAGTGATGTATAGACGTTTGATGCCTCTCGCCTGCAGCTGCCGATGGATGTCGGAGCTGACGAACGGACTATAGGTGCGTTTCTCGATGACGAGGTCGCCAGGCCGGGGGGCGACCTCGCGAACGATCTCCGCCCATTGCGTGCCCTTCATCGCGTGCGGCGGCCACTTGGCAAGTTCACTGTCGTCCGGCATATGCGCATCGGTCGCATATACGACGGTGACTCCTCCTCGATGCGCGGCCTCCACCAGACGGCCGAGCGCCGGAAGAATCGCTCGGGCTCGGGCCTGGTACTCGGGGCCACCCGCATCCGCAATCACGCCTCCGGCATTGACGAAGTCGTTGGCGAGGTCGATGATGATGAGGGCGGTTTCGGACGATTGGAACGGCTCAGTCCTGGACATGGTGACTCCCATTGAATGTGGGCACGCGAGCGAGGGGCCGGTTGGGAAACGCCTTAGCCCGCCGGGAATGGCAGGCCTCTCTCGCTCGGGGCGCGCGCATGCGCACCGGACGTAAAGATAACCGGTTTGCCCTCGCGATCATCTGGGGGGCCTGATACCATTCCTCCTTCGGGGATACCTTCGTGGGCAGTGAGGCCGGGGCCCGTTGCTCCCGAACCTTCATGGCTGCACGCCGGCACCGAGTACCGAAAGGAACCTGCCTTCATGCTTTCGTTGCGCCTTTTGCCGACCCTCCTAGTCCCAGCCGCCGTGATCGGGATCGGGCACTTCGCCAATGCCCCCGCATATGACAAGATGGTTCATCGTCCCGCGCCCCCGTGGAGGAACTCGAGTTGGGTGAACACCGATCATCCACTCACCCTTGAATCGCTCAAGGGCCGGGTAACGCTCCTCACTTTTTGGGTATTCACCTGCTCCAACTGCACCAATACCGTCCCGTCCCTGGTGGAGTTTGATTCGAAATATCGGGACAAGGGGCTCACGGTCATCGGCATCCACACGCCCGAGTTTCCGCCGTATGCGGGGGAACACGACAAGAGCAATCTTGTGCGGGCCCTGGCGAAGCAGGGCATCCGATATCCGAACGCGCAGGACAACGACCACGCCACGTGGGACCTCTACGGAATCCAATACTGGCCGAGTCTTGTCCTGATCGACAAGAAGGGACAGATCCGGTATGAAGGGTACGGCGAGTTCCATGTGGGTGATCGGAACTATGTCCAGTGGGAAGAGCGCATCAATGCCCTTCTCGGGGAGTGATATCGAGACTTCGCATCAGGTTCCGGAGCCGAGCCGCCTCCACCATGAGAAGGTAGCGGTCGACGACCATGGAGCGGAGCGTTCGTTGACTCCGCCGATAGGAGAGCTCGACGAGTCCCCGGTCGTTTCGGTCACCGGCCACCACGAGTCTCGCCGGTTTGAGACGGCAAACACCCAGGTCGCACCAAGAAAGAGCCAGATGACGGCGGCAAATAAGGTTACCCCGTCGGGGTGTCGGCTCAACACTGATTGTTACTGCAATTGCGAAGATCGCGCCGAGCATGGTGGAGAACTGGCGCAAGGCCTCTCCTTGACGCAAGGCTGGAAGGCGAGGACTACGATAGTGCTCGGGCGGTGTGGCCCGCGATTCTTCGGGAATACGAGAAAGGTCGCGTGGGCGATGCTCGGCGGGCGGCAGTATACCCCGGCGGAATTCCGACCGGGCAACTAAGGGTGGTTCGGGCGCGGTGCGCTCCAGCAACTCTGCGCGAGTGATGTGGGTACGGCGTTAATATGCTCGGGTTCACCAGCACGCTGCGTAGCCTCGCTCTCGATTGGGGATCGTATGCCGCCGATCCTTGTCCTCAGGTCGCTTGTTGCAGGGGCTCTCATTCTATCGGGCGGCCCCAGCTTTGTGGGGGCCCAGCAGAGAACAACGCCCGCACCGGGCCCGGGGCGCTATCTCGTCGTTGACAGTGCACTCATCTACTACGAAGAATGTGGACACGGACCGGCTCTCGTCCTCCTCCATGACGGCCTCGTGCATTCGGAAACCTGGAATGCCGTCTGGCCAACCCTTTGCCAACGTTTCCACGTGGTGCGCTACGACCGCCGCGGGATGGGACGGTCACCCGCCCCGACTCGACCGTTCGTCCCAACCGAGGACCTCGCGGCGCTCCTCGCAGATCGCGGTATCGCGATGGCCACCCTCGTGGGCTCCTCGTCCGGGGCTGGATTGGCCATCGATTTTGCGATTCGCCACCCGGACCAGGTGGATCGACTCGTGCTGATCGGTCCAGTCCTTCACGGAATGCCCTCCTCGGCCCACTTTCTCCAGCGCGGCGAGCGAAATAATTCCCCGCTCGCGCGTGGTGACACTCGCGGCGCAGCCCGAAATTGGGCTAACGACCGCTACCAGATCGCGGGTCAGAATCGAGCGGCCCGGAAAGCTCTGTTCGACGCGCTAGCCGACAACCCGCAGAACCTCCGCTACCATGGCGAGTTCGACCGTCATTTCCTGATCCCCGCGGTTGCCCGCATCGAAGAGATTCGCCAACCCACGCTCATCCTGGTTGGGGAATCGGATATTCCGGACGTGCAGGCCTACAGTGGAGCCATTGAAAGGGGAATCTGGGGCGCGAGCCGAGAGGTCATTCCTCATGCCGGCCACCTGATCCAATTGGAGCGGCCCGTGCTGCTGTGCGAGAAGATCGTCAGATTTCTCGATCACACGCAGACGACCGACGTACCCACTACGGTTCTTCAGACCTACGCCGGGGACTATCGGGGACTCCTCGATGGCCAATCCGGCACGATCGCCTTCAAGGATGGCCGGCTCTTCCTGCACTTGTCGGGTGAGAAGGACCTCCCGCTCTTTGCCGCGAGTGAAACAAAATTCTTCATTCTGGTTTGGGGTGGGATCGACTTCACCTTTGTGCGGGATTCAGGTGGGCGCGTTTCCGCGGTCGAGGTAGCTCACGCCGGGAAGCTGAGTCGCGCCGATCGTGCGGACAGTTCAACGAAAACCCCATCGTCGGGGCCCTTGCGCGAATGATTCGTGCAAGCGTTAATATGCCTAAGCTCGGCCGCCCGCGCGGCGTGGCCCCAGCCCCGCTCCTCATCCTGGATCGTATGCCCAAACTGTATGCGTTCCTTCGCGCCATCAACGTCGGCGGTCATACCGTCAAGATGGATGACCTGCGCCGCCGCTTCGAAGCGCTTGGCTTGACGCGAGTGGAAACGTTCATCGCGAGTGGCAACGTGATCTTCGAGTCGCGGTCCAGCAGCCTCAACGAGTTGGAAGGAAAGATCGAGCGGCATTTGGAAACTGCCCTGGGCTACGAAGTGAAGACGTTCATTCGCAGCGAAGCGGAGTTTGCCGCGATCGCGCGATACAGACCATTTACCGAGCCGGCCCGCCGGTTAGCCGGCGCCTTGTGTGTCGGTTTTCTCACCGAGCCCCTCGGCACCCAGGCCAAGAAGTCGCTATTGACGTTGAAAACGGACATCGACGATTTTCACGTGCAGGGCCGCGAAGTGTACTGGCTTTGTAAGAAGGGGCAGAGCGAGTCGCGGTTCTCGAACGTGGTGTTTGAGAAGACAGTCAAGGCGCGGGCGACCTTTCGTGGCGTGAACACAATCGCAAGGCTCGCGACGAAATACGGCCTGGCATCACGCACCGAATAGCGTGTCATTCCAAGGCAGCAAATGGGGTGTCATTCCGAGGGAGGGCAGCGACCGAGGAATCTCAGGCAAGGCATGTTGAGGATCTCGCCTTGGCGACGTTTGAGATCCCTCGCTTTGCTCGGGATGACAGGGAGCATTGTTGGCCATCCGCTGACTTGGACAAGGCTCTATTGCGGCAACCCACCGTTTCCTAGGCGCACCCGTACCATAACGGACCCAACGGTCGCCCCCTTTTCCGCCACGATCCACGTCACCTCATGGTCGATTTTTGAGGCCGTGGACGGTGTCGTCACGAACGCCTGCACTGCCAAGGACGAATGCGGGGCAACCACATACCGGCCTTCACCCGTTTGTACCACCCAGCCCGAGGGCACTCTGGCCGACACCTCAATTTCATGGATCTCGTTCGTCTCATTCCAGAACACGAGGGGAACATGGAGGGTCGCCCCCACGGTGATCCCAATCGCGGGTGACACCACCCGAACCAAGTTCTCGAGGTCGTGCGCCGCCCAAAAGTCACGATAGTACCCCCACGGACCGCCGAGTGAGACGGAGAGACCGGACCGCACGGGTGCGTGGTAACCTCGCGGGGCAGCGAAGGAAATTGCCGCTGGCCGGACCCCTTCGAAAATGTCTCCCGTCGCCGAGCCGGTGAGATGCGACTTCCCCAGCACAAAGAGTTCGTCGGTCGTGCCGGCATACTCCTCAATCGACCGAAGGACTGCCGTGTAGTCACCGGTAGCCAACGCGCGGGCCGTCAACGTGTCGACGCCGCGTTGCGACAGGTAGAAGCGCTCTTCCTCGATCGCCAATTTGAGGTACGGAACCTGGCGTGAGGGTGAGACCGTCATCACCGGATACCGTGGCCCCAGCCCATTGAGGAACGTCACGGGTTCCCCATCGGAAAAGTAGTACAACTTCTTTGCCTGCCACGGCCGGAGCCCTTCGACAAGATTATTGATCGAGCGCGGTTTGCGGGGTGTGTCCGTTTGTTCTGCGAACGCGGTTGGATCGCCGGCCAGGTCGAACGCCTCGGTAGCGATCACGCCGGCGGCTTGATGGTCCCCATGATTTTCACCAATGACGGCAGCCGGCAACCACGTGAGGACCACCTCGGGCCGCGTGATCCGCACCAGCCGCACAACGTCCGCGAGGATGGCGCCGTGATGCCACGATTCCAGCGACTGCAACACATCCTGGCTCGGCGTATCCGGTCCGGACAAGAACCACACATTCTGAATGCCAAATGTGGCCAGCGCATGCCGGGCTTCCATCTCACGAATGGCACCGAGGGAGGCCGCTTGCTCCTGGCCAGCTTCGTTCCCGCCATGGTCACCCCGAGTGCAAAAGATGACGGCCACCCGCTTGCCTTGGTCGAAGATGACCCGCGCGAGATAGCTCCCAATCGCAGTGTCGTCATCCGGGTGCGCCACGATCAGCAACACGTCCGCCTTGAAGCGCGGGTCCGGGACCTGCTGCTGCGCCGGCAGCGGGATGGACACGGCCAGGAGGAAATACAATGCTAGGGCGTCCCTCATGGATTCTCCTTGCGGCGTATGCGCATTGGGGTAGCAATCCGTACGACAATCATAGACGCTCCCTTCCCTTCCGTGCGACCCGGCGGCACTTTCCCCCGTATGGCAGCCTACCCGCACCCCCTCCCCCGCGGGGAGGACAGCATTCCCCCGCTCCTCCCGCGTAAGAATTTACCTGGCTGAGCAAACCCCATTGCGAACTCTCAGAGTCGTCACGGCTTTCCTCCTCACCGGTTGCGGCGCGCACCTCGCTGCGCAGAGCGCCGGCGACTCGACACTTGGTACCCGGAGGCATCCCCTCGCAGCATTGAACATCGTCGCGCGCATCCCTTTACCCCAGTCACCGGACTGGATCGCGCCCGCGTTCGGTTCCGTGTGGGTGGTGAACTACGCACCGAACCGGGTGTCGCGCATCGATCCGCGCCGAGGACGAGTGATCGCCGACATCCCACTCAGTGGGAAGGCATGCCTCGGTATCGTGATCGCGCTCAAGCGGGTTTGGATTCCGACGTGCGACGATGGGGTCATCAACGAAGTCGATCCGGCCACGAATGAGGTGGTTCGGCGGGTTCCAGTGCCGATCCGCGGAGGCCGAGAGGGGTTATTCGCGTTTGCGAACGGAAGCTTTTGGGTCCCCGCAAACGCCGCCGATTCCTTGTCCTCTTCCATCGCTCGGGTCGATGCCCGGTCGGGGCGTGTCCTAGCGACGATCCTTGTGGCGGAGAGAACCGACGCCGTGATCGCGGGCTTCGACGCGCTGTGGGCGGCGAGCAGTGCGACGGCCGCGGTGTTCCGAATCGACCCCAGGCGCAATGCTGTCGTGGCCCGCATCGCGGTCGGGCCCTCGCCAAAATTCATGGCAGCCGGTGAGGATGCGGTATGGGTCCAGAACCGTGGCGATGGATCAGTGTCGCGGCTGGACCCGCGCACGAACAAGGAGGTTGCTCGCGTGGCCGCCTTCGCCCCGACGGAGTGGGGAGACATCGCGACCGGGTCCGGCGCGGTGTGGCTCAGCGTCGGCGGCAAGCCGGTGACTCGGATCGACCCGCGAACGAACCGCGTGACCCACCAGTTCGTTGGCGAGGATGGCGCCGATGCGATTCGGGTTGGCGCCGGCGCCCTGTGGGTCACGGACCACAAGCACGGTGAGCTGTGGAAGATTGACCTCCGGCGAATTCAGGCGGCGCGATGACAGAGCCTCTGGGAGGGTGTCATGACGGCTGATCAACCCGAGGCTCGTAGCTATGACCAGGCCTACTCCGAGTTTGGGTCACCTCTCATGCGACAGATCCGCCAGGAAGCCTATGGCCACGATATCGGCCAACACTCCTGGGTCACGGCCGAGGAGCTCCTAGCGGACATCTCTCGGCTGAACCTTTCACCTGCCGGTCGTTTTCTCGACCTCGGCTGCGGTCCCGGGGGGCCGCTCACCTTCATCGCCAGTCGCATCGGATGTCGGGCCACCGGAATGGACCTGAGCGCCCCGGCCATCGGAGCGGCGCGTGCTCGGTCGGTTGCCCTCGGGCTGGAGGGGTTGGTTACGTTTCAGGAAGCCGATTTGAATAGACCCCTTCCATTTCCAACCGGCGCATTCAACGCGGTGATCTCGATCGACGTAGTTCTACACCTTCGCGATCGCGGCAAGGCATTCCAGGAGGTGGCCCGTATTCTCTCTGCTGGTGGACGTTTTCTCTTTACCGACGCTGGAGTGATTTGCGGCTCAGTTTCCAACGAAGATATTCGCCGAAGAGCCATCCACGGATATACTCAATTCGCGCCCGCGGGCTTCAACGAACGGATGCTCGAACTGGCCGGATTTGCGCTATTGTACCGGGAGGATCGAACCGCGACCCTGGTGAAGAGCGCCAACGGACGACTCGCGGCGAGGCTGGCTCATCGAGACGAATTGGAGCGCCTGGAAGGTTCGGCTTACTTTGAGGGGCAACAGCAATATCTTGAGACGGCGATAGCACTCGCCCAGAGCGAGTCGGTGGGTCGAATGATGTATTTGGCTGAGAGCCGGAGCGAATAACGTGGCAACAAGAGAGCCCGCACGGTGGCGTTTCATCTCCGGCATGATTTCGTGATTTCCCGGCGCGCCACGAGGACTATGTGGAGTGCTGGCTTGGCGATCGCGGCGAGCGTTGGCACGGCGAGCGCTCAGCAGCAACGAGGCCCCTGGGCTGCGGTCCGCGGCTACGTCTTCGATAGCCTTCTCACCAATGCCACCGTGCCGGGTGCGCAGGTCGTTCTGAATGGCCCGAGCCCCCGGACGCTCGTCGCCGATGCCCGCGGGCGTTTCGCAGCCGACAGCCTGACCCCCGGACAATATGTCGTGACCTTTTCGCATCCCAGTTTCGATGGGGTCGGATACACGCCCCCTCCGCGAAGGGTCGAACTCCGTATGGGCGTGTGGACGTCACTCTACCTGAGCACTACCGGCGGATGGGGCATCTACGCAAAACTCTGCCCCGATATCAAGGAAGATCGTTCTGGAGTCGTGTTGGGAGCGCTGACCAATGCCAGCACCGATCGCCCAATTGCCGGGGGCGAGGTCCGCGTGGAATGGTCCGAGCGGGTCATTTCACGGGAGGAAGGTGTGAGCCTGCGATCTCGCGCCGCGCGCTCCGGGACGGACTCCACCGGACGGTTTCAGATCTGCGGCGTCCCGAACAACGCCCCGATGCTGCTTCGCGTTCGCGGAAACGGAGTCGATGGCCCTCCCCTCGAACTCGAGCTATTGGAACACCCAGTCGCGATCCGCATGTTGTCGCTGGATATTCCCGACTCAACCGTTGCCGTCCCCGCCGTCGCCGCAGCACCGGTGGCCCGGGGCAACGCCGCCCTGAAGGGGATTGTGCGGGACGACGACGGCAAACCCATTCCCGAAGCCCAAATCGTGGTGCTCGGCGTAAGCGATGGCTCGCGGTCAGCGGAATCGGGTCGATTCGAACTGAACGGCCTTCCAGGCGGCACACATACGATTGAAATACGCGCCATCGGGTTTACTCGCCGGCGGGAAATGGTCAACCTCCGCGGCGGCATCACGGCAGACCTCGACGTGAAGATGATCCGAATGGCGGCGGTGCTGCCTGAGATCGAGGTGAAAGTGGCGGCCCGGCGCTCCGAATTTGATCGGCGGCGCCTGGGGGGAGGCGGAGGGGGACACTTCATTACTCAAGAAGAAATCGAGCGCCGGAACCCGTACCAAACGGAAGACTTGTTTCGCTCGATCGCAGGGTTCAGCGTAACTCCCTCCGGCGGATTCGCTGACCGGGTGGTCTCCACACGGGGCGCCGGCGGACTCAGCGGCGGTCCGTGCTCACCAACATTCTACATCGACGGAGTGAAGACCGACGTCGACCCCACGACGGGCAGTGGCCTCCCGGTCGTGCCGAGCGAGATTTACGGTATCGAGGCATACAACGGGGGTGCCTCGACTCCCGTGGAATACCAGGGCCAGTCCAACTGTGGCGTGGTGTTGATCTGGACGCGACGCGGAGGGCCCCGGCGACGGTGAGCGGAAACACCCCACCCGTGCCGTTCCGGCGAGCACTATCCAGCCGTGTCATCCCGACGAGAATTCTCCACCCATCTCATCTGAGCCCGATGGAGAGCCTCCGCCTGCGACTGATCACGGAGCGACGGGGATGAGCAAATCCACCGAGCGGAAGCGGCCCACGACCGGAGCCACCCTGGATGGCCCCGGCCGCGCGACCGTCACTCCTGAATTAGAACAGGACGGTTCATCTGCAGAGAGAGGCGTGCAGCGTCTTCCAGGGCGACCCGCCGAGCCGCTGGGCTGTCTTCGCTCGCATTGACGACCGGGAGCATGTTGCCGTCCAACGACGCTGTCCCCTGAGCTGCACAGGTAACCTTGATGGACATCGGGGTGAAGATTCCAAAGGTTATCCAGCTTACGAGCATATTGGGCAAGGACAACTGCGTTTCCACCTTCGCGACCCCCGTTTTGCACTTCTCTCGTGTCGCAACCGTCGACGGAGCAACGAGACCATAAATCCAGCCTGCCGCCCACTCCTTTTCAATCGTTACCGTAGACGGTGTGGCGCCGGTCTCAACGGTCGCATGGTAGCAAGCTGGTGCGACCGAAACGGCGGCCAGAACAACCCAATTTCGGAGTTGCATCCGCAATCTCCTCCCCAGAAAATGATTTCGAGGATAGCGGCCAGCGAAAGCGCCTGACCCTGCAAGAACCTACTCCGTCCCGCACGGCCAGGATAGGCCCGCCGAATGCCCCTTAGCGCAGGCAGTGTTTGTACGCCGGAGTGTCCGCGCGCCGCGGCACCGGGATACAGTCCGCCTTGCCATGCGGATCATTTCGAGCTTCGGTTTCGTCGCCACCACCAGGTAGAGTG
The DNA here is from genome assembly GCA_025358055.1 of Gemmatimonadota bacterium. Lineage (GTDB taxonomy): Bacteria > Gemmatimonadota > Gemmatimonadetes > Gemmatimonadales > GWC2-71-9 > JANYKV01. Next base: position 17,982 of record JANYKV010000126.1, read on the forward strand.
ACGGACGACATTCCGCTTGGCTCGCCCGGAAGCGATCCACAGCCCCCAGCGGCAAACGGAACCAGAAGGAGGCAGAGGAACGCAGAACGGCGGAGCAATCGAGTAGTCGCAGACATTGGATCCTCTTGGTCCAGGTTGGCGCCTGGGTGCTGATTTCCTACCGAGACAGGGTAACGCTGCCCCACGACCTTCTCCTGATCCATCCCTGACCGGGGTCTGACTCAACCTGGCTCGGTGCAACATTCCAGGTGATTGTCGCAGCCGCACCTCTGGTTCGGCCGAGACTGGACGTCGGCGCTCCTAGGGGCTACGCTCTGTCATGCGTGTTCATCTCATCGACGGAACCTACGAGCTATACCGCCATTTCTACGCCCTGCCCCGATCGCCCGATCGCTACGGCAACGAGACCGCCGCGGTGGTCGGCGTCCTGCAATCGATGCTCAATCTGATCGAGGGCGGTGCCACCCATGTCGGCGTAGCCACCGATCACGTGATCGAGTCGTTCCGAAACCAGCTCTGGCCCGGCTACAAGACGGGCGAGGGGATCGAGCCTGCGCTCCACGCCCAATTCCATCCGCTCGAGGGCGCGCTCCGCGCAATGGGGCTGGTCGTTTGGGCCATGGAAGAGTTCGAGGCTGATGATGCGCTTGCGTCGGCCGCTCGGCGTGCCGGATCGGAGGAGCAGGTTGAGCAGGTCATAATCTGTTCCCCAGACAAAGACCTGAGCCAGTGCGTGGTTGAGCAGCGAATCGTGCAGCTCGATCGGCGGCAGCGGCAGGTCCGCGACGAGGGCGGTGTCGTGGAGAAATTCGGAGTGCTACCGGCCTCGATCCCTGATTGGCTCGCGCTCGTTAGGGATGCCGCGGATGGCTTTCCTGGCGTGCCGGGCTGGGGGTCAAAGGCGACGGCAATCGTGCTCGGCCGGTACGGCCACCTCGAGGCGATCCCAAGGAACGCAGCCGGGTGGGAGGTTTCCGTTCGGGGTGCGGCGCGCTTATCGGCCGCGTTGGAAGGGCGTCGCGAGGAAGCCGTGCTCTTCCGGCGACTCGCCACGCTTCGGCTCGATGTGCCCGTATTCGACTCGATCGACGAACTCTACTGGCGCGGGCCCAACGCGGAATTCGAGAATATTGCCGCCGATCTGGGAGCGACGCAGATGTGGAACCGGTCACGCGTGCTCGCCCCAACGCGCTGACGGCGCCCTTGACGCCCTGGAAATATTGCGTCCCTCAGATAGATTGCACGCCTCCCTTGAATGGAGACCAGATGAATTATCGAAACTTCCGCCTCATCGGCCTCGCCTGTGCGGCAGTCCTTGTCGGTGCGCCATTGAGCGCGCAAGCCGGCCGATTCGACCTCGAAAAAACCAAGACGATCGTGAGCGGACTGATCGAGAAGGCACTCAAAGAACGAGGCGTGCCATCCATGTCGATCGCGCTCGTGCGGGGCGACTCGATCGTGTGGAAGGCGGCGTTCGGCTACGCGAATGTTCGCACAAAGACTCCGGCGACGACCGAAACGATTTACAGCACCGGCTCGACTTTCAAGTCCGCGACCGCCACCGCCCTCATGCAACTGCAGGAGCAGGGGAAGTTCAAACTGGACCAACCGGTGAACCAATATCTGGGCGACGTCCAGATTCAAGACCGGCTCCAGTCGGAGAAGGCGGTGACCTTCAGGCACATGTTGTCCCATTGGTCCGGCCTTATCGCCGGGGCGGCCACCAAGCCGCTTTGGGGTCGCGAGCTACCGAAGTCGCTCGACAAGATGGTCTCCGGGCTGTATTCCGTGAGAGCACCGGAGGCGAAATGGGAGTACAACAACTTCGCGTTCGGGATGGCGGGGTTGCTGGTCGAAAAGATCTCGGGCATGGAATATGAGAAATACATGGTCGAGAACGTGCTCAAGCCGTTGGGAATCACCACCCCGCATCCAGTCTATCCCTCGGCCGAAATGGTCGAGGTCATGGCACTGCCCTACAGCGCCGGTGGCCCAACCGGCAAGCCACAACCGGTGGCCCAGGTTCACTTCGATGTCTACCCCGCGGGCGACATCTACCTTACTGCGGAAGACATGGCTCGGTTTCTCGCCATGCATCTGAACGGCGGCGTATTCCAGGGCCACCGGATCCTGTCGGAGGCGTCGGTCAAGACGATGCATGAGCCTCAGTTTGGCGGCACCTACGCCTTCGGGTTCTCCGTAAAGAAGGAGGCCAACGGTCACACGATCATCAGTCACAGCGGCGGGATTCCGGGCCAAAGTTCGTATATGGTAGGCGACGTGGATGCGAAGGTTGGCGTGTACTTCATGTCGAATTCCGGAGGACCTCCCTCGATTGCCGAGGCGGCGCTGAAGCTCCTTCGCGGCGAGGAGTACGTGCCCCCACCGGAGCGGAAATCGATCGCGGTCGACCCGGCGGTGCTGGATACCTACGTCGGAACCTATGAGCTAACGCCGGATGTGGTTTTCACCGTTTCGCGCGTCGGTCGGTCCCTGATGCTACAACAGGGCGACGCGCCGACCAAGAGCGAACTCCTGGCCGATTCGCCGACGACGTTCTACATCAAAGGGCAGGACTTCACCCTCACGTTCGTGGCGAACGCAGCGGGCGCGATCGAAAAGATCGTGCTCGATACCGGCAGCGATAAGCTCGACGCGAAGCGCCGCAAGTAAATCCGGCGCTACTCCTCCCGGAGCACCACCAACGGGTCGACCCGGGCGGATCGCCTAGCCGGCATCGCCGCGGCCACCGCCGCGGCGCCAAACAGGACGAGGCCCATGGTGAGCCAGGTTGCCGGGTCCGTGAGAGAAACGCCGACCAGAAGGCTCTGAATGAGCCCGCCCGTCCCGATCGCCGCCAGTCCATTTCCATCCCCGCAATACTTGGGCTCCAAGTCACCACACCAACACCTCTTCGCCACGCATTTTGGTAGCCGTCTGCGACAATCTGGTAGCGGCGAATCCACACCGCCGACCGATGTTGGTGGATGCCGAGTTGCCAAGACCAACCAGCCGAGACGAAATTATGGCCATGCCAATCGCCGTGCCCCGGTATACCGTCGACGACATCGAATCATGGCCCGACGACGGAAACCGATACGAGCTGTTGGATGGTGTCCTGCTCGTGACCCCGTCCCCCGGTGTGCCGCACTAGGTAATTGCGACAGAAATTGCTGCGGCACTTATCCAGTTTCTCCGGCCCTCCCCAGGCATTCGAGTGAGCGCCCCCGGCGTGATCATAGTCCGGCCCAAGACCCAGCTACTCCCTGACGTGCTGGTGTTCCAAGCCCCGCCTGTGAAACCTACGTGGGAGAGGGTGCGGGAGTATCTCTTGGCCGTCGAGGTCCAGAGTCGATCGACCAAGATTTACGATCGCGACTACAAGCGTCCCGCTTATTTGGGCTTGGGCGCGAAGGAGATGTGGAGAGTGGTGCCGGACGAGCGGGTCATCTTCGTCTCGAACCCAGGCGTCCCGCCTGATGTCCCCTGCTCGGATGTCCTCATCTGGGAACCCCCGAACGTCGGGGGTCGACTCGAGTTACCGCTCGACCAAATCTTTCGAGGATTCGTCTAAGCAAACGCGCCGCAAGCGGTAAGCTTGCGGCGCGCTGAAGCTACATTTTCTTCGCAAGCTCTCCGACCACCCCTGCCAATGCCCGCACTCGAGCCGGGTCGCCGGCCCCATCGGCATCCGCTTCCAGCTGGGTCGCCAGTTGAGTTAAGGCGGCCTGCTGCTTGGCGCCCCTCAACCTCTCCGCCCGGGCCAAGTCGCCGGTCACCCGAGCTGATTGATTCCGCTTGATTCCATTGTTTCGGACCAACTGGTCGAGGTAGGCGCGCGCCACTACGAAGCTCGCGGGCCAAACCAGCTTGGTCTGGAGCTGCGGATTGAACCGCTCCATATGGATCAGCTTGGCCGCGTCGATCTCGTTCTTCGACAGCTGCTTGCTCGGTGTGAGTCGGAGAATGTCCAGTCCGCGGGCGATCTCGGAGCCGACAATGTACCCGTTGTACCAGTAAGCCGACCAGAACCCTCCCAGCGTGGGTTTGTCTGCCACCGGGCCCCGGTCGAAGAACGCGATCTCCACCGGATGGGCTGCGTCAGTGAAGTCGACGAGCGAGATGCCGCCCTGATACCAGGCCTGAACCATGATGTCGCGGCCCGGCACCGGAATGAGCGACCCGTTGTGGGCCACACAGTTCTCGGCCTCAGTCTGAGCGGCCGGCATCTTGTAGAAGCTCGCGGGAGTGAGCTTGCCATTGGCGAGGGTGTAGATCGCATCGGCGCCCCACTCCGGCTTATCGGTTACGCGGCACCGCGGCGAGGTGCCACCGCCCCATTCGTCGGTAAAGAGCACCTTGGTACCATCGTTATTGAACGTTGCCGAGTGCCAGTAGGCGAAGTTCGGGTCGCTCACCTCGGCGATCCGCTTGGGGTTGGCCGGATCGCCGATGTCCATGAGGATTCCGTTCCCCGAGCACGCACCGGCGGCGAGCCCGATCTCCGGGTAGACGGTGATGTCGTGACACATGTTCGTCTCGGAGCCCGTCTGCGTCCCCGGACCGTGATCGCCTTCCTTCGCTAGGCCGGCAATGGCACCGGTCGCAGCGTCGGCAAAGATCCTCGGAGCGCCAATTACCTTGGCATCTTGCGGCGCCGCTAGCGGTACTCGGATGACCTCAATGCGGAAGAGCGAGGTGTTCGGGTCTTCCTCGGGCCGTTTGCCGGAGCAACCAGCCAGTTCGGTGCCCGGCCGGACATCGCTCGTTCCGGACACATAGACATAGATGTTCGCGTCATCCTTCGGGTCGGTCACCAGGGTGTGCGTATGTGAGCCCCGGCAAGTCTGCACCGCGGCCACCTGCTTCGGATGGTCGAGGTCGCTGATGTCGAAAATGCGCACGCCGCGGAAACGATCAGCGCTCACAGTGTCGCGAACGCCTTGCTTCCCGCAGTCGATACGGGCGCTCGTTTGCTCCACCGAGATGAACAGGAGATTGCGGTAGACCGAAGGGTCGCCTTGGCCGCCCGGGCAAGGGAACGCAAGCCGAAGCTTGGGGTGGGTTGGTTTGGAGATGTCCCACACTTGGAACCCATTGTAACTGCCCTGAAACGCGTACTTGCCGCCGAAGGCCAGATCCGAGTTGGCGAACAGGAAGTCGCCCGGGTCCTTCGGATTGAGGAAACCTTTGGACTTCGCAACGTGGCCAACCAGCTGCAGGTTTCGGATCGCGACGGCCGCATTCTGATAACCACTTCGAAGCCCTACCCGCGGGTCGGCAGACTTCCCGGCGGTGGCTTTGGCTTTCGGCTTGGCCTGCGCGCCGGCCGGAGTGGTGAGCAATCCGATGGCAAGGATCCCGGCAACGACGGATATCGATTTGGATTTCATTTCGGATCTCACTTAATGGTCAGGAGGGCTGCGCGCATACGCCGGATCTCGGCGCGCTGGTCAGCGCCGACGTCGGACGCGAATTGGAAGATCTCCGCATCCTGGCCGGCACCGTTCGTCGCAAAAAGGTTCGCCACCATCGTCAACGCGCCTTCGTGGTGACGAATCATGAACTCGAGGAATAGTCGATCGAATTTGGTCGCCTCCGCCTTCGCGAGCTGAACCATTTCTTCCTCGCTCAGCATCCCGGGCATCAACACCATCTCACCTGCAGCATCGTGAACCATGTGGCTGGCGTCGGGGTTCGGAACCTCCTCATGTCGGGCCGCGAGCCAGCGTTGCATCAACTTAATCTCGTCCCGCTGCGACACCTCAATCCGCTCCGCCAGTAGACGGATGTCTTGGCGGCCAGTTCTCGGGGATACCAGGCCGGTCATCCTCAGCGCCTGTGCGTGGTGGGCAACCATGCCCTGGGTAAACCGCACGTCGGCCTTGGTATAGGGGGGCCGCACCGTATCCGCCTGCACCCGGCGCCTCGCTTCCCAGGGCATACCGGGGCGGACACAGACTGCTCGCACTTGCCGAGTCATAGTGCCTAACGCCCCGCAAACAATCAGTCCGACCACCGTCGAGCGCCTAGAGTTCAAGAGTCTCGCCACTGCCGTGCCGGAGAAGGTACCGTGGACCCGGCCCCACTGAAAAGCCGCGGTCACTGCTCCAAAACGCTGGGTGGCAACTATCGGCATGCCGGCGGCACCGCGACGAGGTTCTCATCGCGCCCCAGCGCAACCACCTCGAGGTATTGCACGGTCGCAGGCTCCGTCGGCGCGAGAGTGACGGACACTCGCAGATCGCCGTTGGCACATCGCATTCGCCACCGTCCTCGCAGGGCGTTGTCGGCCACGAATGCCCCCTCGTTCCGGCAACCATCGCCCGCCTGTAAGCGAACCCGTTCGATCGCCACCCGCCGACGGTCCATCGACTGATCCAAGAAGAGGTTCATCGCCGCGATACTGTCGGCGAGCACATTGTCCCAGTGCAGCACCAGCCGGGACACCTGCTCGCGCCGTTCCACCAACACGGGAGCCGGCTGTGGCACCCGAGGCACCAGTCCGCCCGTACGGGAGATCGCCTCGAGCGCTTGGTCCGTCACGCCACCCCAGCTGGTGTACGTGAGATTGCCGAGGGCGATAATCCCAACCCCGAACTCCGGAAGCCAACGCATCACCGAGCCGAACCCGGGTAAGCCGCCGCCGTGCGAAATCGCCGTCCGGAAAAGGCAGTTCTGCCGCACTCCAAGACCGTAGCCATACCCACCAGCAGTCAGGGTCACGGTACCACTCGCCGTATCTCGGACCGCCGTCGCGTCACTGTATCGCACTACCTGCTGCATCTCTCGCGCAGAGGCTCGGCGTACCGGCCCGCGTTCCGCATCGTCGCGGGGCGGCCACGCGTCCAGCATGAACCCCACCCACCGACCGAGATCGCTGATCGACGTGAGCATGCCACCCATCGAGCCGAACGCCCCATCGGGAAGTTGTTGCTCTTCTAACCAGTGCTCGTCCTGCCAACGATACCCATGAGCCAGACGCTCGGGAGCAACGGTCCCGGCCTGCAGCGTCGTCACGTTCATGCTCAACGGCTGGAGCACTCGTTCCCGGATGTAGCGCGGGTAGGGCATCCCCGACACATTGGCCACGACGCGGCCGAGGATCGCGAACCCGAAGTTGGAGTACTCGTATGCGGTACCCGGTGCGGTCGAAAATGGTATGCCGCGGGTGATCATCCGCGCCATGTCCTCGTCGGTCGCCGAGAGCTGCTGGTCGCCCCAAGGATTGTCCTCGGGAAATCCTTCCGAGTGGGAGAGGAGGAGGCGAATTGTGATTTTAGGGGAGTCGGCGGACGGGTAACGAAGGGACGCGAGCTCTGGCACATAGCGTTCCGCCAGGTCCTCCAGCGAGAGCTTGCCTGCATCGCGAAGTTGGAGAATGGCGAGTGCAGTGAAGCTTTTGGTCATGGAGGCGATACGGAAGACCGTGGCGGAATCTACCGCTGCATGCGACGAGAGCTCGCGATACCCTGCCGTTCCCGTGTGCACCAGCCGTCCATCCACGATGATTCCAAACGCAATGCCCGGCACGTGCGATCGCTCGGCGAAGCCATTCATCAGCCGATCGATTTCGGGAAAGGCCGCGCTAAGCTTGGTGAGCCGATCGGGATCGGCAAACCGGGCCGGCGGCGCCTTGCTGGTGAGACGGGACGGCAGCTGAGCCGAGACAGCCGGCGCGAGGCCGAGGATGATAGGCAACATGCGGAATGCGGTACCCGTTGTCATTCCGAAGATTCCTCCGAGCGTGCCGCGTGCGGGGCTTGAAGAAAAGTCTACTCCGAGGCTGGGCGCGGCGGTTTCGGCCGCTTCCAGCCTCCCGTTTGATACCCTCGGGGGCAGCGGCACAGTTCGCCCGGCCTCGCGGTCGGCCGGGCGGTCCGATCCGGCGGGACACCGAGCAAAGGCGGGGCACGCGGAGGTACCTCGCCACCACAGATCGAGCAATACGCGATTTTCGCCACGTTGACTCCTCGGAGCGCCCTAACGTGTGACCGATCTGCCGGTGGACGCTCACGAATACTCACATGGAGGAACGCCGTTGAGAAGGGCGGGGCGAGAACGGAGGGGGTTGGGGCAGACAGGAATGGCGGCGGATTGTAGAACGGAGGCCAGAGAGAAGGTCGGAAATGGCCCCGTTGGCTCAGAGCACGCCGTCAAAATAAATATCGAACCGCCAGCCTTGGGGCCCGCGAAATCCGTGGGAAAGATCCAACCGAACCAGTCCATCGAGGAAGCTCCCACCCACACCCCCGCTGAGCAGGGGCCGACCGGTCGAGAATGCCGCGCGCGGTCCGGCCCAGCCGATGTCGCTGAACACACTGACACGGGCCGCGGGGAAACTGTTCGCCACCTCCGCACGTCCGCTCCAAAACGCAGCGCCGCTCATCACGCCACCGTCGTAGCCCCGGAGGGTCGCGGGGCCCCCAAGATAAAAGCGGCTTTGAACAGGAACGCCACCGGTGCTGGTTCCAGCCGAGGCTGCGATTGCCACCGCGATGGGACCGCCGGGCGTAATGAGACCGCGAAGGGTCGCGGAGACGCGCCCGAAGTCGTAATCACCTCGGGTTCCCTCGATGGATGTCTCCCCGCTCAAACTGAACGACTGGGAGAATGGTCGGTTCCCTCGCAGGGTCAGCGCCAGGCCGACCTGATCCGCTCGATCCGCTACGATGTTGGGCCGAAAGACCGCTCGGCTCCCGAACAGGTGTGGAATGGAAAACTCCGTCCCAACCGCCACTGATCGTTGGCGCTCCGCGTAAGCCCGCAGACTCCACCATCCCGAGTTGCCGTTCTGAGCGGTGACGTCCACTCCTTCCCCGCGGAAATACTCGCCATCGTCGCGATGCGCGAATAGACCGAAGAAGCTGTTCACCACCCCGAAGGGCTTGGCGTCGGGATTGGCCGTTGCCAAGCGCCGGTAGGCGGAAGCGCGTAGCTGGATGCCTGACCCTGGCAGCCCGGCACCCAATACTAGGTTCGGCCACCCATCCGCCAGCCCAATGCGGGCTTCGGCATCGACGCTAAGTCGGCCGAACTCAGCTTTCCCGCCGATTCCGAGCGACAGCGCCTCGATCCGATTGTACCGCGCGCGCTCGAGCAACGCGCTCACCCCGCGCGGCAGCACCAAGCGGGCTTCCCACGGCCGGGCGGGGAGATGGCCGATGGAGCCGGCGAGATCCCTGATCTCATTTTCTGTGATCAGGTCTCCCATAGCGAGAATCGGTGGTCCCAACTCCGGGCTTTGAACCAGAGCCAGGGTGTCCTTCGGTATTACCACGGTGAGGACCGAATCCTGCCATCTTCGGCGAGTGCAGTGCCGGACGCGCTCTCGGAACTCCTGTCGCCCTTCTCGGGTGGTCATTTTGGAGGAATCGGTCGCCAGGTGGATGCAGGCTTCACGTTCGCGGTGAAGGCTATCGCGCCGAATCCGTCTTGCGACCGAGTCGAGCGGAGTCATCAGAGAATCGTGGCGCCTAGTCAGCGTGCCCGCCGGTCGAAACCGTGTGCCTTCGGGCGCGGGAGTGCCGCCGGTGACCTCGTAATCTGAATAGACCCGCTCCATTCGCACTGGAACACCCAACCACGATCCCATGCTCCCTTGGGCGTCGATTGCAACGTACCGAAGCATCCACCAGCGGTTTTCGTAGAGTCCGTATTCGAGCGTGACATATTTCACTTCGGCCGAGGGATTGGCCCAGGCCGGCACATCCTTCCGGTCTTCGCCCTCTGCATCGCGCCGGAACTCGAACGGCCGGGCCGGACGAAAGACCGCACGAACGAGTCCGTAGGTGTCGCCGTCGAACCAAAGCGAACCCGACATCAAGCGCCATTCGGCTCGGCGCGGGATGACTTTGAGCTCCATTAACCGAATGCGCTTACCGGTGGGGAGGGCGATGACGATCGAATCGGCGGCCTCAAACCGATAGTCCTTCTCGCCACCGGCGCGCAGCGGATAGACGAACCCATCTTCATTGTCCTGCAGGCCGATGACCTTGAGATAGTCTTCGGCGGGGTTGATGACCAGGCTGCGGGCGTCGTCCTCGAGGTCCTCGGGTACCTGATCGCCCCGATAAACAATCGGGATGCCCTGTCTGGCCCCGATGATTTCGATTTTGCTCTGCGCGTCGCGTTTCCATTCGATCTTGGCGGCCAACTCCTGCCGGAAAAGCATCCGATCGCGGGAGAGAGCCCGGATGCCCACGCCAATTCGTTGCGATACCTTGGCCGTATAAGCCGTCACCAGGCGCTCGTTGCGCTCGCGGGCGGCTCGCGCACTCGCGACCACACCGGCGGTGCGCTGATCGGCGTAACTGTCTCGGGGCACCTGGGGAGTGGTGTCTTGGGTGACAACCAGAAGAACAAACCCGAACGCGGAGAGGATCATGCGTCTAGGAGACTACGCGGGAGGTCCTGCTGAAGTTTCGCCGGGTGGAGCAATTGGCTGGATCCTCGCGGCTGAATCCGCGAAGAGCGCGACGCCTCTCGCGCGTAGCGAAACACAGGCGACTCTGTACTTCTGAGCTTGAGATTCCTCGGTCGCTCCGCTTCCTCGGAATGACACATTTTTTCAGACCCGTTAGTCCGCCCTGAGTGCGGCAAGGGGATCGATTCGCCCGGCCCTGCGCGCCGGGAAATACGCCGCGAGGCATCCGACCGCCACCAACACCGCCCCAACCCCAACCAGCGTGAGGATGTCCGCCCCGGCTACGCCGAATAGGAGCGCGCTCAAGGTCCGGCCCAAAACCAGCGCGAGAGCCAAACCGATCGCCGCGCCCGCCAGAACCGTGCGAACGCCACCCCAGAGGAGCAGCCGAATGACGCTCCCACGGTTGGCGCCCAGTGAAAGCCGGATCCCCACCTCGCGCGACCGCCGCGCGACGGCGTAACTGACCGCGCCATAGAGCCCAATGCTGGCCGTCACCAGCGCGAGCAATGCGAACCCAGCTAACGCCTCGGCGCCAAGTTGAAACGGCAGCATCACGGTGTCGAGGTGTTGTTGCATGGTTCGGGTCATCACAATGAAAACAGTGGGGTCCGTCGCCCGGATTGTGGTGATGACCTGGTGGAGAACGGCATTGGCGTCCCCGCTTGTCTTGACTGTCAGCCAAACCACGGGTTGGGAATTCTGAGCGAGCGGCTGATACAGCGCGGGCCGGGGCTCCTCGGCGATGTTTCTGATCTTCGCGGTGTTGACGACTCCGACCACCTCGACCTGTCGGCCGTTGAGGGTCCGATAGTGTTGACCGACCGCGTTCCGGCCCGGCCAAAACCGGTTCGCCAGGGCCGCGTTCACGATCGCGACCAGAGGCGCGCTGTCTCGATCGGCGGCCGTAAAATTGCGGCCGGCAAGTAGCCGAAGTCCACCGGCAGCGATAAATCCGGTATCGATGGCCGCGCGGTCCACTGAATGTCCTTGTTCGCCTTTCGGTGGCTCGATTCCATCCACCTGAATCACGGTACCGGTGGTATTGAGTGTGTTGAGATGCAAGTTATCGATCGCGCCCACGGCGCTGATACCGGGAGTCTCCGCGACCTTCCGTTCGATCAGTTCGACGGTGGCCAAGGGCGAACGCGGATTGTTCGGCGGAATTCCGATCTCGGCCAGCGCAGCCGGTGCCTTACCGAAGCCGGGGTCCACGCCTCTGATGGCTTGGAGGCTCCGTAGGAAGAGGCCCGCCATGACCAGCAGCACCGTCGCCACCGTGACTTGACTGCCCACCAGCACGTTCCTGAGCCACCCTTTGTGCCGGCTCCCACCGGCAGCTTCGTCGCGAAGAGTCCCGGCCAGATCGACCCGCGTAGCCTGCAGGGCCGGCGCGAGACCAAATAGGACCCCGGTGAGAATGGACACCACCGCGGCAAAGCTCGCGACCCGCCAATCGAGCGGCAACTCGAGGTTCAGGGGTACCGGAAGCGGGAGGTCGCTCGCGAGTATGCCAAGTAATGCCACTCGTCCGAAAAGCAAACCCAGTACGCCGCCGAGTAGCGACAGAACCATGGTTTCGACCACCAATTGCGTGATCAGGCGGCCTCGACTCGCGCCGAGAGCGAGCCGGATTCCGATCTCCTTCTTTCGGTCAATGGCGCGGGCCAGGAGAAAGCCGGCAAGGTTTGCGCACGCAATCACCAGGACCATCCCCACCGCGGCGAAGAGCATTGCCGCGATCGGCACCAGCAGCCGATCGATGGGCGGATAGAGGATCACGTCGCTGGTGGGAATCTCGGTGAAGGTCCCTTCTCGCTCCGGACGCCAGTCGCCGAGATGGCGCTCTTTGATGCTCTGCATGAGCGAGCCCAACACGGCCCGAGCCCCAGTCGCCGACGCGCCGCGGGCCAGCCGCGCCTTGACGAACAGACTGTGCTGTCGCCAGTCGTCGAATAAATCGCCGGAGCCCAGGGAAACGGTGGTCGCCATCGAGATGGGGAGGTAGACGTCCGGCATCAGCCCGCGCAAGCTCCCGGTGAAGTCATCCGGGGCCACGCCGATGACGGTGTACGGGCTTCCGGCGAACCGGATGGTCTGGCCGATGACGTTCGGGTCGGCGCCAAAGGCGTTGCGCCAGAACTTGCCGCCCAGAACGACCACCGGCGACTGGCCGGGGGCCGATGCGTCCGCCGGGCCGATCAGCCGGCCGCGCGTGGTGCGGATGCCGAGCAGATCGAAGTAATTCCCCGTCACCTCTTCCGCCATGAGCCGCTCGGGTCGCTCGCCTCGATCCCAGGACACGAAGTCGAGTTTCGTCGCCGCCACGCCGGTAAAGACGTTGTCGGTGGCCCGCGTCAGCTCCCGATACTCGGGGTAGGAGAACGCATTGAAGGCAAACTCCGAGGTCGTGACGTAGAGGTTCACGAGTTCGTGGACGGCCTCCGCCTTCGGACGCCGGAGGATCACATCATTGACGAGAGTGAACATCGCGGTATTGGCACCGATGCCTAAGGCCAGCGAGAGGACCGCGAGCCCGGTGAAGGCGGGCCGGGCCTTGAGGCGGCGGACCGCGTAGCGGAAGTCTTGCCATAGCAGCACAGGCCATCCGTCCCCGCGACCGGTGCCGCCGAGTTCCTCCGTCGTCACCACCAGCTTCGCGCGCTTGATCAGCGTGGCCGTCTCACGAGGCCCCCCGAACGCCGTCAAGAGTTCCTCCGGCGTTCGACCCGAGTCCAGCCCATCTTGGAAATGCGCGACAAGCTCGCGGAACACCTCCACCCGGCGGTCCTCCGGGAGTCCCGTGCCAACCACCACGGCGGCGATTCGTTCAGCAATTGCCGGCGGCAGTCCCTGACTCGCAGCCAGCCGAGCCACACCTAGCCGGTCGAGAGTGCCGACCAAGCCGTCGTTTGGTTTCGACACGGGTTAGCCCTCCTGCGGCTTCGGCGACACCAAGCCCAGGCCGGCCATCGCCGTGAACAGCTCCTGCCATTGCGCGCGCTGGTCGGCGAGTTCGGAGGCTCCGACCGGGGTGATCCGGTAGTAGCGACGCTTCCGACCCGAAGGGAGCGTCACCCAACGGCTCTCGACCAGACCTTTGGCCTCGAGACTGTAGAGCAGGGGATAGAGCGTGGATTGGCCGAGAGCGAGGACGCCATCAGTGCGATGCGACAGCGCCTCCACCAACTGGTAGCCGTACATCTCCCGGCGCTTGAGGAGCTGGAGCACGGCCAACGGGCCGGCACCGCGGACCAATTCCCGATCGACCTTCACGACGACCTCCAGTAGTACTATGTCTCACATAGTATCGAACGCAGTGGCTAACGTCAAGATCTGAAACGAGCGTATCCCCGGTAAACCGAGAGCGGCGTATCGGTCAGAGTCGGGATCGCGATCGGGTGTGAGAAGGTTTCGGGCACCAGTGCGTTACTTGGGAGTGAGGCGTTACCATCGCCGCTTCGTCCTTCGAAAATGGAAGAGGGAGGCTCCCGTGACC
>JANYKV010000010.1 GCA_025358055.1 Gemmatimonadota bacterium
AGGATTTGGGGCCATGGTGCTCGTCGGGCCGGAAGCAATCAAGGCCATCGACAAGGGGGGCAACATGGCGGCCCCGCTCCTCGCCGAATTCCTCGGTGGCCGCCCCTTCCTTGGCTTCATCGCGGCCGTGGCCTTTGCGACGATTCTCGCCGTGGTCGCCGGACTCACCCTTTCCGGTGCGGCCGCGCTCTCGCACGACCTGTGGGTCAGTGTCTGGCGGAAGGGCGATGCGAACGCACGCGAGCAGCTTCGCGTGGCCAAAATCGCCACGGTGGCACTAGGTATCGTCGCCGTGTTGCTGGGTATCACATTCAAAGGCCAGAACGTAGCCTTCATGGTGTCTCTGGCGTTTGCTATCGCGGCGAGCGGGAACTTCCCCGCCCTGGTACTCGCCATTTTTTGGCGCCGAGCGACGACCTCCGGGCTCGTAGCCAGTATGGTGTTGGGGACGCTTCTCACGTTGACGCTTATCGGACTCTCACCGACAATTCAGGTCGACATTCTGAAGCATGGGACCGCGTGGTTTCCGCTGAAAAACCCCGCAATCATCACCATTCCGTTGTCATTCCTTATCGGTATCATCGGCTCGCTCCTCACCGCGGAGACCGACGCGGCGCGCACCGCGCGGCATCTGGGGCGGGATGAAGCGATGCATTGGGGGCAATAGAGCCGGACGGCAAGTACCGGACGGCAAACGAAAGACGGCAAGACCGTAGTGAATCCAACGTTTCCCCTCCCTACCTACCGGAGTGGGTCGCCGGGTGAGATGCGGTAGAAGGGGGCCCGGAGGGTGAGTGGCCGCGGCCGGAAATTCGGACCTGAACAATTGTCGGCGCCACGATTCCAGGGTGGTTCCCTAGCCGCCTTACCCTTGCCGTCCTTTTGTTCCCGTCCCTCATTTGCCGTCTTGTTCTTGCCGTCCCCTTTGCCCGCCTTCCTCACGTCTTATAGTCGGGTTCCCGCACATCGAGCACCCGTTTCATTGCCTCAAAGTGGGCGACGAGATCCTCGCCTTCACACGCTGCAACGGCTTTCGCGACGGCCTTGGGCATCGCCCTGATCTTATGTCCGCCCGATTCCGCGAGCACCTGCACCATACAGGCGCGCTCAAGAGAATACAGCCGGGTAAACGCGAGCCCGATGGTCCGATCGACCAACAAGACCCCATGGTTCTGCATAAAGAGCACGGACCTTCGACCCAACGCCTCTGCCATCCGCTCACCGTCCTCGGATTCCGTCACAACTCCGTCATATTCATCGAAGTAGGCAACCTTCTTGTAGAACCCCGCGGCGTTCTGGTCCGCGCGCTCATTGAAGCGCCCGTCCGCTCTGAGGGCAATGGCGGTGGCGTAGGGCATGTGGGTGTGAACGACGCAACACGCATCGGGCCGAGCCCGGTGAACCGGACCGTGAATCGCCCACGCACTCGGGTTGGGTCGCCCGTCTCCCTGTACAATGTTTCCGGCTGAATCAAGCACCAGAACATTGCCGGCCCGGACCTGGCTCCAGTGAGTCTGTCCCGGGGTGACGAGGGTGTATTCCGGGTTGTCCGGGAGCTGATAACTGAAGTGGTTCCAGCTTCCCTCATGCAGACCTTCGAGGACGACGAGGCGATGCAAGGCCGCGAAGTCCACGCGCTCCTCCCACGTGGTGGGGAGATCCGGGCTTTTTGCGCCGTTTCGAGAGGATGTTGGAACCGACAGTTCGGAAGCGTGGTGTGTCATGGCGATGTCTCTAGCGTTGGTGGGTGGATGATTTCGTCGGACGTTTCCTGGACTTCCGTGGTGCATCGGCGTCCGGAGTCCGCTTCGGATTCGAATTTCGACGACGCTTGCCTTCCCGCCTCCGAGTGCCGGCCTCGACCGCTCGCCGAACCCAAACGAGTAAATCTTCGATGTCCTCAAGAACCTCACCGGGGACCTCGTAATAGCTCATGACGGAGGTGCCGTCCTGATACGGATCAAACGGTTTCATTCCCCTCGCCGCATAGTCCGGAAGATTGACCTCATCGACCTTGAAGTAGACGGTATCGTTGCTCACGACGCCCATGAAGACACCATCGACATAGAGCCCGACACCACCAAACATTGACTTGGCAGTCGCTTTCCCCACCCGGTTCAGCTGTTCCTGAACGAAATCGCGAAAGCCGGGGCTCACAGGCATAGGAGTTCAGTGCCGGAAGAAGGATAAGTATTATGGGATAGAATGGGCTGGGTGGCTAGGGCTCCGAGCGCAACACCCCGTGGAATCAGTCCGGAGCGGCACCTTGAAGCCGCTCTACTTCGCCTAATGCCCGCTCCCAAGCGAGAAACGCTCCGGCCAGTGCTTTCTCTGCCTCTCGAAGTTCGGCGCCGAGCGTGGCCGCCCTACGCCCCCCCTCGGCGGTGCCGTAAAGTTGAGGATCTTCAAGGGCCGCCTTGACTTCTCGCACCTGTGTCTCACCCTGATGGACCCGTGCCTCTGTGTCCGCCAACACCCGTCGCGCGGCTGTGAGCGGGCGGGGGAGCTTGGACGCTTGAGCCCCACCACGGGCGGTGCGGTCCTTCCCCCGCTGGCGCTCCTTGGCGGCCTCTTCTCGTGCAACTTCCACAGCGGCCCGCCTCCGCTCCGCCATTAACGCTTCCCACTCCGTAAAACCGCCCGGGAAATCGCTGATCCGGCGCTCTTCCAGGACCCAGATCCGGGTGGTCAATGCGCGCAACAGAGCGCGATCATGGCTCACTAGGAGTACGGTGCCTTCAAACGCATCGATGGCGTCTTCCAACGCCTCGATCGACTCGACGTCCAGATGATTCGTCGGTTCGTCAAAAATGAGAAAATTCGCTCCCGAGAGCATGATCATGGCGAGCGCAACTCGAGCCCGCTCACCACCGGACAATGAAGAAGGTCGTCGCTGCACCTCGTCGCCGGAAAAATCGAATCGGCCCAAGTGTCCCTGCACCTGACCTCGGTTCCACGATGGCCGCAAGTCGTGAATGATGTCGAAGAGGGTTTGGCCGATGGGAACCTGACCCAGGTCTTGTTGGTAGTAGCTCACCTCGATCGAGCCGCCAATCCGAATCTCGCCGCGTTCGGGGGTACGTTCCCCCATCAGGGCCCGCACCAACGTGGACTTTCCAGTACCGTTCGCGCCGATGAGACCAAGAACATCGCCCCGGCGTACGACACCGGAGAAGTGTTCCAACAACCGGCGATCTTCCACCGCAATCGTGACATCATCGAGCACGACGGCCTGATCTCCGCCGCGTGCTTTGATGTCGAATTGGACCGCCATGGCCCCACTCTCACCGGGAGGCGGGCTGAGCCGAGGGAGTCGGGTCAACCGGCGCCGGCGACCTTTGGCCTGGGAACTGTTCTGCCCGGCGATGTGGCGCCGGATGTAATCGGACTCTTTCTCGACGACTTTCTGTTGCTTTTCGAACGAGCGTTGTTGGCTGAGACGACGTTCGGCGCGCTGCACCACGAAGGAGGAATAGCCGCCATTGTAGGCCTCGGTGGTCTTGGCTTCCAGGTGGAGCACGTGATCGGCGAACCCGTCCAGAAAGGCCCGATCATGGCTCACGACGAGCACGGTCGCCGACAGGCCGCGCAGATATTCCTCGAGCCATTTGGTGGTATCCAGATCAAGATGGTTGGTCGGTTCGTCGAGCAGGAGAAGATCCGCTGGTGCGACCAGCTGTTGTACCAACCCCAGCCGTCCTCGCTCACCCCCACTCAAGGTGGTCAGAGGCTGGCTCCGGGCCCGCTCCGGGTCGAACCCTAGGCCATGGAGCACCGCGTCGACCCGAGACGCCGCTTCGTACCCCCCTTCGCGCCCAAACCGCTCCAGATCACGATCGTAACGCGCCAACATTTCGTCGGTGGTCCGCTCGGCGTGCTCGGTCATCGCGGTGGCTTGCTCCGCCAGCGAATGCTCCAGGGCAAACAGCTCGGCGAACGGGGCCGAGGCCGCTTCCCACACCGTGTGCGCGCCTTCAAAATCTCGATGCTGTTCTAAGACCGAAATACGCAGGTCGCGATTGCGCACCACTAGGCCACTCGTGGGGGCCATTTCTCCGAGAATAAGATTGAAGAGGGTCGTCTTGCCGGCTCCATTGCGGCCGACGATGCCCCAGCGTTCGCCCTCGCTGATGGTCCAGGTGACGTCGCGAAGCACCGTCGTCTGGCCGAACTCGACGCTCACCTCCCCGAAGGAAACCAGCGTCATTTCCCGACCCACTCTCGCCACGTGGCATCGGCGTCGCCAACGGTCAGGGCCTGGCCATGTCGGACCAGGGGGAGACGAAGGATCAAGGGTTCCTCAGCCAAGAGGTCGAGCCACGCCTCCTCGCCATAGCGGGCGGAAGCCAACCCACGTTCCAAAAAGCGCTTGGAGGCGCGGTCCACGAGACGCTCCGCCCCGAATTTCTGGGCGAATCGCCGGAGCTCCCCCGGGGAGGCCGGACGTTCGTTCAAATCCACAAAATGCACTTTGACCCTCCGTTCCGCGAAGAATCGCAGGGCAGAGCGGGTCTCGGCACTCTTCTTCACTCCAAATATCTGAACTTCCATGGCCATCCACGGCGAGACGGGGAGGGAATCTACTTGGGCGCGACACGGCAGGCATCGCGAGCCGCCAGCCACTCAAAGGCTCGGCACCCTCGGAATGACGCACCTGAAGTTTTTCCCGTTGTCATCCTGAGCAAAGCGAGGGATCTCAACGCCGGCCTGGTTCAGATCTCATTACACCGGCTCTTGAGATTCCTCGGTCGCTGCCCTCCCTCGGAATGACACCATTGGGACCTTGCGATGACTCTCCTAGTCCGGCTATCGGAAATTCAAATACGCCGGGCTAGATTGGCGCAACTCGCCCTTAGGAGACCCAATGCGCCTCGGGATCTATTGCGTCGCCGGCCTGCTCCTCGCGGCTCCCGATGTACACCGCCCCCGGAAGGTCATCGAGCCTGATCGAATTCCGGTCGTTGGCCGATACGGGCCGGTCGTCGCGGCTCTTACGACCCTCATCAAGCGCGAAATGCGCGAGCGCCACATCAGCGCGGTTTCAATCGCACTCTTGGATGGAGGCAAACCGGTATGGGCGGATGGGTTCGGCTTCGCCGACCCCGCGCACCACATCCGGGCCACCGCGCAGACCGTATATCGAGTGGGGTCCGTTTCCAAGTTGTTCACGGACATCGGTGTCATGCAGCTCGTGGAAAAAGGTCTACTCGACCTCGATGCCCCCATCTCCAAGTATCTGCCGGAATTCCACCCGACGAATCCGTTCGGAACCGCGATTACGCTCCGTCAACTCATGTCCCATCGCTCCGGTCTCGTGCGGGAACCTCCGACCGGCAACTATTTCGATGATTCCGACCCGATACTCGCCCACATGGTCGAGAGCCTCAACCAAACCGCTTTGGTCTATGCCCCCGAGTCGCACACGAAGTATTCCAACGCCGGAATCGGGACGGTCGGCTACGTGCTCGAGAAAACTCAGGGCCAGGCGTTTCGCACCTACCTCAGCCGGCAGGTGCTCGAGCCTATGGGCCTCGGATCGAGCGCTTTCGAGCCAAAGGAACCACTCATGCGCCGCCTCGCCAAAGCGGTGATGTGGACCCGCGATGGCCGCGACTTTGCCGCACCCAACTTCCAACTCGGCATGGCCCCCGCCGGGAGCATGTATAGCACGGTCCTCGATCTCAGTCGGTTCATGCAGGTGCTCTTCCGGCGGGGAAAGGGTGCCAAGGGGAAGATCGTGAGCCAGTCGGCTCTGGAGCAAATGTGGACGCCCCAGTTTGCTCCCGCTGGCACCAAGGAGGGATACGGGATTGGGTTTCGCGTCTCGCAAATCGAAGGGCACCGAGTCGTCGGTCACGGCGGCGCGATCTACGGTTTCGCCACCGAACTCCGTACCCTCCCCGATGACGGGATCGGCGTCGTGGTGATCGGCACGAGGGACGGTACGAATCATGTCATGGCACGGCTGGCCGAGACGGCGGTTGAAATGGTCCTGGCGGCCGGTGCCGGCAAGCCTCTGCGCCTGCCGCCGCACTTTGGCTCAGTCCCGGCAATGCTGGGCCGGACCTACGCCGGTCATTTCCGGAACGCCACCAAAGTCGCCGATATCCGTTGGCGGGAGACCAGTGACGGACACGATGCGAATCCGCTCCCCGGCGCCCGAGCGGGCGTGTTGTACCTCACGATCACTGGACGGGATCTTCGCAACGAACTCCGCCGTGTGGCCGGCGATACGCTCATCATCGATGATGAGTTCTCGACCGGACCCCGGGTACTACTCACCGGCGATCGACTGATGGTCGGAACCGACTCGCTGACCCGGGCGGATGATCCGATCCCTCCGCCTCCACCGGCACCGTGGGTTTCGCTGATCGGGGAATACGGATGGGACCACAACACGTTGTTCATCCATGAACAGGCCGGGCACCTCCAAGCGTTGATCGAGTGGTTCACTGACTATCCGCTTACCCAGCAGTCCGATTCGGTGTTCCAGTTTCCGGACTGGGGCCTGTACTCAGGCGAAAGCCTGATCTTTCATCGTGGAGGGTCTGGCGTGGCGAATAGCGTTCGCGCGGCCAGTGTCCGGTTTGCTCGGCGGGTGGTGGGGCCCGAGCCCGGTGCACCTCAACTGAAGGTGCCGCCGCAACGCCCGATTGATGTGCTGCGCCGAGAGGCGCTGGCCGCCAAGCCGCCGGTGGAGCGAGGCAGTTTCCGCGCGAGCGATTTGGTAGAACTTATCACGCTCGACTCGACCATCAAGCTCGATATCCGGTACGCGACCACCAACAATGCCTTTGACGCGGTGTTCTACTCCCAAGCCCGCGCATTTCTCCAACGCCCAGCAGCCGAGGCGCTCGTGCGAGTGCATCGGGCCCTCGCAAAGATCGGCTACGGCGTCATGATCCACGACGGCTATCGTCCGTGGTACGTCACCAAGATGTTTTGGGACGGCGCCCGACCCCAAGACCGGATCTTCGTCGCCGACCCGAGCCAAGGCTCGAAGCACAATCGCGGAGCAGCAGTTGACCTGACCCTCTACGACCGGACCACGGGCCAGCCGGTTGAAATGCCCGGCACCTACGACGAATTCTCGAATCGATCCTTTCCCGACTACCCCGGCGGGACCTCCCGACAGACGTGGTATCGGGAACTACTCCGGCGTACGATGGAAGCAGAGGGGTTCGGGATTACTGAAACCGAGTGGTGGCATTTCGACTATCAGGATTGGAAAAAGTACCGGATCGGCACCTTACGGTTTGAGGAGCTGGGGAAGTAGGACGCACGACGCACGGACGCACGGACGCACGGACGCACGGA
>JANYKV010000081.1 GCA_025358055.1 Gemmatimonadota bacterium
TGGGCACCGGCCGTTGGCCAGACACCGGCCACCGGCTCAATTTCCGGGAAGGTTGTTGATTCCCTCAAGCGCCCGCTCCAGGGAGCGGAGCTGACTATCGCGAGTAGCCGACATCGCGCGGTAACGGACAGTTTAGGGCGATTTGCCCTTCCGGGGCTTCTGCCTGGGATCACGGTCGTACAGGCGAAGCTCTTTGGTTACAGATCCCTGTTTTTCCAGATCGAGGTGGAGGCGGGCCAGGACAAGGCGGGACTCATCGGGCTTGAACGCGAGCCGACCCAGCTGCCCGAAATCACCGTAATCGGCAAGAACGGGAAGCCGGCCAAGTACTCGAAGACCATGAAGTTCGACGAATACTTTCGGCGAAAGCTGGAAATGAAAGGCGTGTTCCTGAGCCGAGAGGATATCGAACGGACGCACCCACAGTACTTCCTTGAGGTGCTGACCTTCGTCCCCGGAGTTAGGGTGTCCGTCGGAGCGGCAGGGGCTCTCGGCCAGACCTCTGCCATCTTTCCCCGGTGCAATACGCCCCCGAAGGTGGCGGTGTATATCGATGGAAAACGGGTGGGGTCGCCCGGAAAGCTCGACGATGAGGTCAACTCAATCGATCCGAACGATGTCGAGCTCGTGGAGATCTACCGCGGCGTCTCCGAAATCCCCCCAGAGTTTCAGGACAACGACAGCTGCGCGGTTGTCGCGGTCTGGCTGCGGTATCACTAGCCTCGGTGTAAGCAGACCCCTCAGCGGCGTGGCGGCCTAAAAGGCGGCTCGAAGAACCTCGAGCCCGATCCGGGAGGAGCGTGTATCGCGCGCGAGGGCAGGCCACTGCGCGGAACTCCGAAGGGCCACGATCCGGGGTCCCAGATCGATCGCGTTCAACCGCACCACGGCATTCGAGATCCTCGCGTCATCGACGGCCGTAATCCCCCCCCAAATCATATTCGCGACGAACACGGCCCCAAACGCATACAGGATGTTATCCCGACCCGTTGATTGCTGGCAATTCACATCCCCAAGTGAGCAGTCTTTGCGGCCACTGAACAGTAGAAAAGCCACGGCAGAAGAGCTTCCGATGAGCAGATGGCGGTAACCATGAGGCTTGTTTCCGACATAAAATGAGCCGGTGCCGAAAGGGATGGCGAAACTGAGCGCCCCCGCGAGCCACGGGCTCTTCTGAGCCCGACCGGGCACTTGAAGATTCTCCACCGAACGGCTGGTGGAGGAGGGCGAAAATTCAACGTGCGCCGCCGCGATCTGGAGTGGAGTCGCGCGTTGGGCGGTCACGCCCGCTGGTACCAGCGCGACCAGAACGCCACCCAGGAGTCTCAGGTTCACTCTGCCTCCGATATTTTAGCCGCCTGCGCAGCCTTCCAGACTACCCAGTCGCCCTCGCGGCCGCTAGGGTCACCCCCTAGGACGGGTGAGAAAAGCCGACAACCGGCCCGACCTCATACTTCGCGTCAACCCATGCTCTAACTTACTGTAAAATAATAGCTTAAGAGTTCGCTGATCGCTTGCTTACCGGCCCGGGAACCAGGTATATTTCCCGACCGGTTCTTCCCACCGGTTTTGCACCCACTTTGCCTTCAAGTTGGATTGCTCATGACCGCACCGAACTCGCGCGAACGGATTCTCCCGCGTCCGATCGAGGAGGAGATGAAGCAGTCGTTCATCAACTACTCGATGAGCGTCATCGTCTCTCGCGCGCTGCCCGACGTTCGTGATGGATTGAAGCCCGTCCACCGGCGGATCCTGTACGCCATGAACGAATTGGGCTTGGTTCCCGGTCGGCCCTACAAGAAGGCCGCGACGGTCGTGGGAGACGTGCTCGGCAAATATCATCCGCACGGCGATAGCTCGGTGTACGACGCTCTGGTTCGCATGGTCCAGGATTTTTCCCTCCGCTATCCGCTAGTAGACGGCCAGGGAAACTTCGGCTCGGTGGATGGAGACCCCGCCGCGGCCTATCGGTATACTGAAGCCCGGCTCACCCGCATTGCCGTCGCGATGCTCGAGGACATTGACAAGAACACAGTCGACTATCAGCCCAACTTCGACGATCAGCGTACGGAGCCGACGGTCCTCCCGTCCAAGATTCCCAATCTCCTGGTTAATGGATCGAGCGGCATCGCGGTCGGCATGGCGACCAACATCCCCCCGCACAACCTCCGGGAGGTTTGCAAAGCGGTTCAAGTACTGATCGACGCACCGGAGACTACGGTCACGGACCTTCGGAAATACATCAAAGGACCGGACTTTCCGACCGGCGGGTTCATCTACGGCCGGGAGGGAATCAAGGAGGCGTACGAGAATGGCCGGGGACGGATCATCATGCGTGCGCGGGCGCAGATCGAGGAGCGGGAGTCGAGCGGGAGATCCCAGATCGTCGTGACCGAAATCCCCTACCAGGTCAACAAGGAGAATTTGGTCCGGGCCATCGCGGAGCTGGCGATCGCACGAAAAATCGAGGGGATTTCCGGGGTCCGCGACGAATCCGACAAGGATGGGATGCGCGTCGTCATCGAACTGAAGCGTGACTGCATTCCCAACGTCGTCCTCAACCAGCTCTACAAGCATACGGCGATGCAGGCCACGTTCGGGGTCATCAACCTCGCGTTGGTGAACGGGGCTCCGAAGGTGATGAATCTGAAGGAGCTGCTCCATCATTTTATCGAGCACCGCCATAACATCATCGTCCGGCGCACCCAATTCGACCTCGACGCCGCCCAAGCGCGGGAGCACATTCTCGACGGGCTGAAGATCGCCGTCGACAACATCGACGAAGTGGTCGAGATCATCAAGAAATCCAAGGATGTCCCAGATGCCGACGCTCGGCTCCGCAAGCGCTTCAAGCTGAGCGAGAAGCAGAGCGACGCGATCCTCAATATGCGGTTAGCGCGGCTCACGGGCCTGGAAATCGACAAGCTGGATGCCGAACTCTTGGAGGTTCGGGCGGCGATCAAGGAGCTCAATACTATTTTGGCGTCCAAGCCACGCCGGATGACCATCCTCAAAGATGAAATGGACGAGATCGTCAAGCAGTTCGGCGACGAGCGCCGGACCGAGATACTGGCCGACCAAAGCGAGTTTTCGGTGGAGGACCTGATCGCCGAAGAAGACATGGTGATTACGATCTCCCACAGCGGATACATCAAGCGTATTCCAGTCTCCACGTATCGCCGCCAACGCCGAGGGGGTCGAGGTCTCAACGGAATGGGGACCAAGGAAGACGACTGGGTGGAGCACCTATTTATCGCGAGCACCCACGACTACCTGATGTTTTTCAGCGAAAAGGGACAAGTCTATTGGCTCAAGGTCCATGAGATTCCGCAGGGCGGGCGGGCGGCGCGCGGGAAACCCATCATCAACTGCATCGCGATCCGTCCGGACGAGCGCATCGCGGCGCTGGTCCCGGTTCGCGAATTCTCAGACCAGCGAGGATTGCTTTTCGCCACCCGCCTTGGCACGGTGAAAAAGACCGTCCTTTCCGCCTTCAGTAACCCCCGATCTACGGGCATCAAGGCGATCAACATCCTCGAGGGCGACGAACTCATCGATGTGCAGATCACGGATGGAAACAACGACATCGTCCTCGCGACCAGCGCGGGAATGAGCATTCGGTTCCAGGAAGGCGACGTGCGCGAAATGGGCCGCGACGTCACCGGCGTCAAGGGAATCGAGCTGGACGCCAAGGACGCAGTCATCGGCATGGTGGTTATCCGCCGCGACTCCACCCTGCTGGTGGTGAGCGAGCGAGGCTACGGCAAGCGATCCGAACTGGCCGACTACCGAGTACAGCGCCGCGGTGGAAAGGGAATCATCACGTTCCACCGTACCGAGAAGACCGGGAGCATCGTAGCCCTGAAGGAGGTAATCCCCGAAGACGAGCTGATGATGATCACTCGGCACGGCGTCATCATTCGCGTCCCAGTGGATGGAATCCGGGTCATTGGCCGTAACACGCAAGGCGTTCGGGTCATGAACCTCGACGAGGGGGATTTCCTGGTGGATGTGGCTCGCGTGGTGAATGAAGACGAGGGGGGACAGGAGGATCCGACCGGCGACGAGACCATCGCGCCAGCTGATCTCGCCGAGTAGGGTTTTGATCCAATCCAGGGTGAATTGAGACCGGTGCGAACTTGCTCACGCCGGTCTGCTTGTCAGGCGATAGGGCTCCGCTCTACCTTCAGCCCAACGACAGCACTCTCCCGCGCAAAAGGGGGCGCTCCATTTCAATCACCGTCCAACCAGCACCGGCTTTGACACCTGACGCCATTCGCGCGGCAGCTCGGGCCCTAGCAGGGGTGGCGGTTCGAACGCCCTTGGTCGAAGCGGCGGCCTTGAGTCGCCATTGCGGAGTCCCGGTGTGGCTCAAGTGCGAGCATCTCCAGCCTGTTGGCGCCTTCAAGATGCGAGGGGCCTACACCGCGATTTCCCGGTTGTCCGATGCGGAACGCGCGCGCGGTGTCGTCACCCATTCGAGCGGCAATCACGGTCACGCCGTAGCGTACGCGGCAAAGTTACTCGGCACTCATGCGGTGATTGTGATGCCGACGAACGCGCCGCAGGTCAAAATCGAGGGAATCAAGCGACATGGCGGTGAGATCGTGCAGGTTCCGCGCGAGGACCGGGAGTCGACCGCCCTTCGGCTCGAGCGGGAACGCAACCTGGTCCCGGTTCCGCCGTACGACCATGCCGACGTGATCCTCGGTCAATCCACCTGCGCCCTCGAGATCCTCGACGATCTCCCCCAGGTGACCACCATCATGACCCCCATTGGGGGCGGGGGGCTCCTGGCCGGAACCTCGGCAACGGTTGCGGCGCTCAAGCCCTCGGTGCAAGTCTACGGCGTGGAGCCCGCTGCTTCGGCCAAACTCACCGCCGCGTTGGCGGAAGGCCACCCGGTACACTTCGCCTTCGCCGATACGATTGCCGATGGCCTGATTCCGCCGTCCATCGGGTCGCTCACCTTCGAGTACATCCGCCGCGTGGTGAAGGAGGCGATCCGGGTCACTGACGAGGAGATCGCGGTCGCCGTAAAGTTCCTATTTCAGAAAATGGGTCTTCGCGTGGAACCCTCGGGAGCGGTGACCGTCGCCGCATTGCTTCACGGGCATTTGAAGCCCACGGGCACGACCGTGGGAGTGTTGAGCGGCGGGAACGTCGACCCCGAGCTCTTCGCTCGGCTCACCGCTTGAAATGAGTCTCGCGGCGAAGGTGCTCATCGCGGACGACGATCAGGCGTTAGCCCGCACCTTGATGTGGCTGCTGACCGAAAACGGATACCACGCGACGCTGCTTCCGTCGAAGGCGGAGCTCCTGGAGCATCTCGAAGCTGATCAGTACGACCTCCTTCTCCTGGATTTGGGACTGCCGCTGGCCGATGAGATGGATTTGCTCGAACGGATAAAGCGGGACCCCAAACACAAAGACCTTCCGATTCTCATGGTCTCGTCCAGCCCGCCGGAAGAGACCACCGTTCGCGCCCTGGGGTTGGGCGCCGCGGACTTCATCGCGAAGCCCTTTCGCGTGCGGGAACTCCTGGCGCGAGTCAAGGCGCATCTTCGGTTGGGCCGGGAGCTCAACCAGGCCCGAGCCGAGGCCCGCTCACACCTGGAGATGGTGGCGATTCTCCGCGAGATCACAACGTCGCTCAAGCCCGACGAGATTTTCACGGTGCTGGTCCGCCGGGTGGCGCAGGGCCTCAAAATCTCCCGCTGTTCAATCCTACTCGCGGATGCTGACGCTGGTACCGCGGTCGCCACAGTGGTCGCCGCCTTCGAAAACCCCATGCTCCGGAACCTGCGCGTGGAGCTGCGGCGCTATCCAGAAATTCGGCGAGCGCTCGATTCGGGCGATCCTGTTTTGATTCAGAACATCGGTTCCGACCCGCTTCTGGAGGACACTCGTGCCGAGTGGAAGGCAAACGGACAGCTCGTTCCCACCACGTCCGCGCTGGCTCTTCCGTTTCGTCTGCGCGGCAACCGATCGGGCGTGTTCTTCCTTCGAACCAGTGGGGATGACGCGCCCCTCAATCAACAGGACCTGCAGTTCGCGGACCAGGTCATCAAATCCGCTTTGGCGTCCATCGAGAAAGCGTATGATCTCGAAAGCGCCATGGTCCGACAAGAACAGATGCGTCTCCTGGCCGAGACCGATCCCTTAACGGGATTGCTCAATCGCCGGGCCCTGTCCGACAAGTTACAGCAGGAGGTAGAGCGAGCGGCGCGGTATGGGGCCGTCGTCACCTGTATCATTCTCGACATCGATCACTTCAAGCTGACCAATGACACGTTTGGTCACCAGATGGGCGATCGGGTCTTGTCGCAACTCGGCGCCCTGCTGCGTCGGGAGCAGCGGGCCGTGGATATAGTCGCCCGCTTCGGTGGTGAGGAGTTCGTGGTGTTGTTGCCGGAAACGGGCAACACGGGTGCCCGCATCTTTGCCGATCGGATCCTCCGCCGGATTGGGGACCACGTCTTCGGCGACTCGAGCCGACCCATTACGGTGACGGTCAGCGCTGGTCTCGCCACGTATCCCGACGAGCGGGTCACGGATGGCGAATCGCTCCTTCGTCTGGCCGATGGGAATCTGCTCAAGGCGAAATCCGACGGGCGTAACCGTTACCGCGACTGAAGATGCGCTGCCCAAGTTGTGGAACGGAGTACGAAGCGACCGCGAAATACTGCATCCGCGACGGATCCGTCCTCCAAACGCAATCGGCCACCACGGCGCTCCACCGAACCATCCAGGTACCGTCGCCACGGGGCATTCTGACCGATCCTGCGGCGGAGCTCGCCGGGAAGGTTCTCGAGCGGCGCTATCGGATCGAAACCCGAGTTGGACAAGGTGGCATGGCGCACGTGTATCGCGCCCGGGATGAGACGACCGGCGGTCTCGTGGCAGTCAAAGTCTTGATGTCCCATCTGACCGGCGACGGGGAATCCGCTCTCCGCCTTCGACGCGAAGCTGAGTATGTCATGAGGTTGCATCACCCAAGCATCTGTCCCATCCTCGGGTTCGGGCAGGATTTTGGGCTCGCCTATCTCGTGATGGCTTTTCTCGATGGCGAGACACTGACGAACCGAGAATCCCAGCAGGGCCCTCTATCGCTGCAATCCGCCATGCCCATCATGCTTGACCTTTGCGCGGGCCTGCAGCATGCACACGACGCGGGCATTCTGCACCGGGACCTCAAGCCTGAAAATGTGATGCTCGTAAAGGGTCCGGGGGGACAAGAGCGAGCGGTCCTCACCGATTTCGGACTCGCGAAACAGCATATCGCGGGGCCGGCGGTGATGAAGCTCACTGCGACCGGGATCGTGGTGGGCACCCCGGAGTTCATGAGCCCGGAACAGATCCGCGGAAGAGCGGTCGACCACCGGAGCGATATCTACTCCCTAGGCGTGCTCCTCTTCGAGCTCCTCTCGGGCCAGCTTCCTTTCGCGGGAACAACAGCGCAGGAGATGATGATCAACCACCTCACGTCTCGTCCCCTTTCGCTTGGCAGTGTACGGGCGGATATTCCTCCGGCCGTGGACGCTGCGGTGGCGCGCGCCGTCGCCAATCGCCCCGACGATCGCTATGCCTCGATGTCCGCATTTGGCGGAGCCCTTCAGGCCGCCGCCCGTTAGCCTTCATCCTGGAGTCTCCATGTCCCAGCGCTCCGGTATCGCCACTCATGCCGTCGTCGGGTTGCTCGCGATGGTCGCAGGCGCCCTCGGCATGTGGGCTGTCCGTTCCCGTCCTCACCTCGACCGCGTCACCACCCATGGAGAATGGGTCTACCTTCCGCGCGGCACCGACTCGCTGCGGGCCTATGTCGCGTACCCGGAACGAAAGGATCGCGCCCCGGCGGTCATCGTGATCCACGAGGTGTTCGGCCTCACCAACTGGGAGCCGACGGTGGGCGACAAGCTCGCCATGAACGGATTCGTCGCCATAGTGCCCGATCTTCTGTCCTCGCGCTGGCATACGTCCCCGGCGACTCCAGATTCGGGGCGCAAGCTCGTGGCCCAACTCGCGCCCGACGCGATCACCAGTGACCTCGATGCAGCCTACGGATATCTCAACTCGCTGTCGGCGGTCGACAAAGATCATATCGGCGTGATGGGCTTTTGCTGGGGTGGCGGTCAGTCCTTCCGGTATGCGACCAATAATCCAAAACTGCGCGCCGCAGTGGTGTGCTATGGGGTGGCACCAGACAGCTCGAGTCTCACCAAGATCAACGCCCCGGTCCTTGGCGTGTATGGTGAAAATGACGCCCGAGTGAACGGCCAACTTGCCGGCATCTCCGAGACGATGAAGCGGCTGGGCCGGAGTTTCG
This sequence comes from Gemmatimonadota bacterium, assembly GCA_025358055.1. Taxonomy (GTDB): domain Bacteria; phylum Gemmatimonadota; class Gemmatimonadetes; order Gemmatimonadales; family GWC2-71-9; genus JANYKV01. The sequence continues at coordinate 8,327 of JANYKV010000081.1, forward strand.
TGGCGGATAGTTATCCCGGCACCGGGCACGGGTTCCTGAAGCCGGGGCGGCAGGGCAGCGAGGGACCGGAAGTCGATCGCGCGTGGACCCGGATTCTTGGATTCTTCCACGAAAAGTTGAAATAGGCCGGACCGGCTCCACTGAACAACGAGGACATATGATTCACGGACTCCCTCAGGGCGGGACCGGGCCGAGAGGCATCTCGAGCCGGCGGGCCATTGTTGTTTTGGTCGCCGGACTTGCGGCGATGGGTAGACTCACCGCGCAGAGCCCGCTCTCCGTCCACCCCGACACCCTCTGCCTGCATCATGATGCCTTGCACTACGACATCTCCATCGTTTTGCCCGATTCCGGGAAAATGTTGAATGCGGTCGTAACCGTCCAATGGCGGGTGACTTCTCGAGAGCCGGTCGTTCTCGATCTCGACTCTACCTTTACGGTGCAGGGGGCCGAGGTTGATGGCATTAGCACCGCATGGCGTCGAGCTGGAGGGCGCGTCGTCATCGAACACCAAAAGCAGCCGGATCAGGAGGTGACAACCCGTTTGCAATACCAGGGTCTTGTGGGCGACGGTTTGGTCATGCGCGGTAGCGGAGCTTCCCGCACGATTTTTGGGGACAATTGGCCGGACCGAGCCCAGCATTGGCTAGCATCCCAGGATCACCCATCGGACAAAGCGACGGTCACCTGGCACATCGAAGCACCTGGTGGTTTGGAAGTGGTCGCCAATGGCGAGCGCAAGCGGATCGACACCCTACCCAATGGCCACCGCCGTTGGCATTTCGCACTGGACATTCCCATACCGGTCTACACGATGGTCTTGGGCGCGGCACGAATGGCGATCACACCACTCGCCAGCGCATGCGCCGTACGGTGCGTCGCTCTCTCGGTGCTGACCTACCCGGAGGATTCCGCTTTCGCGGTGAATGGCCCATTTCGGCGGGCCGGTGAGATCGTCGATTTCTTCAGTCGCATCTTCGCGCCGTTTCCCTATCCGCTACTCCGACACGTGCAAACCAGCACCATTTTTGGCGGAATGGAAAACTCCACCGTCATCTTCTATGACGAGCGGGGCTATCGGACCCATCAGATGACGGAAGGGGTGGTCGCACACGAGACCGCACACCAATGGTTCGGTGACGCGGTCACGGAAGGGGATTGGCACCACCTCTGGCTCTCAGAGGGGTTCGCGACCTACGGAGCGGCCCTGTGGGAAGAGGACGTGGGAGGGACCCAGGCCCTCCGGGCCAGAATGGAAGAAGCAAAGAACGCGATTTTCCATGATGAGGTTCGGAACCGACCGATCATTGATCCCTCGGCACAAAACCTGATGCGACTGCTCAATCGGAACAATTACGAGAAGGGCTCCTGGGTCCTCCATTCGCTTCGCGGCATCATGGGAGACTCAGCATTTTTCCGCGGCTTGAGAGAATACTACCATCGGTACGAACACCGGAACGCTCTCTCGAGCGACTTCGCGGCGATCATGTCGGAGTCGGCCGGCGAGGATCTCACGTGGTACTTCCGCCAGGCATTGACGCAACCGGGCTACCCGGTTCTCCGAGTTTCGAAGGCGTCGGACGACCACCAGAAGATCGTGATCGATCAAGTGCAATCTTCCACCTGGGGTTTCTTTCGCATTCCGAATCTCGAACTGCGAGTCGGCAATGAAACGATCAGGGTCCGGATCGAGGGGGCGTCGACCACGGTCCGTATGAAACGAAGTATCGACAACCCGGCCGACGTCAAAGTGGACCCGAACGGATGGTGGTTGGTCGACGTGACGGGTCGGTAGGCATGGTACCGCGCTCAGGTACGGCTTTCATCCTTGTGGTCAACGGCCTTCTCGCCGGGTGCGAGGTAGCCCCCCTCACTCATCGTATCCTCGTGGGGTCGGAGGCCTACGTGGTCTTCGTCGGAGAGGGTGCCGATGGAGCGGCCGATCTATTCGCAAGCCCCTCCGTCGGAGGAGCGGTCACCCAGGTCACATTCACTCGCGCGGCCGAATCGCTACCAGCGCTCGCGCCCGATGGGAAGCGAGTAGCGTTTGTGCGGCAAGCGCCCGGCAGTGCGGCCGCCGCCGAGGTGGTGGTTCTGAATCTGCTGGATAACCGAGAGAGAAGGGCACCGTTACCACCCAATGTTGGTCGGGTCGATCGAATCGCCTGGCGGAAGGATGAACATGGGTTGGCAATCGGCACCACCAGTGGCGCCCTCAGTTGGGCAGTGGAATCCGGGGAGAAAATGATTCACCGGCCGACCGGTGGGGAGGCTGCCTCGGTGGATTCGAGTCTGGTCGTCGGGTTAGGCAATCCGGTTCGGGCGGCGCTGGTGGAATGCATCGACGGCGGCCTTTGCGTCCAAGCGGCTGACGGAAGCAATAGCCCGCTTACCAAGGATGGGCGCGACGGGATTCGATGGGGCTCAGATTCCGTCGCATATTTCGTGGCGGAAGAACTGGAAGTGCGGCCCCTCTTCGGGGGAAGGAGCCGCCACATTCACTGGGTCAGCCCACCCAA
>JANYKV010000094.1 GCA_025358055.1 Gemmatimonadota bacterium
GCTTGGCGCCGAGTTTGGCGGCCACATCCCCCAATTTGGATTGGGGGAAGTAGGCGGTGGTGCGGAGCTGGTGCCGCACCGACGGGGACATCGCGTCGAGGAGGAACCGGGCGCCATGCCCGGGTTGAAAGCAAAGCCGGCCGTCAACAATCACGCCTTGAAAAATCTCCACGGGAGACTGATCCGCCTCTTGGACGGTGACGGTGACCGGTTCCTTGAGGAGATCGTGGAGCGGGAGATCATCAAGCACCGTGGAGTCGCGAATGAATTCCAGATGGCAGGTGGTGTGCTCCCCCAGGCACTGGTCCACCTCCAGCGATTCGACTTCGCTGTTGCGGAGCGTCAGGCTCCCCAGGGCTACACGAACGAAGACCTGCACGCGCGACCTCCCGCTTCACGCCCTGGGATCATTGAGCGGCCAGGGCACCGAAGAGGACCTGGCCGCTGCGGTCGTGAAACGTCATTTGAAAGGTGCGCCGACCCTGCGGGTCGAACCCTCCTGTCGTCACGGCGTAGGCGGAGAGCCAACTGACGCCAAGCTCCTTGAGGGCGGTGTTAATCGCGTCCTTGAGGCTCTCCTGATCCTGCCGCTCCCGATGCGCCGCCTCCTGAAACGCCTCCAGTAAGCCGAACCACGGAGCGTGGGGCCACGTGGTGGAGGTGGTACCCGCCATGATTTTCACCAGCTCGAGGACGGCATCGAGCCCCTCCTGTTGTTCCAGGCGTCCGTCAGCAGTGACGCGAAGGGGGAGGGCGGTGCAGCGCATGGCGAATCAGCTTGGTTGTCGGGGTGATTGGGAAAGGGGAAACGGGAAGAGGGAAAAGGAAGGGCGAAACCGCCAGGCTCCGGTGGTCCTCCTATCCCTTCCCCTTTCCCATTTCCCGCGCTCTGTCCCTACTTGGTGAACTTGTGTTTGCCGACGTTCGATTCATCGACCGCGACCGCGATTTCCATGCGGAACAGGTTCTTGAACTGCACGTTGCTCACCCCACCCCCTTGGACGTTGGCCTGTGGGTTCGCCACCTCGAGAGCCGTGATCCAGCCCATGAACTCGACGGCATGCAAGACCTTGTCGGCCTCATCGAGGTACCAGGTGACTTCCACCTTGTGGAGCGGGTCCTTGGACTCGGTTGCGATCTTCCAGAGCTCAATTTGATGGGCTTGGGAAAGGTTGTCGATCACGCTGGCGTCCATCCAGACCTCGAGGCGCCCGACGAGCGAATCGCCGACCCGGCGCCCGACCTGGTTGGCATTCCGGGTGAGAGTGTACCGAGCCTCGACCGGGCGGAACTCGACGGAATCGACCTTCACTTTGACGCGATTGTACGTGGCCATGCGAGCCTCCCAAAGGGTGAGCGCCTATGTCCTCGGGTGCACGTCCGAGGGACGATCAGCGGAACGGACTACATGCCGAGCAGCTTCTTGATTCGGTCGAGGACGGACGGATCGCTGGGCGAATCCGGCTTCCCGGCCTGCGCGACGACCGGCGCAGGCGGTGCTTCCGGTGCGCCGGGGCTTGGCCTCGGCTCCGGCGCGGGACGGAATTCAAAATCCGGATCGCGCTCCGTCCGGGCCTGATGGCGTGACGAAAAGTTGAGGATCGACATATTGGTCTTGTCGCCTCGTGCCAGCCGTCCCGATCCACTCAGGTCACGGTCGACGTTCACACTCTTTTCCTCGTGCTCCGTGAACCTGAGGTCCTTCTTCTGGGGCTCTTCGTCGGCCATATACCGCTCAGCCCGCGGCCGGTTTCTTGAAGTCCGGAGTATCGATCTTGAGTTCGAACGTCTCGGCGGGGCCGACCGGGAGGACCTGAAGTTTGATGTCCAGGACGCCCTGGGCGAATTTGTCTTCGTCCATATCGATGTCCATATCGTACTTATAAATCGTGCCCTTCTTCATTTCGTCTTCGAGGAACTCCTCGATCGGGTTACGGACCTGCTCCTTTACGAGGTCGCGGGTCAATCGCTGTTCGGCGACCCGGCGCAGATACACCGCGATGCGGCGTTCCAGGTACCGAAGCACCCGATAGGACGTGAAGAATTTCAGCACGCCCTTGGGATCTTCGGCCTGGGTACGGCTGCCGGCGAAACAGAGCTGGTTGTCCTCGTTTCGGATGATGCTCACCACCTGGCGTTCCATCGACAGGTGCTCCATCTGCGAGATGCGGGGCTCGACCCGCGCCTTCTCCGTGCCGCGAATCTGACCGAAGATCATCCCCACCGGACCCTGCGCGATCCCGCCTCCGGTGGTCCGGTCGGTTCGGGCCAACGCCCCGGCGAACAGCAGCGACCCGGGTCCGAAGAGATCGGCGTTGTCGCTCGCGTCGTCGGGCTTCTCGAACCAGTGCTTGTCCCGGAGCTTGACGAAGCTGGACACGACTACATCCGCCGCCGCGCGATCTTCCGGCCGCTTCAGGAACTCGTAGGCGCCACCATCGGTTCGGAACTGATCCGAGAGTTGGCGAAAACTCTGTTCGTCGCGGAGGTCTCCGATGAGGAGCATGCCCCACTTGTTGGCCATGTCCTCGAACCGCTTCCGTACATTGTCCGGCACGTACCCGGGCAGGACCATGTTGCAGATGAACTGACGAAAGTTGAAGCTGTCGTTCCGCTGCTGCACGAAGTCGTCCACGGCCTGAATGGTCGAGCTGTTGACGTCACTCGTGATCGTCTTGGTATCCGCGTTGAAGATATAAAATTCCACCGGCGGGCGCTGTTGATTGTCGCGCACCTCGGCGTTCTCAAAGAACAGCTGCAGCTGGCGATAGCTCCGTTCGATCGGCCGGATCTTCTCGTAAATCTGGGCCAGGACCTCGTCACGCATGCCCTCGAGCTTCTTGATGTGCCCGTCGAGTTTCTTGAGGGCCTGGTCGTAGTTGTCGACTGTCGCGAGGAGCGAGGAAAAATCGGTCACCCGCTTGAGGAATTGCCCGGCCGACTCGGCGGTAAACATATCCTTGAGCGCGGTCTTGGCCGGGGCGGGGTGAATCGCGTTGAAGATTTCATCGATCGCCTTCGACGCCGTCCGCTTGCTGCTGATGTCTTGCGGCGTCTGCACCAATACCTTTTCGTCGCTCATGCGGCACCTCCGGACAACCGGCGGAGTGCATCCTGGAACTCACCGAGGGCGTCGATGATTTCTTTGCGCTGGTCGGCGTTCTCCCAGGCCCGCTTCACGGCGAGGACGGTGAAGCGCTCCCGCATGCGGTGCAGCAAGTCGATCTGACTCTGCAGATCGGCCACGTCATTGCGCTTGCCGGGCTCTCGGCTCCCGATCTTTTTGGGATCGAAATCCTTGAGGCCCTTGAAGTCGAGATCGGCGACGAATTCGGTCCCCTCGTCCCCGACGTTGGCCTTGAAGTTGAGCGACGGTTTGAATTGTTCGAACGCCTCGGCGAGCGAACTCACTTTCGTTGGTCCTTCGTCCTCCGGTGCTTCCTGACCAACTCGGTCCACGGTCATGGGCAAAATCGTCGCGGTCGTTTCCGTGGGCACTTGACGCGGCGCAGCCCTAACACCGGCTCGCGTGACCTTTACTACTGGCATAGCAGGACTCTCCTCATTCGGGTCGGCCGCCGATCGGCGAGCAAGCGATCATCCAAAACAATGGCACCCTACACCCTCCGTGCCTTCGCGGCGGTCGTATCAGTCGGCCGCCGTGGTCCAACCTCTTTGACATCAGTTCTAATGCCGCCGGCCACCGCAACGGGCTTCGGCTTGGCTGGTTTGGCCGGCCCCTCGGCCGGGTCCACGGCCTCCACTGCTGAGATGGGCGGCCAGACTAGCCGGGGAACGACAAACCACAACAACAGACCAAGTACCGTCGCGAAGAGGCCGATTGGAATTCGGCGATCCGTGCCACCGGTATCGCTCAGGACCACCCGGGGCACCTGGCCTGGATCGATCACCCCCGCAAAGGCGGGCAGGGCGATGAACGGCGGTTGCCAATCCGCGCTTCCAATCTCTACTGCTTGGCCGCCGGGGCGTGCCAGCTGGAGGTCCAGTGCGTCCCAACCCTGTCCGGACTCCTCTCGAGTGACCGTGGTAAATGGAAAGGTCACCTCCCACACATTCCACAGCGCATTCCTGATGTCGGCAAAGTGCTGCGAAAACTTGTAGGAGTCCGCATCCTCCCCTACTAGATACAGTCGCCCTCGGGGGCCCGCAAGGTCGATCAGCTTGGGGCGATCGAGCTTGCCGATGCCCACGAGCCAAAGGTTGAGCCCGCTTTTGCTCACCCGGTTCACCGCCTCGGCCAGACCATTCGGTCCGCTCAACAGGTCACGATCATCCCCTTCCGACGGCCGAACGTCGTTGTCGCCGTCGGTGACTACGATCAAGCCGCCGAGCGTTCCTTGCGGGAGGCCGCGGAGTTGCCCGGCTACAACCTCCACGCCGGTGGCTACGGCGCTATAGAGACCAGTGTTCCCGCGGTTCGGCGTCGGGAGATTCGTCAACTCCGAGAGCGCGGAATCGGGTGTCGTGAATCGGGTTGCCCGGATGCCCTCCCGAACGCCCTGACTCGCGAACGCCGCCACGCCCACCCGGATCATTCCCTTGGGGAGCAACGCGAGCGAGTCCAAGAACTCTCGGAGAATGAGCTTGGTGGTGGTGAACCGGGGCCCTTTCATGCTTCCGCTCACGTCCACCAGCACGAGGAGCCGTACGGAATCTACCAGGCCACGGCGGGCGCGTCGGGCGTAGCCGACCAACGCCGTATCGCCGAGGAACCGAGCCCGCCAGCTTCGGGCCACGGTGGGGGAATCGCTCCTCAGCACAGCCTGAGCATCGGGGCTTCGGACCGACAATGTCGTGGAATAACAGGCCCGATGCGACTTCGCGCCGCATCGGTACAGCAATGCTTCTGTGCGAACCGAGGCCGGTTCCGGTGTCTGCGCATTTCCGATTGCGGGCGCGCTCACGCTGACGACTGCGCTGATCCATACGGAGAGCATTCGCTTCATACGGTTCGGTCCGGAAAGCGCCGAAAGCGGTACTTCCTATCGCCCAGCGTCAGGACGTCTTCGTTCAGGAGGTCAGCCGGACCCGAAACGGCGCGGTCGCCGACGGTGGCGCGCTCTCCTCCGCCGTCCGGGCCGCTGGGTACCAGCTTCAGGCGTCCCTGGTTGGCTTCGATCGTGAAGCGGCGCCCGAATCGGGTAGCCCCGTGCTCCGCAATTTCCCACTCCCGGTGCCGAAGAAACCCGACGGATCGGCCGGCCGATGTTTCGAGGCCAATGACACCGAGGGAGCGGCGGATTCCGGGGAGGACGAGGCCGGCGCCGATACTGGCTCCGAGGGCGGCGAACCCCAATGATTGCCAGAAGTCGGTCGGCCCCGGGAGGGAACCGAGAAGACCTCCCAGGATTCCCGCGACCAATCCATAAAGGCTGCCGTCGAGCAGCCTCCGGCGCTCGGTGCGGATCCAGGCCAAGCCGAGCAATAGCCCCGTAAAGGCTCCGGTCACGGACCAGGTCAGAAGGCGAGCGAGGGCGAAACTCTGACGCGAACCGCCCAAGTGCATGAATCCGGAGAGAGCGAGGCCGAAGAAGGCACCCAGCCCGGCGCCAAGCGCGCCGAGGATTAGGCCTAGTCCCAAGCCCAGAGCGAACGGTTGTCCGCGACGATTGGAGTCGAATCCTAGTACGAATGCTCCGATCGATCCGCCGAGGAGGGTCGCGACGGTCAGATCGAGCGCACCGTACGAGTTGATCACGTCACCCAAATCGGTGAGGAGAGAACTCAAGGCCCACCCGATTGCGGCGCCGGTGAACCCGGCCACCGGGCCGAGGTAAGCGGCTTTGGCGAGGAACGGTTGAGGGGGCGGTTCCTTCCGCGCGCGCGCCACCGCCCGATTCCGCATCCGAAGCTCGAGCGGGTACATCGGGGTGATGCCTTGGGATTGGGGCGAGCGGGCGAGATCGAGTTCCCTCCCGCTCCAGACGACGGTCAGCTCGTCCTCGGGCCCGCCGCGCAGCACCAGGCCTCGCTGACGGAGCTCCTCCAAGACGTTCCGGACCTGTCCACCCAGGGGGCGTTCGTCGTCCAGCGTAAAGGGGACCCGCTGGAGTCCGCGATCGGTGGTGAGGTCGACGTGATACGCGGGCATGAACCTCGGGTCTCTAGCCTACCGCCAGCTGCAGACGGCTATGGTGTTGGTTGAGGGACCCGGAAGGGGTCCGGAACGGCGTGCGCCGTAAGATAGCGAGAGAGAGTTTACAGGCTGGGTAGGGCGTGGTCAATGTGAGATGTGTCGACCGGCGGTCGGTCACCGGCTTTCTTCTATTGTGCCGGCTTCCAGGCCTCCGCATCGAGATTGGGAAAACTGATTTGGCAGGTGCCCGGATCGATTCCGTCGACCCGGGCGACGCCCTTGGAATCCAAGAAACCCTCCCGGACGGTGCCGTCAGGCGGTACGACCCGGTACTGCTCGTAGGGCACTGGGTGTCCCTCCTCGTCGACGAGCGCCACTTCGATCCACGACTTCTTCGTTGGATCTCCCGCCGCGAACAGGGGAGAGCCCTTGTGGGCCTCCAGCGCTGCCTTGGCGGCGCAGTTGGTCCGGGTAAAGGGTTTTCCCAGCGCCCGGGCCGCGGACATCACCGCGCCCTGGGGGCTCGCGGCGCCACCTCCCGAGTCTCCGATCAGTACGGTGGGACATCCGCCGACGATCGTTCCGCCGTGGGCGCAGGAATCCCCCATCCGGGCGGCTGGTAGGCCGCCAATGAGAACCGTGAAGGCACCGACTACAATCACATCCGGAGGGCCGACGCAGATGGCCATGTCGCTGACCCGGGCGGCCGGAAGGCCGGCGATCAGGGTCTGTGGGTGGCCCGGGGAAATGATGGGCCCGCCCACATG
>JANYKV010000133.1 GCA_025358055.1 Gemmatimonadota bacterium
ATGAGGTAATCCGGGTGCCGTTTCACATTGCTCCGAAGGGGTCTCTCCCGTTTTACGGAGAGCTGTTCCGCAACGTGTTCTCGACCTTGCCCTATTCACTCTGGCGTTACCGAGTGCCTGGATTCGGGCAGGAAGTCGAGCGTCTCGCCACACGCGCGGACGTCGACGTGGTGGTCTGTGACTTTCTCACGCCCGCGGTGAACCTCCCGCGCCGGCTCGCCCGACCGTCCGTGCTCTTTCAGCACAACGTGGAAGCCGAGATTTGGCGTCGACACGCGGCGGCGGCGGGGAACCCAGTGAGCCGGGCGTATTTCAGCATGCAGTGGCGACGAATGATGGCGTTCGAGGGAGAAGCCTGTCGCCGATTCGACGAGGTGGTGACGGTATCGGAAGCAGATCGCACTCATTTGGGGGCCGCCTACAGTCTGCCGAGCGTGTCCGACGTGCCGACCGGCGTCGACACCGAGTACTTCCGCCCGATCCCGAATGTCGCTCGGCGGCCCTATAACTTGGTGTTTACCGGATCGATGGATTGGATGCCGAATGAAGACGGTATCCTTCTGTTTGCGGAACAGGTCTTTCCCGCGGTGCGTCGGATACTGCCGCAGGCGACCCTCACCGTGGTCGGCAGGAACCCACCGCTTCGGATTCGGTCGCTCGCCACGGACGAATCGGGGATTGAGGTGACCGGAACCGTTCCTGATGTGCGGCCGTATTTGTCACGGGCTTCCGGCTTCGTGGTTCCGCTCCGTATAGGGGGCGGCACCCGCCTCAAGATCTATGAGGCGATGGCAATGGGGTGCCCGGTTGTCTCCACCACGATTGGCGCTGAAGGCCTTCCGCTGACGCCGGGTGAGCATCTTCGCATTGCGGACACCCCATCCGGCCTGGTGGATGCTTGCGTGGATATCCTGCGGGATCACGAGGGATCGGGGGCCATGGCGGGGCGCGCGGCAATCCTCGTACGTCAACAGTTTGGATGGGACCGCGTCGCGGCGACGTTCGCGGCCATATGTGAAGCAACGATTTCTCGGGTTCGCCAACCGACCCGGGTGCCGGCCGGAAACTCGCCCCGGCCCGCGGCGGCATCACCTCCCTCATTCAGGAACCAGGACACGGCATGACCACGGTCAGCGTTTTCGGATTGGGCTACGTCGGGTGTGTGTCGGCGGCATGCTTCGCAAAAGAGGGCCATATGGTCCTGGGCGTTGACGTGGCTACGACCAAGGTCGACCTCGTGAATGCCGGACAATCCACCATCGTCGAGGAGGGCATCGGCGAACTGGTCGCCGCCAATGTCGCCGCCGGTCGACTCCGTGCAACCACTAGTGTCGCTGAGGCGGTGACCGCCACAGAGATTTCGCTGATTTGTGTCGGGACCCCGAGCCGGCCAAACGGAAGCCTGGATCTGTCCTATATCGAGCGAGTGTGCTCCGAGATTGGCGCCGCCATGAGGTCCAAGGCGAGCCGCCACACCATCGTCATTCGCAGCACCGTCCTTCCGGGGACCATCCATGGGGTCGTCATCCCGGCGATTGAGCGGGCGTCGGGCCGTCGGGCCGGCCTCGATTTCGGGGTGTGCTCCAATCCCGAATTTCTGCGGGAAGGAACTTCGATCAAGGATTTTTACGACCCGCCATTCACCTTGATCGGGGCCGACGATGAGATCACCTCCGACACGGTCAGGGGGCTCTATTCCGGGATTGATGCTCCGGTGCAGGTGACAGCCGTACGGGTGTCTGAGATGGTCAAGTATGCGTGCAATTGCTTCCACGGTCTCAAGGTGGGTTTCGCGAACGAGATCGGAAATATCTGCAAGGCTTTGGGCGTCGATAGCCACGAAGTGATGCGGATCTTTGCGGAAGATCGGAAGCTGAACATTTCGCCGGCGTATCTCAAGCCGGGTTTTGCCTTTGGAGGCTCCTGTCTTCCCAAAGACCTGCGTGCGGTCACGTACCGGGCAAAGGAGCTGGACATCGACACACCGATTCTCTCGGCCACGCTGGAGAGCAATCGCAAGCAAATCGAGCGCGCCTACCATCTCATCATGGCGAATGGGCATCGTCGCATCGGCATTTTGGGTATGGCGTTCAAGGCCGGCACCGACGATCTCCGGGAGTCGCCGATGGTAACCCTCATCGAGCTGCTCCTTGGGAAGGGGATGGAACTCACGGTCTACGATCGTGACGTCTCGCGCGCCCGCCTGATCGGATCGAATCGGGAGTACATCGAACGCGAAATCCCGCACATCTGGACCCTGATGCGCGGGAGCGTGGATGAGGTGCTGGCCGCCTCGGATACCGTCGTTGTCGGCAATGCTTCCGGAGAATTCCGGACGGTGCGAGAACGCTTGCGAGCGGGTCAGCGGCTCGTGGACCTCGTTCGTGCGTTCGGGCCGGTGCCCTCTGGGAACGACGCCTATAGCGGCCTTTGTTGGTGAATCCTTTGCCTCGCAAACGTCTCATGCTCATGCTGACTACACTCCAGTATCGCATTCTCAGATGGCTTGGATCGAGCCACAGGAGCCATCTCTCCGGCGCTGCGTTTGCCAACAAGAGCAAGTTGCGAGTGTTGCTCGGCGACGAGTTCTGCCGCAATCTCAAGGGCAAAGTCATCGTCGACTTTGGGTGCGGGGAAGGGTTGGAAGCCATCGACATGGTCGCCCACGGCGCCGTCGGCGTGATCGGGGTCGACATTCGGGAAACCATTTTGGCCCAAGCCCGGCAGCACGCTTCGGATGCGCTGATCACGCATCGTTGCGAGTTCACGACCACGCCGAGCCTCTCCGACGCGGATGCGATCGTCTCGATCGATGCTTTCGAGCACTTCGCGGATCCGTCCGAAGTTCTCGACGTGATGTACCGTTTGCTCGTGCCGGGAGGTTTCGTGGTGGCCAGTTTCGGGCCGACCTGGTTTCACCCCTACGGAGGGCACCTTTTCTCGATTTTTCCGTGGGCCCATTTGCTCTTTTCGGAGGAAGCGCTCATCCGGTGGAGATCAGACTTTAAGACCGATGGGGCTCGCTCCTTTGGCGAAGTCGAAGGTGGCTTAAACCAGATGACCATTCGTCGATTCGAGGCTTTGATTGGGAAGAGCCAGTTCCAAGTGGATCAGCTCGAGTGTGTCCCGATCCGACCGCTACGACGATTCCACAGCCGCTTCACTCGTGAGTTCACCACCGCGGTGGTGCGCTGCAGATTGCTGAAGGTCGGAACTTGATCCGAGAGCTGAGAGGTCAATGCTGAATCCAGAGACGACGGCTTCCACTGAGGCTGCCCGGGTCTTGTCGGCCGGGGCGGAGGCCCATCGCGACGAAGTGAGCGCTGGGGCGCGGTTCGAGTTCGGAAAGAATTGGGCCGGGTTCCTTCGGGTGCTCGATGAGGAGCGAATCGGGCATGCCGAGACTGCGTTGGCGCAGATGTTGGAGCGCAAGACTCTCGTCGGATTGCGCTTTCTGGATATTGGCTCGGGAAGTGGTCTCTCGAGCCTAGCCGCGCGGCGGCTCGGCGCCACGGTCGTGTCTTTCGACTATGACCCCGCTTCGTTGGCCTGCACGCGAGAACTCCGTCGGCGCTACTTCCCGGACGATGCCGCATGGCACGCCGAGCCGGGGTCCGCATTGGACGAGGCCTATCTCGGCGGGCTGGGAACGTTCGACATCGTTTACTCCTGGGGGGTCCTCCACCATACGGGGAGTATGTGGCGCGGGCTCGAGCTGGCCGGGCAGCGAGTGCGGCCTGGAGGTCATCTTTTCATCGCCATCTACAACGATCAGGGCAACTGGTCGCGCCGATGGGCCCGGATCAAGAAGTTTTATTGCTCAGGCCGGCTTGGCCGTTGGTTGGTGACCGGAACCTTTATCCCCTTCTGGGTTGCCCGGAACATGGTGGCGGACCTGATATGGGCTCGCAACCCTGTTTCCCGCTACCGGGGGTACGGGAAGCGCCGCGGGATGTCGGTCGTCCACGATTGGATCGACTGGTTGGGGGGATATCCCTTTGAGGTGGCAAAGCCAGAGGAGATCTTCGAGTTCTATCGTGCGCGCGGATTTCAGTTGACCAAACTGCGGTCCGTCGCTGGCAGTGTCGGGTGCAACGAGTTCGTCTTCGCCCGAGGCGCGTAACAACCATCCTAGCGGCGGGATTCCGAAACGATCGGCAATGGGTTCATCGTCGGCTGGGCGAGTACACCCCTTGAGAGATGGCGAAGCCATAGATCGAGTACCGTGAGTCGCCAGAGAATGGCACTATGGTCCCGGCGCCCGACTGCGTGCTCGCCGGCGATCCGCCGCAGTGAGTCGGTATCCACATACTCGGCGATCAATGAGGCGGGCGATCGAAGGTCGTCGATGCGATAACGGAGCGGACCCTGGAACCAACGGTGCAACGGAACCGCGAAACCCTGTTTCGGCTTCTGAAGCACGATGTCGGGTACCAGGGGTGAAATCGCTCGGCGGAACAGGGCCTTCCCGGTCCCGTTCTGAAACTTGAAGCGACTGGGAAGCGCCGTGGCAAACTCTACCAGTGGATGGTCCAGCAACGGCACCCGCGCTTCCAAGGACACAGCCATGGTGGTTCGATCGACTTTGGTAAGGATGTCACCGGGGAGGTAGGTGAGCAGGTCCACCAGAGTCATCTGGGTGCCAAAATCTCTCCCGGCGGCCTCGCGGAATGGACCGGCCAGGATATCGTCGAGGGTGCCAACATCCTCGGCCAAGTCTCGCCGAAGCACACCGCCATCCACGGCGGACGCCGGAGCCGCGACCATGATTGCGTACCGTCCTTCACGGGTGCGGCTGAGGTCCAGCAGTCGGTTCCGGCCCGGAGTCACGTGCGGCAGTGCCGTTGCGAGCGCCCGAATCGCCCGCCGTGCTGGGATGGGAAGTTGGCCGCGGTTGAGTACTTGGGAGTACCGGGTATATCCGCCGAATAGTTCATCTCCCCCGTCACCCGAGAGCGCGACCGTCACCTGGCTCCGGGCGAGCTGAGCCACCAGGTACGTCGGGATGGCGGAGCTGTCCGCGAACGGTTCGTCGAACGCGGCGACCAAGCCTTCGATCAATTCATCGGCTTGGGGGCGAACGACCAGCTCGGTATGCACGGTTCCGAGCGCCTTGGCAACCGCCGCCGCGTGAGGTGCTTCATTGAAGGCCGCTTCGTCGAATCCGATCGCGAAGGTTTGCACCGGGCGCTGCATCGCGCGCGCCATCAGGCTCACGACCGTAGAAGAGTCGAGCCCTCCGCTGAGAAAAGCGCCCAGTGGGACTTCCGATTCGAGATGAGAGGTCACGGCCTCATCGAGGAGGCGTCGGATTTCTCGGACGGCTTCTTCCTCGTCGATCGTGGTCTCCTCGGCCCGGATCGGCGTCCAATAACGATGACATTGATGCCCCTCCTCCCGGGACCTTGTCAGGTAGTGGCCGGCCGGGAGCTTTTGAACCCCTTCGAACACGCACTGTGGATCAGGGATGTAGCCAAACGTCAGAAAGGAGCCAATCGCGGCGCGGTTCAGGCGGCGCGGAAACCGGTCGAGCGCCAACAGCGAGCGAAGCTCCGAGCAGAATGCGATGCCATCCGGTGTCGGCCAGTATGCCACCGGCTTGATCCCAAGCCGATCGCGAGCGACCAGGAGCCTGGTTCGGCGGGCATCCCAGAGGGCGAAGGTAAACATTCCGCGCAAGTGGTGGTTCAGCTCGTCGCCATATTCCTCGTACAGGTGCACCAGGGTTTCGGTATCGCTTCGAGTCCGGAACACGTGTCCGCGGGCCTCGAGGCTTCGTTGGAGTGCTCGGTGATTATAGATCTCCCCGTTGA
>JANYKV010000103.1 GCA_025358055.1 Gemmatimonadota bacterium
CGTCACCATCCTGGTCGTCGACCTCCTTCTAATCTGTGGCGCGCTGTGGGCAATTCGTTCCGGGCTCCGAGGGAGTCGGCCCAGCCGGACGAGCGCCACATGGGGATGCGGGTACGTCGCCCCGTCGGGCCGGATGCAATACACCGCCGCGTCGTTCGGCGCCCCGGTCGTCCACGCATTTTCCGCGGCCGCGGTGACCTCGACGGACAGTCGCAGGCTCAGCTTTGGCACGAATCGAGGAGACCGCGTGTTGCAGGGGATCGCGGTGCCGGTATGGGAGCGTCTCAAAGGGCTGGCGTTTCGATTGCGGCCGCTCCAACAAGGACGGGTCACGACCTATTTGCAATACATCATCCTGACCTTTCTCGTGCTACTTGGCTATCTTTTTTTCACCGGACTGGCCCGGCACCGATGATCATGATCGCTGGGGGTCTCGGCATCATTCTTCTCTCCGGGATCCTGGCTCTTGCGTTGGAGCGATACCCCCGAACCGCTGACAGCATCTTTCGATGGGGCGTACCCGCGGGATGCCTAGCCGCGATCTGGCCGGCCGTGTCGCTTCTCGTTACCGGAGCACTCCCTTCCCGACCGACAGCCGGGGAAGTATTCGGGCTCGACGCACTCTCGGCGTGGTTCACCGTCATGGTTCTCGGTGTCGGTGCCGTCACGGCCGTATATGGCGTTCGCTATCTCGAGCGCGAACGCTCCAAGCGCCGGGTGGGCACCGCCCACCTACTTCTTTCCATCCTCATCGTCGCGATCACGGGTGTGGTCACCGCAGAGAGGGTTGTCGCATTCCTGGCGTCTTGGGAGCTGATGGCGATCGCCGCGTTTCTCCTCATCATTTTCGAACGCGAACACGCCGAGGCGCGCCGGGCAGGACTGATCTACTTGGTCGTGACCCATGTCAGCACCATCGCACTGATCGGGATGTTCGCCGCCTGGGGTCCGGGGCTCCCGGGCGGGGGTTTTCAAGAGTTGGCGATTGCCGCAGTGAACCATCGGGTACCCGTGGCGCTCGTGCTGGGCCTCGGCCTCATCGGATTCGGGGTAAAGGCGGGTGTGGTGCCGGCCCACTTCTGGCTGCCCGGGGCGCATGCGGCGGCACCCTCGCACGTCTCTGCTTTTCTCTCCGGCGTCATGATCAAGACCGGCATCTACGGCCTGCTTCGTGTGCTCTCGCTCCTCGGCCCTCCACCCGCTTGGTGGGCCTGGACTATCCTGCTCCTCGGTCTCGCGTCGGCAGTGCTCGGCGTGCTCTGGGCTTTGGCGCAACACGATATCAAACGGCTTCTGGCCTACCATAGCGTGGAGAATATCGGCATCATTCTTTTGGGTATAGGGCTCGGCACCCTGGGCCAAGCCTACCACCACCCAGCCCTCGCCCTGCTCGGCTTTACCGGTGCGGTGTTGCATACCTTGAACCATTCGCTGTTCAAGAGCCTGCTCTTTCTCGGCGCAGGCGCGGTCGTCCATGCCACCGGCACCCGCGAGATCGACCGGTTGGGTGGACTCGCCCGGCTCATGCCGCGGACTGCGTGGGCTTTCCTCATCGGTTCCGCTGCGATCGTAGGCCTCCCTCCGCTCAACGGTTTCGTTAGTGAATGGATGATCTTTCGCGGGTTGTTCGAGACCGGTGGAACGACCGGGGTATTGCGCACCGCGAGCGCAGCCGCTTGCGGGCTCGCACTGACCGGCGCTCTGGCGTTGGCCTGCTTCACGAAGCTCCATGGAGTTCTTTTTCTCGGCACTCCGCGGCACACCGCAACGGTGGCGCCAGGCGCCGAGCAGGGGCTCATCAACCCGCAGCTGGCCCTGGCGGCGGCGTGTATTCTCATCGGCGTGCTGCCAATTTTGGTGATTCCGGCCGCGGCGCAGGCGGCATCCGCCGTACTCCATGATTCCGGCGGGATCGGCGAGGTAGTCGCTGGGGCGAGCGTGACGTCTGCGATTTCGGTTGCCGCGCTGGCCCTTCTGGCCCTCATCGCAATCGTTTGGCGGCTGCGCGCGCGAGTGGCCTATGTGGACCGGGCCGCTCTCGGTCCTACGTGGGGTTGCGCGTTCTCCCAGGTGACCAGCCGGATGCAATACACGGCATCGAGCTATGCGGGGAACCTCCTCATGGTGTTCGGACCGCTCGCCGGAACGCATCGGGTCGTTGGTCCGGGGACGCTGCACGTCCACGCCGCCGACCCGGTGTTAGATCGCCTTGGGCGGCCGGTGTGGAGCTGGGTTCAGGGAGCAGCGTCGAACATGCGACGACTCCAGACGGGCCGTATCTTCTGGTACCTGCTGTATGTGATATTCGCCCTAGTGGGCTTCCTCCTTTATTTATGGTTCGTCACGGCACCATGATCGCTTTTCCGGTCTTCCCCATCTTTACACTGCTGATTGTTCTGGGCCTGGCCCCAGTGCTGCCGGGCATCGCCAACCGGACCAAGTCCGCATTGACGGGGCGTCGAGGGGCACCGGTGCTTCAGCTCTACTCGGACCTGGGGAAGCTTTGGCGCAAGGGAGTTGTATATAGCCGAACGACCACGGTGCTCTTTCGCCTCGCTCCGGTTGTGCTCCTGGCGACCTCACTCCTTGCGGGTGGCTTGCTGCCACTCGATGGAAGGGTCGCTCTCCTCTCCTTTCCTGGCGACTTGGTAGCCTTTGCGGGCCTATTGGGTTTGGGGCGGTTCTTCCTGGTTCTGGCGGCCATGGATACCGGCTCGAGCTTCGAGGGGATGGGCGCCAGCCGGGAGGTGACGTTTGCCTCCTTCGCCGAACCGGCACTCTTCCTCTGCTTTACCGTGCTGGTCCTGGCCACGGGTCAATTGCAGCTGGCGGGGATGTTCGGCGTGCCGCTTGCCGCCGCCTGGCCGGTCGCCGCTCCATCGCTCGTGCTGGCCGCGGCCGGCCTGTTCATCGTCACCCTCGCGGAGACCTGCCGGGTCCCCGTCGACGACCCGCTCACCCACTTGGAACTCACCATGATTCACGAGGTGATGATCCTCGATCACAGTGGCCCCGACCTCGCGCTGATCCTCTACGCGAGCTCGGTCAAGATGGCGCTCTTCGGGTCCCTGATCGTCGGTGTGCTCGCCCCGCGGGCGCACGAGCAGAGGGTGTTGGCGTTCGGAGAGCTCATCCTGGGGCTCGGCTTGGTCGCGATCGCCATCGGCGTGGTGGAATCCATCATGGCGCGCTTGCGAATGAACCGAGTCCCTCATCTCCTGGTCGCGGCTTCCGCGCTGGCCGGTCTCGCCCTCATCCTGCTGTTGCGCTGACCGCCAATGCAACCAGTGCATGATCTCCTGTTGCTGCTTGTCGTGCTGACGAATTTCTGGGTCCTCGGCACGACCCGCCTCAGCGCGACGATCCGTGCGACGGCCATCCAGGGGATGCTCCTTGCCGGACTGCCGATTGCTCTCTATCCGGGGCTTTCGCTCCACATCGTCGGCCTGGCCGTCGGGACCTTCGCCGTGAAGGCGATCTTCCTGCCCTTCCTACTCTCCCGCGCCATCCGGGAGGCTGCGGTACGCCGCGAGATCGAACCGCTGATCGGGTTCACTCCCTCCATGCTATTGGGGGCCCTGGCTGTGGCTCTTGCCTTCAGTATCGCGCCCCAGCTTCCGCTGCCCGAGATGCGCAGCTACATGCTCGTCCCAGTGTCACTCTCCACCGTGGTGATCGGCCTCCTGGTCCTCACCACGCGCAGCAAGGCCGTCACCCAGGTGGTGGGCTATCTGATCCTCGAAAACGGCATCTACGTGTTCGGATTGAGCCTGGTCGAGCGGGTGCCGTTCTTGGTCGAGATCGGTGTGCTTCTAGATGTCTTCGTGGGTGTGTTCATCATGGGGATCGTGGTTTTTCACATCAATCGGGAGTTCGACTCGCTCGACTCAGCGCGTCTGACGGAGCTTCGAGACTGATGGTGCTCCTCGGGCTTCTGCTGCTTCCGATTACGACTGCGCTGCTGGCGTACCTGAGCGGGAACACTCGCGTCCGCAACGGGCTCTTGGTGGGGACCGCGGCCGCCCATGCGGCCGGAATGGGCTATCTCTGGATCCACCCCGACCTCACCGCCCTCGGGGGCTGGATGGCCGTGGATGCTTTGGGGCTGATGGTCCTCACCGTGTTGAGCCTCCTGTTCCTCGCGGTTGCCGCGTACACGATGGGCTACCTCCAACACGATCGTCCGCGGGGCGGGCGCGTCTTCGTCAGCTGCCTCCTCGCCTTTCTGGCGGCCGCCACCCTCGTCGCCCTGGCCCATCATCTCGCCCTCGTGTGGATCGGAATGGAGGCCACCACGCTTTGCCTCGCGCCGTTGGTGTTTCATCGTCGCGATCGACGCTCTCTGGAAGCGGTGTGGAAGTATCTGGTGCTCTCCTCTGTAGGGATCGGGCTAGCGCTCCTCGGAACGTTCTTTCTCGCTTCCGCTCAGGTTGTGGGTCGGCCACTCATGCTGGAAGATCTGCTCCAGCATGCCGACACGCTCCAGCCCGGGCTTCTGCGCGGCGCCTTTATCTTTTTGCTGGTCGGCTACGGCACCAAGATGGGGCTGGCCCCCCTCCACGCGTGGAAACCGGACACCTATGGTGAGGCGCCGAGCCTCGTCGCGGGGCTGATGGCGGGAGCGTTGACCAGTTGTGCGTTCCTCGGCCTTGCCCGCGTCGTCGAAATCATGGCCGCAGCGGGACAGGCTCCATTCATGCGGCCGCCCCTGCTCGCGCTCGGAATCACCTCGCTGGTGGTGAGCGCGGCGTTCGTCATTGGCCAGACCGATTTGAAGCGACTGCTGGCCTACTCGAGCGTGGAGCACATGGGCATCCTGGTTTTGGCCCTGGCGATCGGTGGAGCGGGGAGCTACGGAGCCGTCCTGCATCTCGTCAACAATGGGTTGATCAAGGGCGTGATGTTCCTGGCGGTCGGCAATGTGGTGCTGTTCTACGGCACGTCGGAGGCTGCATCGGTCCGTGGTGTCCTCCGGCGGGCACCCTGGTCCGGGTTCCTTCTGATCGTCGGCCTCTTCGCTGTGACCGGTTCTCCGCCCTTCGGCCTGTTCGTGAGCGAGTTCACGATTGTCGGAGCCGCGATCCGGGGCGGCGACGTCTGGCTCGCTGTGGCGATGATGATTCTTTTCGCGATCATTTTCCTCGGCATGGCGAAAATGATTCTCGACGTCGCGTACGGCGAGCCCATCGAGGCCGCCGAGCCCGCGCGCGAGTCCGTGTCCCTCATTGGTGGGCCCCTCGTGTTGGCCGCGCTCGTCTTAGGTCTGGGACTCTATCTGCCGGCGCCGCTGCGCGCGTTCCTCGCGCAAGCCGCCCGGGCGCTCGGAGGGTCCGCGCCGTGAGCGGCTTCGACTCCCTCGGGCTCCGGAATCGGCGGGCAATTCCGCTCGGGAGCATTGTCCATGAGCCGATCGACGCCTTCCGGCGCACGGTGGGCGACGCCGTGCGCAACGAATGGAGGCTTGCCGCCTTTTTCGGCCTTCCCGAAGCACCGGGGTCCACGCGCCTCCTCGCCATTCTCGCGGATGATCAGCGGGGCGAGCTCGGCGCCACCTCTACCCTGGTCGGCGACCGCTATCCGGCCCTCACGCCCGACTGTACCGAGGCCGCCTATTTCGAGCGGGAGGTGGCGGAGCAGTGCGGAGTAACGCCGGAGGGGCACCCCAATCTCAATCCGGTGCGCCGGCACCCACCGGACCACGCGGTGGCGGTTCCGTCGGCCGATACGTTCGATCGGGAGCGCTATCTGTTCTCGCAGATCGAGAGCATGGATATTCACGAGGTGGCGGTGGGGCCGGTGCATGCGGGAATTATCGAGCCGGGCCACTTCCGATTTCAGGCGCATGGTGAAGAAGTCCTCGACCTCCAGATCATGCTCGGATACCAGCATCGGGGCGTGGAGCGGCTCTTAGAATCGCTAGATCGCGATCGCGCGGTCCTCGTAGCGGAATCCATCGCCGGTGACACCGTGATCGGGCACGCCGGGGCCTACTGTAGCGCGATCGAGGCGCTCGCTCGCGTGCGGAAGACGCCACGGGCCCAGGCGATTCGCGGTATCACGCTCGAGCTCGAGCGCTTGGCCAATCATATCGGGGACCTCGGTGCCATCGCCGGTGATATCGCCTATCAGCCGGCGGCGGCGTACTTCGGTCGGATGCGAGGAGAGTGCCTCAATATCCTGATGATACTGAGCGGGAATCGTTACGGACGCGGGCTGATTCGGCCCGGCGGAACCCTATTCGACGTACCGCCGGCGATGGTCACCGATTTGCGCGACCGGCTGCAGCGCCTCCGATCAGAGCTCGCACCCGTGGCCAATCTCATGCTCGGCCACGCGTCAGTCCAGGCGCGGCTGGAAGGCGTCGGCAAACTCCCCCGGGAAACCGGCCTCGAACTCGGCGTGGTCGGCCCCGTAGCCCGGGCGTGCGACATTCCCCGAGATGTTCGCCACGATCACCCCTATGGGCTGTTCCGGTTCGCTCACGTTCCGGTCGCCACCGCGTGGGCGGGAGACGCCCTGGCGCGGACCCTCGTCCGGTGGCTCGAGGTGCAACGATCCCTGGATTTTGTGATCGAGCAGGTCACTAGCCTACCAAAGGGACCGATCCGGGTAGAATGCGGCGCGTTGCGTCCGAACGAACTTGTCGTGGCGATGAGCGAGGGCTGGCGGGGAGAGATCGTCCATGTCGCCATCACAGACGCGGCCGGACTCGTCCGCCGCCACAAGGTGGTGGACCCCTCGTTCCACAACTGGCCCGCGCTTGCCGTGTCGATGCCAGGAAATCAGATCTCGGACTTCCCCCTCTGTAACAAGAGCTTCAACCTCTCTTACGCGGGGCATGATCTCTGATGCTTCGATTCCTGCGCACCCGCCTGCAACAAGGGACTCGCACCTCACCCTTTCCTGGCGGTGAGGCGGATTTTCCCGAACGTTTCCGTGGTCGTCCCACGTTTGATCCAAGCCGGTGCGCGGAGGACTGCGCCCCGGGTCGAGCCGCGAGACCATCGGACCTGGTGACGACCGGCGATGATGGACGGCCTCGCCTGGATATCGGTGCTTGTCTCTTCGCCCCTGAGGAGGCCGCCGCATGCCCGCACCAAAGCATCCGTTTCACCGCGGACCACCGGCTGGCGAGCCGAGCACGTGAGGAGCTGGTGACGCCGGATGGAGAACTGAAACTGGTTGAGGCACTCGACCTGAAGATGCGCCGGCTCTTCGGTCGCTCGTTGCGTCTCCGTTCGGTGGCGACCGGCAGCTGCAATGGTTGTGAGTCGGAATTAGTGGCGTTGGGCAACGTTGTGTTCGATATGGCTCGGTTCGGCATCCAGTTTGTGGCGAGCCCGCGGCACGCGGATGGACTGGTGATTACCGGGGCCGTGAGCCGCAATATGACCGCGGCGCTGTACCGCACCTATGAAGCAATCCCGGAGCCGCGACTCGTTATTGCCGTGGGGGCGTGCGCCATCAACGGGGGACCGTTTCGGGGCAGCCCCGAGGTCACCAATGGCACGCCGTCGGATCTCGCGGTCGACCTATGGGTTCCTGGCTGTCCGCCTCATCCGCTGACCGTGCTCGACGGGCTACTCCGGCTCCTGGGCCGTTTGAGCGACAAGGACCGCAGGCCATCCTGACGCGGGATCTGGTTGGACCTGGCGCCTCCGCCAGGGTTCGATAGGTTAGGATTGAGGTCGGTTAATCTGCTGATCCTGACCTTTCGCGGATCGGCCTCACCAGCGCGGATTCAAGATATCAACGTTCCATGCGCGTCGCGGTGACCAACGAGGGTCTGTGGTCCTGAGCCAAACCTGTCATCTCGAGCGGCGATGGATCTCAAAGCCGGCCTTGGTGAGATCACGCGCTCGGCTTCCTCGGAATGAACAACCGAAGAATTCGGAGTGGGAGTTTCGTATGGTTGATATCAGCATCCATGGTGAACGGATCCGTCTCGAGGTCGAGGGCTTGGACAAGCTCTGGGCCCTGAAAAGCCGACTCGAATTTCCGCTCGCGCATGTCCTTAGTGTGCGCCAGGATCCGGAGCCCGCAGTCGGTTGGTGGCATGGTGTCCGCTTGCCGGGTACCAACATTCCTGGGCTTCTCACCGCCGGCACATTTTACCAATACGACGGTGCGGTGTTCTACGACGTTCACAATCCTGATCGCACTATCGTGCTCGAGCTGGATCATGAGGAGTATCGTCGCCTGGTGGTCGAGGTGAAAGATCCGGGCACCGTCGTTGCAATGATTCAAGCCGCGCTCTCCAAACGGTAGCCCCTGCAAGGTGACCCAACGAGAGGATCCACGGGTTGCATTCATCGATGCCGCGATCTGGCACGGCACGCTCCAGCCTGCCGAGGCGATCCTGGCGGCCCATCCCGAGCTGGCGAGCAGCGACATCCATACGGCCGCAATCGTCGGCGATGACACCGCGGTACGCCGGTTCATCGCTCTAAACCCGAAGAACGCCATCGCCACGAGTGCCCCCTACGGCGGGGATGCGCTCAACTACCTATGCCTCTCCAAGTATCTCCGGCTCGAGCCTTCGAGAACGGAAGCGTTCCTGCGCGCGGCCACCGCACTACTCGATGCCGGCGCGGACCCGAACACAGGGTTCTGGACCACGGGGCAACATCCGGAATTCGAGACCGCGCTCTACGGTGCGGCTGGCGTCGCCCACCACCCGGCCATGACTCGGTTATTGCTCGAGCGGGGGGCCGATCCGAACGACGGCGAGGCGGTCTATCACTCACCGGAGACGTACGAAAACGACGCCATGAAGCTTCTCGTCGAGACCGGAAAGGTCACGGCCGACAACCTCGCGATGATGTTGGTCCGCAAGCACGACTGGCACGACTACCACGGCGCCCAGTGGTTGCTCGAGCATGGTGCGAATCCCACGCTGGATCGAAGCCGGGGATGGAGCCCCATCCATCACGCCCTGGCCCGCGACAACAGCCTCGAAATGATCGCGCTCCTCCTGGATTATGGAGCCGATCCGATGCACGACAGGGACGGGATGACCGCCATCGCCCGCGCGGCGCGCGAAGGTCGCAGCGATGTGCTTCAACTGCTCGCGGAGCGAGGCGTTCCCATCGCCCTCCGCGGCGTGGATTGTCTGATCGCTGCCTGCGCAATGGGCGATGCGACGACAGCCCGCACCCTCGCGGACGAGCAACCCACGCTCGTCAGCGAAATGAAGGCGGTGGGTGGCGAACTGCTCGCGAAATTCGCGGGCACCGACAACGCCCCTGGCGTTCAGCAGCTGCTCGACCTCGGCGTGCCCGTCGCCGCACCCTTCACCGCGGGCGATGGCTACTGGGATGAGCCGGCCAACAGCCTCGCAATACATGTGGCGGCGTGGCGCGGCCGACCGGCGGTGGTGGAGCTGCTGATCGCGCGCGGATCCCCGACCGACGTGCCGGACGCTAAGGGGCGGACGCCGTTGGCACTCGCCGTCAAGGCGTGCGTGGACTCCTACTGGACCGAACGCCGATCGGGCGCGTCGGTGCGGATGCTGCTCGAGGCGGGCGCTTCAGCTCGCGGCATACGATTTCCCTCCGGATGCCCCGAGGTCGACGATCTGCTCAAAGCCCACGGCGCCGTTTGACAAATTGCGCGTTTCGGTGCATTTCTACGACAGAGCGCGTTGGGGCGCCTCCTGTTCGCGGCAAGGGAGACTACTCCCACCCAGTCCATACGCAGTTAAATCGCCGACCTTCTTCCGGCCTGTGATTCAGCGGACTTCAGGCAGTTATGGGAGGAAGGTATCCTATGCGCAGGAAACTCACGCCCCAGAGCACCCTCGAAGGCCTGAAGAAGGAAGCGAAGCGTTGGCTCAAGGCGCTTCGCGCCAACATCCAAGAAGCGCGCGCTCGTCTCGAGCTGGCCTTCCCCAACGCCCCCACCTTACCCACTCTGCGAGACGTACAACACGCGCGCGCGCTGGAACATGGTCTCCCAGGTTGGTCGGCGCTCAAGGATTCCCTCACCGACCGTACACCGGTCAGCGCCGGCCATGCGGAGCGAGTCGCGTGGTTTCTCGAGAACGCCTGCCCCGACCACCACATCCGGGGCGGTCCCGCGCATGTCCAAGCCTATCATACCGCGATGCGTCTCCTGACTCGGTATCCCGAGATCGCGCACGAGAGCTTCACCACCGCGATCGTGTGCGGGAATCTGGCGGAAGTCGACCGCGTCCTGGCCGAGGGGCCCGATGCCGCGTCTCAGAAGCCCTCGGTGCCCGGACCCGATCGCGCGAGGCCTCGCCCGTTCACCGACCCGGTCCGGGACCTCGGGCCGAAGCGGTGGGAGCCGCTGCTGTACCTCTGCTTCACCCGGCTTCCCCTCGCCGAGGCGAACGACAATGCCGTAGCGATTGCCCGCACCCTGCTCGACCACGGGGCGGATCCGAACGTGTATTTCATGGCAGGCGACAGCCGTTACACGCCGCTCGTCGGCGCCATCGGCGAGGGTGAAGAAAACCGGCCGCCTCACCCCCAGCGCGATGCACTCGTGCGTCTGCTGCTGGAGCGCGGCGCCGAGCCGTACGACATCCAGGTCGTCTACAATATCGGGTTCCACGGCCATGTCCTGTGGTTCCTCCAAGCAATCCACGCGCAAGCGGTGAAGCTGGGCCGCCAGGCCGACTGGGACGATCCGGCGTGGAACATGCTTGATATGGGTGGTTACGGATCCGGCGCTCGCTGGCATCTCGGTATTGCAGTGCGCGACAACGATCTCGAGCTCGCGGAGTGGGCTCTGACGCACGGTGCGAATCCCGACGCGGCTCCGCCGCGCGACAAAAGAATGTCGAAGGTCAGTCTCTACGAGGAGGCGTTGCGGGGCGGCCTGACCGAGATGGCCGAACTGTTCGTGCGCCATGGTGCCGAGCCGGGCAAGATCGTGCTGACGGGAGAGGAGGCCTTTGCCGCGGCTGCCTTGCGCCTCGATCGAGCGGCAGTGCAGGGGATGGTCGCCGAGCACCCCGAGTACTTACGCTCAACGCAGGCAATCTTTACTGCGGCCAAACATGATCGCGCCGACGTCCTGACTCTCCTGCTCGACCTCGGCATGTCCCCCGATGTGGAGGATGTCCAGAAGCAGCGCCCGCTTCATATCGCCGCGTATGCCGGGTCCCTTCGTGTGGCGGAGCTCCTCATCGAACGTGGCGCGGTGATCGATCCCGTCGAATCCAAGTGGAGCAACACACCGCTCGGGGCCGCGCAGTATGCCCAGCACCGGCCGATGATCGACCTCTTCGCGCGCTACAGCCGGGATGTCTTCGAGCTCACGTACGCGGGCAAAGTCGAACGTCTGCGCGAACTGCTGGAGGAAGAGCCCAAGCTGGCGAAGTCGGTTGACACTGCCGGTTACAGTCTGCTGTGGTGGCTGCCGCCCGGCGATGAAGCCCGCGCGATGGAAATCGCTCGGCTACTACTTGCCCAGGGAGTCGACCCCGCGATCCGGAACAAGGAGGGTCGATCGCCGGCGAACTATGTCCGCAAACTCGGACTCGATGACGTCGCCGATTTGCTCGAAGCCGCCGCACCTGACTCCACGACGCCACTGCCTCCGCCTGTGGTCCCTCACTTGGAGCAATTCCAGAGTCTCGCCGCGGACCTTGTCGCCGGCTATGGATCCGGCGACGCCGTCGCCCTGTCCCGCCTCAGCGACCACTTCGGGCAGGCCCTTACGCGCGACGGGCTGCGTGCCCGGCTGCAGGAGCGCCTGGCCGCGCTGAAGGGAACCGAACCACCGACTGGTGCCATCGGGCTCGATGATGGGCAGCTTCTCGTCGCCCGATTCTATGGTTTCGAGAGCTGGGTGAAGCTCGTGGAGAGCGTTGCTCAACCGCCGAGCGAGCCCCGGCTTGCTCCCTCTGGTCTCAGCTCGACGCCGCCATTCTACCGGATCGACCACAAACGCAACATCATCGAACTGCGCTCGCCGCTGTCCGACGGGGACTGGGACACCGTTTTCGGGGTGATGAAGGACTTGGGGATCACCGGTCTCAACCCCGGGGGGCAGATGACCGACGCTGTCCTGGCCCGAGTGGCGCGGCTGGACGCCGTCACCAAGCTCCAGCTGGAAGGTTCGCGGCGACTGACTGATGACGGGCTCCTGCACATCAGTCGAATGCCGCAGCTCCAGGAACTCGAACTGGGAGGTGCGATCACGGACCGCGGACTCGAGGTGCTGCGCCAGCTTCCCGAACTGCGGCATTTCCAGATGACCTGGGCGCGGCGCATCTCGGATGCGGGTGTGGGCCATCTCACCTTCTGCGACCAGATCGAGAACGTGAACCTGCTCGGCTCCACGACCGGCGATGGCGCCATCAACGCGCTGCGCGGCAAGCCTCACCTTCGCCATTTCAGGACGGGCCGGCTGGTCACGGATGCCGGGTTGCCGCTGCTGCACGACTTTCCCGTGTTCAAGACATGGCAAGGCGGCGAGCAGCGCTACGATCTGATGTCGTTCGGAGATGTCGAGCCGAACTTCCTCATGTTGGACGGTCCGTTCAGCGATCGGGGGGTTGCCGCCCTTACCGGCCTCGATGGCATCTTCGGTCTCGGCTTCTTCCGGCATGTCTCCGGATTGACGGCCAGTGGCTTGAGCTCATTGCATGAATTGCATAACCTTGGCGCTCTCGGATGCGAGGGAACGATCTGCGACGATACCGCCATGCGTCACATCGTGTCTATTCCTCGGCTGCGGATGCTGATGGCCCAGGGCATCGTGGCGAGCGACGACGGTTTTACGGCCCTGAGCAAGTCACAGACCATCGAGTACATCTGGGGCCGCGAGTGCCCCAACCTCCAGGGGCGTGGGTTCGCCGCGCTGGCTGCGATGCCGGCACTCAAGGGACTGGGGGTGAGCTGCAAGAACGTGGACGACGCAGCGCTGTCGGCGCTGCCGCGGTTTCCCGCGCTGCGGGGACTCATGCCGATGGACGTGAGCGACGACGGGTTCCGACACGTGGGCCGGTGCGACCAACTCGAGAACCTGTGGTGCATGTACTGCCGCGATACGGGCGACGCCGCCACCGAACACATCGGCGGACTACCGGGATTGAAGTTCTACTACGCGGGCAAGACCCGGATCACCGACCGCAGCCTGAAGATCCTGGCGCGGATGTCGTCGCTCGAGGTGCTCGAGTTCTGGGAAATTGCGGGCATTACCAGCGCTGGTGTTGCGTTGCTCGCCGGCCTCCCAAAGCTGCGCGAGATCTCGGTCGCCGCCCCCAAGGTCACCCGGGAGGCGATGGCGGTCTTTCCCGCGTCTGTCCGCGTGGACTACTGGTGATGAGGAGCGGCAGATGAACCAGCCCGAGGAATTGAAGAAGGCCGACCTGTTCATCGAGCACGGCGCCGACCTGCGAGCGCGGGACGAGCACATTCGATCCACGCCGCTGGCATGGGCAGCGCGGCA
>JANYKV010000136.1 GCA_025358055.1 Gemmatimonadota bacterium
AAAGAGCGCGGCGGCTTCGTCTATCTACGGATCGAAAGCCTCCAATGGCGTTGTGGTCATCACGACCCGCCGCGGCAAGTCCGGCAAGCCCCGCGTGAATATCACGCAGCGATTTGGGTTCTTTTCCTTGCTGCGCGGTCCGGGAACTCGAGCCTTCGATACGACGACGGCGTTCCAGGTTTTCAGCGGGGTCGATCCGGCCGTGATTCGGTCCTATGAAGTGAATGGGGTGTTGCCGACCTACGATCACTTACAAGAGATCGCTGGTGAAAAACCCTTGTCCTACGAAACGCTGCTTGATGTCAGTGGCGGCACCGAGAACACCAAGTTCTATGCGTCGGGTTCTTGGAAGCAGGACAACGGGATCATCCAGCGGACCGGTGCTGGGCGACAGAGCATCCGGGCCAATATCGATCAGAAAGTGACCGATAAGCTCACCCTGAGCTTCTCGAATGCCTTTTCACGGACGACGACCGAAAAGGGCTTCACCAACAACGACAATTCCGGCGCTGGGCTCACGTACGCCATCGCGTACATCCCCGGATTCATTCCGCTCAAACCGGTCAACGGGATCTATCCGAAGCCCGCGATCACATACCTCAGCTCGAATCCGCTGCAGACGGCCGCGGAGCTTATCAACACCGAAACCGTCACCCGTTGGGTGGGCGGTGGAACACTGTCGTGGCAAGCCCTCGCCACCGTCCACAACTCATTGCAGTTCGTGGCGGCCGGCGGGGCGGATTTCTTCTCCCAGAACGCTGAAGTCGTCGCGCCCCCAGACCTCTACTGGCAGGCCAATCGACCCAACCCTGGTCTCGCGACTCAAACCAACGGCAACAGCAGGCAATTCAACTGGAACCTGAACGCGATCGACGACTACTCTCCCGAAGGGAATTCTTGGCGGGCCAAGACGTCGGCGGGGGCCCAGTACGAAGACCGGAATCTCCAGCAGAACCGGGTCACCGCGCGCGGGCTGATCCCGGGACAAACCCACATCGATCAGGCCGCGGTGTTGGGCGGACAATTCCAGAACGAGACGACCGAGCGGACGTTTGCCGGTTACGCGCAAGAGGAGCTGTTCTTCCTCAACGAGAAACTGAATCTGAACGTCGGGATTCGGACGGAACGCAGCAGCCAGTTCGGCAACACGAAGGCCTTCTATTTCTATCCGAAGATTTCCGGACGCTACACTTTCCCGAATGCTCTTGGTGAAGGTTCGGAGGTAAAGCTCCGCGCCGCGTACGGCGAGACCGGCAACCAGCCGCTGTTCGGGCAGAAGTTTACGACGTTGCAAGGAGGCGTGAACATCGGTGGCAACGTGGGAACGGTGGTGGGCGCGAGCTCAGGCGATGCGCTCATCAAGCCGGAGCGGAAGCGGGAGGTGGAGGGGGGCGTCGACGCGAGCTTCTGGCACGGCCGGGCGAACCTGCAACTCACGGTGTATCACAATGTCGAATCCGACCTGTTGCTTCCCCGGACGCCGGCGCCCTCGCTTGGGTTCAGCCAGGTATTCCTGAACGGAGGCAAGCAACGGAACAACGGTCTCGAAGTGTTCCTCGGTCTCACCCCCGTCCAGGCCAAGGACTTTTCGTGGGTCTTCGAGTCCACGTTCCACTTCAACCGGAATAAGGTGCTCGAGTTGCCGTTCCCGGGCTTCCGGCCGGTTGGTGCGGGTTTCGGTCTGGCCTATGGGGAGTTCTTTGTTCAAACCGGTCAGCCGGCCCAGCAGATCATCGGATATACCAGTGTCGATGCAAACGGGAATCTGGTCTCGAGCCAAATCGGAAATGCGGCTCCCGACTTCCAATGGTCGTTCGGCAACAGTCTCGGCTTCAAGAATCTGAACTTGTACATGCTGTGGGATTGGCAGCAGGGCGGGTGGGCCCAGAATCAGACCCTCTCGTTGTACGACTGCAATCTCCTGGCGCCCGACCAGGGAACCCCCGCCGGGCAAGCGCGCTCCGATGCCTGCCTCTCGACCGGCCTCGCCACGCCGTTCGTGCAGCAGACAACCTTCCTGAAGCTGCGGGAGGTGAGCCTCGCATACCAGTTGCCGAAGAAGGTCGCAACCGCGCTCTTTCGCGGCGCGGACAATGTCCGCCTTAGCCTGTCGGGTCGGAACTTGTTCCTCATCACCAAGTACTTCGGGTACGATCCGGAGTCAAGCAACTTCGGTCAGCAACCAATCGTGCGGAACATCGACCTCGGTCCCTATCCGCCGTCGCGCAGCTTCTTCTTCAACATCTCGGTGGGGTTCTGATCATGACCACTCAACTTCGACTCCGAACCCGCCGAGCGCTCGCTGTGCTGGCCCTGACCGCTTTTGGCGCCTGCGGCACATTCGATGTGACGAACCCGAACCAGCCCACGCTGGATGATCTGGTCTCCAATCCCACCAAGCTCAAACTTGCTGTCGCGGCTACCGGGATCCTCGCGACCGCCCGCGGCGATATCCAGGGTCACATCTGGCGGTTGGGCTCTATGGGCCGGGAGGGGATCAACCTTTCAGGCAACAACCAGCCCGACTACGCGGAACCCTACTTTGGACCGATCGCTTCGGGTGGCAGCTTTGGTGGAACTCAGTGGGCCGGGCGGTATCAGAATCTCCGCAGTATCACCGTCTATCTCAACGCAGTGGAGAAGGCGCCGGATTTGAGCGCAGCCGAGCGGGCCGCATCGCGCGCGTTCGGAAAAACTCTTGCGGCGCTCGCATTCTTATACGTGGTGGAGACTCGGGCCCAGTTGGGCGCGCCGATCGATGTCAATCGGCCAGTGACGGATGCGCCGCCGCCGTTCGTCTCCGAAGATAGCGTCTATGGACACATCCTCACGTTGCTGAATGACGCCCAATCCGATCTTGGAGCTGGTGGTGGCACCTTCCCGTTCCGGTTGCCGCCCGGGTATTCCGGATTTGACACCCCGGCCACGTTTTCGCAATTCAATCGCGCTCTTGCCGCGAAGGCGAACGTGCTTCGAGCGACGGCCGGGTGCGGCGCACCATGCTTCACGTCGGCGCTGTCCGCGTTGAGCGGCTCCTTCCTGGTCCTCAACGCCAGCCAATTTCGCCTAGGCGTCTACTTCGATTTTTCAACCGCGGCTGGTGACGCAGGCAACGGACTTTCGGAGCCACTCGATGGCGCCACCTTTTTTGCCGTGCCTCGGCTGCTCACGGATGCCCAGGCCCAGGTGGATGGCATCACGCGGGATCAGCGGGTGCTCGACAAAATTGCGTTGGGAACCCTCGATCCGCCGCAGTCCATCAACGGTGTGGACATTCCAGGCACCTACAAATTCACGACCTTTTTCGTGAACGGACAACCGACCCCGAACGCCTCCATTCCGGTCATCCGGAACGAGGAGCTGATTCTCCTGCGGGCGGAAGCCAACCTTGCGCTTGGAAACGTGAGCGCTGCGTTGGACGACATCAACTTCATCCGAGTGCATTCCGGCAACTTGTCGCCCACGCCATTGACTACATCCAGTGCCACGTCGGACATCCTGGCGGAGCTGCTCTACAACCGGACGTATTCGCTCTTGTGGGAACAAGGAACTCGTTGGACTGACGCCCGGCGATACGGTCTGTTGGCGACGATCAACCCTGAGGTGGAGAATGGCCGTGTGCCGTCCGTCATGCCGGTTCCCAAAACCGAGTGTGACGCTCGCGGCCTCGGAGATGCGTGCACGCCGCTAACCCAATAGGGGCAATCGCTGGGGTGGGGGTTCTGTCGTCGTTCGCGGACGCGGCAAAAGCAGTGGCGCCGGAGCTTGGCTCGGGCGCCACTGCTTTGTTCTGCCCGGGGCCAAGACGAGAGTGGTCCGGTCTTGTCATGCCATGGGGATTGGGAGGACACGGCCCTCCGCCCTACCGCGGGTCCAGTGGTCTCGCTAAGTTGTAATCCTGCCTAGCTTTACATGGATTGGAGTTGTATGCCGACGTATGAGTACGCGTGCCCGAGCGGGCACCAATTCGAAAAAGTCCAGAAAATGTCTGACTCACCAAAGGTCAAGTGCCCGGCCTGCGGGAAAATAGCGACTCGGAAGTTGTCCGCGGGAGCCCTCGTCTTTAAAGGCTCCGGATTTTACATCACGGATTATGGCAAGGATGGGAAAGGGCCGAGGAAGGACCCCAGCGAATCGAGCGGGGAGTCAAAAAGTGAGTCCCCAGCCACGCCGAGTACCCCCTCGGCCAAGTCCGAGTCGTCGACCACCAGCGAGAAGAAAACCAGCACGAAGTCCGAGGGCTCAAAGACATCCGAGGGGTCGAAGGCATCTGAGGGGTCGAAGGCAAAGAAAGCGAGCGAATGAGCGAGCACCTTCGCGCCGAGTTGGCCCGGGTCGCGACCGTTCTCGGTGGCGGAGGGGCCTCGTTCGTCCTCGAGCGCCCCCGAGACGCCGGCCACGGTGATTGGGCCACCAACCTCGCGATGGTTATCGCCAAGGCTCAAAAGACCAATCCGCGTGCCCTCGCACAGCGAGTGGTCGAAACACTGTCTCTCCCGCCCGGGATCATTGCCAGAATCGAGATCGCCGGTCCGGGCTTCATCAATTTCTGGCTCGCGGGTGATGAGCTCGCCGGCGCGCTCCGGAGCCTCGTGCAGGCCGGTGCGGGCTATGGTCGTTCCACGTTCGGGCAGGGGCGGCGCGTCAATGTGGAATTCGTCTCCGCCAATCCAACCGGCCCGCTTCACGTTGGGCATGGCCGCGGAGCCGCCTTGGGCGATGGGATTGCCGCGCTCTTAGAGTGGTCCGGCCACTCGGTGACGCGCGAATTTCTCATCAACGACGCCGGCGCTCAGATCGAGAAACTGGCCCGAAGCCTATGGGCCCGGGTCCAACAGGTGGTTGGGCGAGCGGCTGAAATTCCGGAAGGCGGCTATCACGGCGAGTACCTTCGTGAGACCGCCGAGGCCCTGATCACGGAGCGAGGACGATCGTTCGCGGACACGGGCGCGACCGACGCAATTGCCGAGTGCCGCGCGTTCGTTCTCCGATCGCAGCGGGCGGAGCAAGACCAGCTCATGGCCGATTTCGGAGTTCGATTCGACGTTATGAGTTCGGAGCAAGCAACGTACGATACGGGAAAGGTCCAGCGGGCTATCGACCATCTGACCTCCCGCGGGCTGACCTTTGAGCAAGATGGCGCGCTGTGGCTCAGAACGAGCGAATTCGGCGACGACAAAGACCGGGTGCTTCGGAAAAGCGACGGGACGCTGACCTACCTAGTTCCGGATATTGCCTATCATGTGGATAAGCACGAGCGCGGCTTCGATCTCGCGATCGATGTTTGGGGCGCCGATCATCACGGGTATATCCCACGAATGCGGGCGGCGCTGGCGGCCCTCGGGTATCCGAAGGAGTTCTTCGAGGTGACGATTGTGCAGCTAGTGAAAGTGGTGCGGGGCGGTGAAGAGGTCAAGATGTCGAAACGATCCGGGGAGTTCGTCACGCTGCGGGATCTGCTGGATGAGGTCGGGATCGATGCCGCTCGCTACTTCTTCCTCATGCGGCGAGGGGACGCGCAGTTCAGCTTCGATGTCGATCTCGCGAAAAAGCAGACCGACGAGAACCCGGTCTTCTATGTCCAGATGGCGCACGCAAGGATGAGCGGCATCTTTCGGGTGGCAGATCGATCGCCCGACTCCGTTGGTGACGAGGCCGACATCGGTGCGCTCCCGGCCCCGGACGACCACGCCCTCCTCAAGGAGCTCACCGAATTTCCCCTGGTGGTGGCCCGTGCGGCGCGGGAACGAGAGCCCCACCGGATCACCGGATATCTCGAAGAATTGGCGCGGCTCGTCCACGGCTGGTATCACAACTGCCGGGTCCTTGGCGAGGCACCGGCGACACAGCAGTCGCGGCTCGTGTTGGCCCGTGCGACGCGAATCGTGCTTCGGAATGGCCTTACTCTTCTCGGCCTCTCGGCCCCTGATCGGATGTAACGCGCATGAGCCTACTCGTCGTGGGGAGCGTCGCCCTGGATTCGATCCACACCCCGTTCGGAGAAACCGCGGATGCCCTGGGCGGGTCCGCGGTCTATTTCAGCGTCGCAGCGTCGCTGCTGCATCCGGTCCAAGTCGTCGGGGTGATCGGGAACGACTATCCAGTCCATGAGCTCGACCGCCTAGCCGCCCGGGGCATCGACTGGTCCGGGGTGGAACGGGTCCAAGGCGAGAGCTTTCGCTGGAAGGGAAAGTATTCCTACGATCTCCAGAGCCGAGAGACTCTCGAGACCCGTCTCGGGGTATTCGCCGACTTCGTCCCGAAGCTGCCTCCGAGCGCGCGCAGTGCCGAGTTCGTGTTTCTCGGCAACATCGATCCGGTGTTGCAATTGGGGGTGCTGGACCAAGTCCAACGGCCTAAACTCGTCGCCTGCGACACGATGAACTATTGGATCCAGGGTAAGAAGCCCGAGCTGATGGCGCTACTCAAACGCGTTGATGTTTTGCTCGTGAACGACGGGGAGGCGCGCGAGTTGTCCGGTGATTGGAACATTCATCGCGCCGGTCGGTGGATCCTCGCGAACGGTCCGAAACGGGTGGTGATCAAGCAAGGGGAGTACGGTGCGCT
The DNA here is from genome assembly GCA_025358055.1 of Gemmatimonadota bacterium. Taxonomy (GTDB): domain Bacteria; phylum Gemmatimonadota; class Gemmatimonadetes; order Gemmatimonadales; family GWC2-71-9; genus JANYKV01. The sequence goes on from JANYKV010000136.1 coordinate 6,568, forward strand.
GCTCATGGAACCGGGTCGGACCTTCTATGTGCCCGCCTATCCCTTGGAGGAGGTTTTCGATCCGACGGGAGCCGGCGACTGTTTCGCCGGTGGGTTCATGGGTTACCTGGCTCGCCGGGGAACCGTTACGCCGGAAACGATGCGCCGCGCCATGGTGTACGGGTCGGCGATGGGCTCGTTCGCGGTGGAGGGGTTTGGGGTTCGCGGGTTTGACGGGGTGGATTTAGCGAGAATCGATGCTCGGGTCCAGGCATTCCAAGATCTCACTCACGTGCCCGCAGCGGAACCCCTTCCGTGACCGATCGTCAATACGCCGCCGCGGGGGTCGACCTCGAACAATCCGAAGCCGCCAAGCACCGGATCGCGGGGCTCGTTCAGGGGACTCGAACCCCGCTTTCAGTGGGCGCGGTCGGCGCGTTTGGGGGCATGGTCCGTGTCCCCGCAGGGATGCGGCACCCCACGTTGATCATGAGCACGGATAGCGTGGGGACCAAGGTGCTGGTCGCGGTGCAAGCCCAACGGTTCGATACCGTCGGCGAAGACATCGTCAACCACAGCGTCAACGACATTTTAGTGCATGGCGCAAAGCCGATCGCGTTTCTCGACTACATCGGAGGTGCGGGGCTTTCCACCATGCAGCTGGCCGGGATTGTGGAAGGGGTGGCGCGCGGATGCTTGGCCCACGACATGGCCCTCGCCGGGGGAGAAACCGCCGAGATGCCCGGGCTCTATCAACCCGGAAATTATGACCTGGCCGGAACAATCGTCGGGGTGGCGGAGGAGGCAGAGATCATCCACGGCGACCGGATACAAGCGGGGGACCTGTTGCTGGGCTATGGGTCGACCGGGCTCCACACAAACGGATATTCACTGGCTCGACGAATTCTCTTTGATCGGCTCCAACTCCAAGTGGATTCATGGCTTGGCGAGACGGCGTCCACCGTGGCCGACGCCCTATTGGCGGTGCACCAAAGCTACCTCACCGCCCTCTATCCGGTTCGCGATCAGGTCCATGGATTGGCCCATATTACCGGCGGCGGGATCCCCGGCAACCTGGTTCGGATCTTGCCCGAAGGGGTCGAAGCCGTCGTCGATGCGTCGAGCTGGACCTGGCCACCGCTGTTTGCCTTGCTGCAGCGCGGGGGCGGAGTATCCACGGACGAGATGCGAGAGGTGTTCAACCTCGGCGTCGGCATGATCGCGGTGGCGCCCGCGGGTGTGATTCCCACACTCCAGGCGTCCGCCAAATACGCCGGGGTGGCCACATGGGTCCTCGGCGAGGCGCGCTCGGGGCCGAAAGGAGTGCGCTTCAGGTAAACCCACGAAAGGATCACCGTGTCCCTCCGGTCCCATCTCAGCGTGGTCGTGATGCTCGCGGTGATCGGGTCCAACCTTCAGGGACAGGCGACCACTCCAGCCACCACCGCCGAACCCTGTGACTCTGTCAAAGGTCGAGCCCTCAGAGTTTGCCACGCCGCCGTGGATGGCGTTCACATGCTTCATCCCACCGTCGGACTCCTGATTTCCGGAGGCAACCCTGTCCTTGGAACTGCCGGAGCCTCCGGGCGATTTGGTCACTTCGAACTCACCACCCGAGCGACGTACGCTACGATGGTCTTCCCGGCGACCGATTATCGGGGAACCTCCGATACTGTTGCCCGAGCAACTGAAGTGACCGTGCTCATGCCCCGAGTGGACCTCAGCTTCGGTGTGTATCGCACGAAGCTGCCCATGGGTGATGTCGCGGTTGACTTGCTGGGCTCGCTCCTGCTGGTGCCGACCACGCCAAATGACCGGGTGCATTTTGGGGAAGATGTTCGCAGGCTCGGTCGGTTTGCACTGGGGTTTGGCTACGGTTTTCGCGCCGCCCTCATCACAACCGATCCGGCCCCCACGGTGTCCCTCAGCGTTGTCAAACGCGACCTACCAACCACCACCTATGGCCGGTTGGGCCCGACCGACAACTACGCGTATTCGTTCAACACCTCCGCCATCAATGTGCGACTGGGACTGGGCCGGAGGTTTGGGCATACAGAAATCGTCGCGGGGATGGGAGCAAACCTCCTCGGCGGCGATGCGACGGTTCTGTTCCGCGCCCCAGGCGACACCAGCTTCCAGACGGCGGCCCTGGCCCTCAGTGGCATGCGATTGACGCTGTGGCTCAATGCCAGCAGGGAAATCGGTCCATTCCGGCTTTCGGCCGAAGGTGGATTTCAGGTGGGGAAAGACGACCTCCTCGTCACCGTCTTCGAAGCAAACGACCCCAAGGCCGGTAAGTTCTACGGTGGGCTCGGAATTGGTGTTAAGTTGTAGTCCGTGACCGAAGCCGAGGCCATGCAGCGTGCTCTCGACCTCGCCTGGCGAGGGTGGGGACGGGTTCATCCGAACCCGCTAGTGGGTGCAGTCATTCTCGCCGGCGACTTGGTCGTGGGCGAAGGGTGGCATGCCGAATACGGTCACGCACACGCTGAGCTAGCCGCGCTGGACCAAGCCGGCGAGCGGGCTCGGGGTGGCACCCTCGTCGTGACCCTGGAGCCGTGCAACCACGAGGGTAAACAGCCGCCGTGCGTGGGTGCCATCTTGGCGGCGGGCATCCGGCGCGTGGTCATTGCGCTTGCGGATCCCAACCCCGTTGCGCGTGGTGGGGCGGATCGTCTCAAGTCCGCTGGGGTCGAGGTGGAAATCGGCCTCCAGGCGGATGATGTGGCGCGCCAGAATGCGATTTTTCTTCATCAATTCCGCCATTCTGAACGTCCCTTCATCGCGCTCAAGTTGGCCACTTCCCTCGATGCCTGTATCGCCGATGCCTCGGGCTTGTCCCGCTGGATTTCAGGACCAGCGGCTCGGGACTACGTGCATTGGTTGCGGGCCGGCTTCGGGGCCATCGGAGTCGGGGGACACACGGCCCTCGTCGATGACCCATCGCTCACCGTTCGAGGCCCGCTCGAGCCTCGGGTTCAGCCCCTCCGTGTGGTATTCGACCGGAGCGGCGGACTTTCCGAGGTGTCCAGTCTGGTTCGCACCGCCCGCGAACACCCGGTCCTGCTCGTGATTCATCCCGACGCGCTCCGGCTCGAGGCGGTCCGCCGACTCGAAACCCACGGAGTTGAATTGGTGCCGGCTCCCACGCTTCCCGTCGCCTTTGAAGCGCTTCGATCGCGCGGGGTGCAATCGATCGTGATCGAGGGGGGAGGGAAAATCGGCGGCGCGCTCCTCGGAGAAAACCTCGTGGACCGCTTTCATTGGATTCAAAGTCCCGTGTGGCTCGGCGAACGTGGAGTGCCCGCCACGCGAGGTTGGGTGGCGCCGCCGCTTGCCGGCTCGACCCGATGGACGGTGGTCCAGCGGCGGGCCTTAGAGCAGGACACGCTGCTCGTGGTGGATCGCGAATAATGTTCACCGGCCTCGTTTCGGTCATCGGGACGATCGCGGGTGTCGAACATCCGGGGACCGGGCTCGCCATGCGCGTGCGCTCCTCCTTTCGCGGCCTCACGCTCGGCGAAAGCGTTGCGATTGATGGTGCCTGCCTCACCGTGGAGAGTATTGGCCGGGGGTGGTTCGGCGTGCGCGTCATTCGCACATCGCTCGAGCGAACGTTGTTTGGCACGTACGCGGTCGGACAGCGTGTGAATCTCGAATTGGCCCTTCGAGTCGGTGATCGCTTGGGAGGACACCTCGTTCAGGGGCATATCGACGGCGTCGGCACCCTCCTGGCCGTGAAGCAGAAGGGAGATGCACGCCTGATCGACATTCGGGTTCCCAAGGAGGTCTTCTCGGCCTCGATTCCGCTGGGTTCGATTACGGTGGACGGAGTGAGTCTGACCGTCAATGCGATCCCCGCTTCCAACGTGATCCAGATCAGCTTGATCCCGTTTACTTTACAGCGAACGACGTTGGGTGAACGCCGCGTGGGTGACGGCGTCCATCTCGAGGCTGATACGATCGGAAAGTATATCCGCCATCTGGTCGAGGGTCGCCAGCGGAACGGGCGAACGGGAAGAGCTCAATGAAATTCGGCACCATCGAAGAAGCAATTGAGAGCCTTCGTAACGGCAAAATCATCATCGTCGCCGATGATGAGGACCGCGAGAATGAGGGCGATCTGGTGGTCGCGGCCGAACTGGTCACCCCGGAGATCATCAACTTCATGACGTTACAAGGCCGGGGCCTGATTTGCCTCGCACTGACCGGCGAGCGGTGCGACCAACTTGGGCTGCCGCAAATGACGGAACGGAACACGGAAGAACTGTCGACTGCGTTTACTATCAGCATCGATGCAGACCGGCGGTTTGGTGTGACGACCGGCATCTCGGCGGCGGATCGCGCGACGACCATTCACGTCGCCTTGAATCCGAAGACCGTGCCCGGCGATCTCCGGCGGCCCGGTCATGTCTTCCCGCTCCGCGCTCGTCCCGGTGGCGTGCTCCAACGGGTGGGCCAGACCGAAGGCAGCGTCGATCTCGCGCGATTGGCGGGATTGGCCCCGGCCGGTGTCATTTGCGAGATCCTGAATTCCGATGGGTCCATGGCTCGTCGCCCCGAATTGGAACGGATCGCCGAGCAACACGGGCTCGTTTTCGTCACCGTCGCCCAGTTGGTTGCGCATCGGCTGCAGACCGAACGATTGGTTCACCGGGTGGCTGAAGCGAGGCTGCCGACCGACTTCGGGGCGTTCACCGTCATCGGGTACGGCAACGATGTCGACCAGAAGGAGCATGTCGCACTGGTGTATGGCGACGTGGCCGGGCACGAAAATGTACTGGTCCGGATGCACTCGAAGTGTCTGACCGGCGATGTGTTCGGGTCCCAGCGGTGTGATTGCGGCCCCCAGCTGCACGCTGCTATGGAACAGATCACGCGCGAGGGACGCGGCGTGATCGTCTATCTCGATCAGGAAGGGCGGGGAATCGGATTGCTGAACAAGCTGCGCGCCTATGCCTTACAGGACAGCGGTGCCGATACCGTGCAGGCGAACCAGAAGCTTGGGTTCGCGCCCGATTTGCGAAACTACGGAATCGGGGCCCAAATCCTTCGAGACATCGGCCTGACCTCAATACGATTGCTCACCAACAACCCACGCAAGGTCGTGGGGCTGGACGCGTATGGGCTTCGGATCGCGGAGCGGGTTCCCTTGGTCACGGTCCTGACCCGGGAGAATCGCTCCTACCTCGACACGAAGCGCGACAAACTCGGCCACCTCCTCGCGCACTGAATCACGTGACTGAATTCCGTGGACGACTCCGGCCCGTCGGGCGCATGGCCATCGTTGTAAGCCAATATCATGAACGCGTCACTTCGCAGTTGCTCGCGGGGGCCCTCCAGTGCTGCACCGAAGCGGGTCTCGGTGCGGAGGAGATCGACGTGCTTTGGGTACCGGGCGCCTTCGAGTTGGGTGTCGCGATCGAAGCGGCGGCCGCGAGTAAGCGGTACGCATGTGTCGTTGCGCTCGGTGCGGTGATTCGGGGCGAGACGCCCCATTTTGATTTCGTGGCGGGCGAAGCGGCCCGAGCCCTTGCCGGTACCGCAATCTCCCACCGCATTCCGGTCGGCTTCGGACTTCTCACCACGGACACGTTGGACCAAGCCCGCGCCCGGGCGGGCGGCAGCGCGGGCAACAAAGGGTATGAAGCGGCTGAGGCGGCCATCGCCACGGCGGATCTCCTGCGGGCGCTCGACGCGCCGGGCCAGTAAGTGCTCCGCGTTGAAAGCCGCCGCCGAGCCCGGGCGCTGCAGTTGCTCTACGCGTGGGAGGTGTCGGCCCACCCCCCAACCGAACGACTGCTTCGGGGGTTGGCTCGGCTCACGGGGCCGGAGCCGGCGGTCCTTGAGGAAGCCGAGGCGCTGGTCGCGCGGATTGTGCGCGCAATCGATGCGATCGATATCGCGTGCGGGAAGGCTGCCGACAACTGGCGGCTCGATCGCCTGGCGGTCGTTGACCGGAACATCCTCCGGATCGGGGTGTACGAGCTGATGCGCGAAGATGTGCCTCCCAAGGTCGCGATCGATGAGGCGCTGTGGCTTGCGCATCGGTTCGGCGGGCTCCAGTCCGCTACGTTCGTGAATGGGGTGCTTGACCGGGTCGCGCGCGATCTCGGTCGCCTGTGAACATCCTCCTGATCAACTGGCAAGATCTCGAAGACCCAGAGGCCGGTGGCGCAGAAGTCCATCTGTTTGAAATCTTTGGCCGGCTAGTCGCCCGAGGGCACCGCGTTCGAATGGTGTGTTCGGGCTGGCACGGCGCGCCGACTCGTGCAACCAACCAAGGAATCGAGATTCACCGAGTCGGAGGACGGCACAGTTTTGGCCTGCTGGGCCGAGGAGCAGTGCGTCGAGCCGTGGCCGCCGAACGACCCGATATCATCGTGGAAGACATCAACAAGTTGCCGCTCTTTCTGGCGAGTCTCACCGACCTTCCTTTCTGCGCCATCATTCCTCATCTGTTCGGCGGAACCGCGTTCGACGAAGCGTCCTGGCCGGTGGCGAGTCTTGTTTGGCTGGCGGAGCGCCCGCTCGCCCGCGCCTACGCCCGGGCCGGGTTCCACGCGATCAGCGAAAGCACCCGCGATGACCTCGTGGCACGCGGCGTACGGCGGGATCGGATCGAGGTCATCCATCCTGGGGTCGATAGCGTGCGATTCCGCCCCGCGCCGGGCCTTGACCGGACCGAGGCGCCCGCCTTCTTATACGTGGGGCGGTTGCGCCGGTACAAGGCCGTGGATGTGGCTATTCGGGCCTTGGCCGAAGCCCGGCGAACCCGGCCTGAGCTGACGCTCGATATCGCCGGCACCGGGGATGATCGGCCGCGGCTGGAAGCGCTCGCACTACGTCTGGGACAAGGGAGCGCAGTGCGATTCCTTGGGTACGTGAGCGAACCGGACAAAATTCGCTTGCTGCAGGGTGCTTGGGCGAATCTGTTCCCCTCGCCGAAGGAAGGGTGGGGGATAACGATCATCGAAGCGGCGGCGTGCGGAACGCCGTCCCTCGCATCGCGAAGTCCGGGCTTGCAAGATTCCGTGATCGATGGGGAAACCGGCTTCCTTGTGACGCATGGCGACCCGGCCGCGCTGGCGGAGCGGATGTTGGCGCTCGCCGCGGATCGAGCCTTGGTGGACCGCCTTGGACGGCAAGCGCGCGGGCATGCCGAACGCTTGACCTGGGAAGCGGCTGCGGCCGCCACGGAAGCGCACCTGCGAGCGATCGTTGGGCGTTCCGCGACGTAGATTGTCTTTGCCGAGGAGATTCGATGCGAACCACTATCAGTGTCCGTACGTCAGCAGAGGTTCCCGACCCGGTCCGGGCCCGAGCGGGGGTTTTGCTCGATCGACTGAGCAAGCTATCCCCGGGTGCGCTCGAGGCCACGGTCGTCTTCGACATGGAATTTGTGAAGCACACCGCGGAAATTCGCTTGCACGCCCGCGGCGGGCATTGGCTGGTGGCGACCGGGAGCGGCCGTGACCATCGGAGCGCCCTCGACCGCACGGCGGAGAAACTCAAGCGCCAATTGACCAAGACGGCCGCACTGCCGCGCTCCCGCCGGCGGAGCCAAGCGAGACGCGCATGAGCCTCCGTCCGCGCGACCTTCTCACTCGACGCGGCGATCCGCTCGAGCTCGAACCGTTGACCGGAGAACTTGGGCTTGACCGGCTCTTGCCCGACGCGGAAATGGCCAGCCCCGGGTTGGCTCTCGCGGGATATACGGAACGGTTTGTTCCCCAACGCCTCCATGTCCTGGGGGAAACAGAAGTCACTTACCTCGCCTCGCTCGAGCCCGCACGCCGTCGATCTGTGCTCGAGGGGTTCTTCAGCTTCGACCTGTCCTGTCTCTTTATCACCAAAGGGCAGGAGGTCCCCGAGCCGCTGATTGAACTGGCCGTCCAGCGGCGGGTGCCGGTGCTTCGCTCGAAGCTCAAGACCGCGGAGTTCTACCGCCGGATCAAACCGATCGTCGAGGACGCGTTCGCGCCGCGAACGACCCTGCATGCATCGATGGCGGATGTCTACGGCGTCGGTCTCCTTTTTATGGGGCGATCGGGCATCGGGAAGAGCGAGTGCGTGCTCGATTTGATCGAACGAGGGCACCGGCTCGTGGCGGATGACGTGGTGCAGGTGACCCGGAAAGGCAATGGTATCCTCATTGCCCAAGGACACGAGCTGGCCGCCCACCACATGGAAATTCGCGGTATCGGCCTGATGGACATCCCGGCGCTGTTTGGGATTCGGGCGGTTCGCCAGCAGAAGCGGGTGGAGGTGGTGGTCCAACTGGTCGATTGGGATAGCGCACAGGAGGCGGATCGGACTGGGCTCACGCGCCAGGAAATGATGGTGCTCGACGTGCCCCTCCCGAAGGTCATTGTGCCCCTCAACCCCGGCAAGAATCTGACAGTGATCTCGGAGGTCGTCGCTATGACGCACCTCCTCCGGTTTTCCGGCGTGGACTCGGCTCAAGCGTTCAATGATCGCCTCATCAAGCGAATGAAAGAACAGCGGGGCATTCGGGAATACCTCCAAGAGGATTACGAATGAGTGCGGAGTTGCTCGGCGTGGTCGTTTGCCACGGCCCCCTCGCCCCGGCCTTGGTGGCGGCGGTTGAAGAGGTGAGCGGTGTGCGCGGCGGGCTGATTCCGGTGTCCAACAGTGGTTGCGATCGGGAGCAAATCGAGCGAAAGATCGAGGCGGCCATGGGCGATCGACCGGGCCTGATCTTCGTGGACATGCCGAGTGGGTCGTGTCTGTTCGCCGCCCTGCGCCAGCGCCCGAACGCTTCCCATCAACGGATTGTCACCGGTGTCAACCTCGCCATGTTGCTCGACTTTGTATTCCACCGTCAACTCGAGCCGGCTGCGGCGGCCTCCCGCGCATTGGAGGTCGGCGCGCGCGCGATGGTGTCCCGCTGATGGCCATCGCACTCGCGCGGGTGGACGACCGCCTCATCCATGGCCAAGTGGTGATAGGATGGGGCCGGCCGCTCGACGCGAAAATGATCGTGCTCGTAGATGAGGTGGTGCGATACAGTGATTGGGAGCAAGAGATTTATCGGATGGCGGTTCCCGCCGACATGCAGGTCGTTTTCGCCACCGTCCAAGAAGCCGGGGCTCGGCTCGCCGAATGGCAGGGAAGTCCCCAGCAGGTCATTGTGCTGACCGGCGACATCGCCACCATGGCCGCGCTGTACTCGAAGAATCCGGCTGCACTGTCCTCGATCAATCTCGGTGGAGTTCATCACCGACCGGGGCGGACCGAGCGCCTTCGCTTTCTGTATCTCTCCCCGGAGGAGGCCGCGATGCTCAACGACCTCACGGTCCACGGAGCGGTCATCACCGCCCAGGACCTACCGGCCAGCCGCGCGGTGCCAGTCGCTGAGGTGCTGGGGTGATCTGGACTCTCTGGGGGTATCTCGCCGCGCTGGTGTGGGGAACTGCCGTGGGCGTCGATCTGGTCAGCTTCCCCCAGGCGATGATCGCCCGACCGGTGGTCGCCGGAACCGTGGCCGGCTGGCTATTGGGCGATCCCCTGCTCGGGCTTCGCGTCGGCGTGGTGCTCGAGCTGTTCGCGCTGGATGTTTTGCCGATCGGCGCCTCGCGCTACCCCGATTACGGGCCTGCAACGGTGGCTGCTGTCGCCGCAGGGGTTGGACACCCATGGGAGTGGGCGCTCGGCGTGTGCACGGCCGTGGGCCTCGCAATGTCCCTCGTGGGCCGGTGGAGTTTGGAACAGCTGCGACGCCGGAACGCGTTGGCGGCCCAGGCCGCCTCGGCAGCGCTCTCCGCCGGTGATGCAGAGGTCGTCCGCCGCCTGCATCTCAGTGCCCTCGGTCGCGATGCCGTCCGGTCCCTCCTGCTCACCGGAGCGGGACTGTTGTTGGCCCGGCTCCTCGGCGCCAAGATTCCGGAAGATCCTGGCTTTGGGCAGGTGCTCTCGTGGTTGGCCATCGGCGGCGCGATTGCCGCCGTCATCGGTGGAGCGGTGCGAAGCGCGGCGCACGGGCGACGGCTGCGGTGGCTGTTGGCCGGCTTTGCCGGCAGCCTCATCTTGATCCTGCTGCGATGAGGGCCCGCGTTCGGGCGTTGTTTCGGTTGCTTTCACTTCAAGCTTCCTGGAACTACGAACGTATGCAAGGGATCGGAATGGCCTTTGCCGAGCTGCCGCTGTTGGAGGAAGTGGCTTACGGCGACGCGAAGCTTCGCCACGCGGCCATTGCGCGCGCGGCTGAGTTCTTCAACGCCAACCCATACCTCGCGAGCGCGGCAATCGGCGCTTCGATTCGCGCCGAGCGGGACGGAGAACCGAGTGAACGGATTTCACGACTCCGTACCGCGCTTTGCGGCCCTCTTGGGGCGCTGGGCGACCAGTTGTTTTGGGTCGGCTCATTGCCCGCGTTGTTGGGGCTCACGTTGCTGGCGATCGCCTGGGGCGCCGGAGCGTGGGCGGTACTGGGATTCTTGCTGGCGCATAACGCGTTGCGGCTGTCGGTCCATACCTGGGCCTTTGACATGGGACTCACCTACGGCGTGCGCGTTGGCGGGGCGATCCAGGCCTCGTGGCTGCCGAAAGCGGTCGCGGTGGCGGGGCCCGCCGCGGGATTCCTCGTGGGCCTCGCCGCTCCGCTGTCCGGTGCCTGGCTGCTCGAACGGACGCCAACCCGGGGTGGCTTGCTCATCGCCTCTGGCATCGCGGTTGCCCTTCTCATCGTGCGACGGATCGGATGGCGATTGTCGACGGCGGAGGTCACCTTAGGGCTTCTGGCGCTGGCGATCCTGTGGGATGCCGCAAAAGGGCTGCTATGATCGAGCGCGAAGTGCGAATCGTGAACTCCCTCGGCCTGCACGCGCGCCCGGCGGCTCAATTCGTGAAGCTGGCGAGCACCTTTGCGGCCAGTATCGAGGTGGTGAGGGATGGCCTCCCCGTCAACGGAAAGAGTATCATGGGAGTCATGATGCTCGCGGCGGAGTGCGGGAGTTTCATTCTGATTCGCGCGGACGGGAGCGATGCCGACCGAGCGGTCGATGCGCTCGAGACACTCGTCACTGGAGGGTTCGGCGAATGAACGAGCAACGGGTCCTCCGAGGGAGCGGTGTTTCGCCTGGGGTCGCGTGCGCGCCTGCCATGGTCATTCAGTGGCGCTTCCCCGACGTGCCGGACCGCTCGGTGCAGCCCGAGGAGGTCGACGGCGAAATTAGCCGGCTCCGGGCCGCGATCGCCTCGGTGGTCGACCACCTACTCCACCTGAGGGATCGGGTGCTTCAGCGCGCCGGGCTCGAGGAGTCTCGGATTTTCGATGCGCAGATTCTCATGGCCCAAGACGAAGACTTCTTGGCCTCAGTGGAGCATCTCATTCGCGAGAACAATCTGAGCGCCGAAACAGCCTTCGAGTTCAAAGCGCTGGAGATTCGGGCCCTGTGGTCCGGCACCGGCAGTCTCCGGCTCCGCGAACGGCTCACTGATCTCTCCGCGATCCAGATGCGCGTACTCCGAGTGTTGATGGGCACCGACGAGGAGGAACTCGCCTTCCAGGTTGGCGAGCAGTGCATTGTGGTGGCGCACGAACTGTCGCCGGGTCTCACCGTTCAGCTCGATCGCGATCATGTCGTGGGTCTCATCAGCGAAGAAGGCACTCGTACGTCTCACGCGGCAATCGTGGCTCACTCCCTCGGTATCCCCGCCGTGATGGGCGCTCCCGGGGCACTCGAGGCGATTGCCCCTGGCACTCTCGTACTTCTGGATGGGCAAAGTGGGCGTATTGTGCTCGACCCCACGCCCCACGAACTCGACCTCGCGCGCACGCAGGTGACCCGGCGCCACAAATTGGAGCTGGAGCTCGAATCGGTAGCCCAACAACCCGCGGTGACTCCCGACGGTCGGGTCATCACCCTGATGGGAAATGTCGACCTTCCCGAGGAGATCGATCTTGCCCTGCGGAACGGAGCCGAAGGGGTCGGACTCCTTCGGACGGAGTTCCTGGTGACCGGGCGTACCGAGCTCCCCAGTGAAGAGGAACAGCTCGAGTATTTCCGCCGGGTGGCACATGCCTTCGCGCCGCGCCCGGTCGTAATCCGCACCTTCGACCTGGGCGGAGACAAATTCCCCGCGGCGTTCGACGCTCCGCAGGAGGCCAATCCGTTTCTCGGTTGGCGATCGATTCGGGTCTGCCTCGATCAGCCGGACATCTTTCGCCCCCAAATCCGGGCGATCCTACGAGCGGCCGCCGAGTATCCGGTGCATATGATGCTCCCGCTCATCACTCGGGTCGAGGAGGTTCATCGCACCCACGAGTTGATCGCCGAAGAAGCGGCGAGTTTGCGTCGAGCGGGTGTGCCGGCTGCGGCCAGTGTGCCGGTCGGCGTCATGGTCGAGACGCCGGCAGCCGTCATTGTGGCCGACCGATTGGCGAAGGTCAGCCGGTTCTTCAGCGTCGGAAGCAACGATCTGACCCAATACACCCTGGTCGTCGATCGCGGCAATGCCCGTTTGGCGAATCGGTTTGCGCCACAAGATCCGGCTGTGGTACGGCAGTTGCAATCGATTTTGGCCGCCGGGGAAGCCGAGGGCATCGAAGTGAGTGTGTGCGGCGAAATGGCCTCCGAGCCGCTGTTGGCTGTCCTATTGATTGGGCTGGGTTATCGGCGGTTGAGCGTCGCGCCTCCCGCACTGCTCCTGTTGCGTTGGATTGTGCGAAAGGTGCCCTTTGAGGCCTGCCGAGTCGCCGCCGAAAACGCGCTTCTTGCCGAGACCAGTCACGGCGTCGAGGAGGCTCTCCGGCAAGGGGTCAAGCCGTTCGTCGACCTGCGGCTCCTCGATCTAGCGGCGCCGTTGCCTGGCCGAACGAGTGGGGCTAGCTTGGTGCCCTGAATGGACTTGCCCTACCATACCCACTTTCGCTAAAGTGAGCATATCCATGGCTGTTTCGAAGCGCCACGTATTCACCTCTGAGTCCGTCACCGAAGGGCACCCCGACAAGGTGGCCGACCAGATTTCCGATGCGGTGTTGGATGCGATCATCGCCCGGGATCCAAGGGCTCGGGTCGCATGTGAAACTCTCGTCACCACGGGCATGGCCGTCGTCGCGGGTGAGATTACCACCACAACGTACGTCCACATTCCCGATATCGTCCGAGAGACAGTTCGAAATATCGGATACGTGGATGCGTCCTATGGATTCGACGGACAGACCTGTGCGGTACTCACGTCGATCGACCGGCAATCTCCTGATATCGCTCAGGGTGTTGATGAGGGCCAAGGCCAGTTCAAGGAGCAGGGTGCTGGAGATCAAGGGATGATGTTCGGCTATGCCACTCGCGAGACCCGTGAGCGCATGCCTCTCCCCATCGTCCTGGCCCATCGCTTGGCCGAACGACTTGCGGCGGTCCGAAAGGGCCTGCACGGGCATTCTCGGGTCGAATGGCTGCGCCCCGACGGCAAATGCCAGGTGTCGGTGGAGTACGAAGGCGACCGGCCGGTGGCGGTCCGGACCGTGGTACTTTCCACGCAGCACGCCGACCGCTTCGGCTCGCGAGAGCTCAGTCACTCCACGATCAAATCCACCATGATTGACGAAGTGATTCGTCCGGTTCTCGAAGAGGCCGGCCTTGAGCACCAACGCGTCAAATTCCTCGTGAATCCGACTGGACGGTTCGTTGTGGGCGGTCCCCACGGCGATGCCGGACTCACCGGTCGTAAGATTATTGTTGATACGTACGGCGGCATGGCCCGTCATGGCGGCGGGGCGTTCAGCGGGAAAGACCCAACCAAAGTGGACCGTTCGGCGGCGTACGCGGTCCGCTGGGTGGCCAAGAATATCGTGGAGGCCAAGCTCGCCCGCCGTTGCGAGGTCCAGGTCGCGTACGCGATCGGGGTGGCTCAGCCGGTCTCGGTCATGGTGGATACCTTTGGTACCGGTGTCGTGCCCGACACGAAACTCGAGCGAATCGTCTCGGAGGTATTCGATCTCACGCCCCGCGGTATCATCGACACGCTCAAGCTGCGCCGCCCGATTTACGGGCCGACCGCAAGCTATGGCCACTTCGGCCGGAAACCCGCCAAGGCAATCGTGGATGGGAAGCGGGTCGAGCTCTTTCCCTGGGAGCGCACCGACCGCGTCGATGCATTGTTGAAGGCCACAAGGTAACCGCGGAGGACTCTGCGGTTGCGGTGAAACCGGAAAGGCGTGTGTGTCCTCGCTTGTGCAAATGCACGTTGCGCAGCTCGGAATCGACCGGGAGAACAACCGCCCGGTTGTCTTGCTGCGCGAGGTGGACGGGACGCGCGTCCTTCCGATCATTATTGGTCCGTACGAAGCCAACGCGATCGCAATGGAACTGCAAGGCCAGCGGCCGGAACGACCACTCACGCACGATCTCTTGAAACGGGTCATCCTTGGCCTTGGGGTGGAGCTGCGACGGGTGGTCATCACCGGGGTGCGGGAGAGCATTTATCTCGCCGAGCTCACGCTGGTGCGCGGTGACCAAGTTACTCAGGTCGACGCACGCCCATCCGACAGCATTGCTCTCGCACTCCGCTGTCATGCTTTGATCTTCGCGAATGAATTGCTCCTCGACCCAGAGGCACAGACCGGCCCCGAGTTCGGTACCGATCCGTCGGCCGACCCCTCATTTCTCCGCGAGTATCTCGAAAAGCTCGATCCTCAGGACTTTGGCCGTTTCAAACCGTAGTAGGCTCGCCGTGTGCCTCATCGCCATCTTGACTGCGGTGGCCCCTCTTCATGCCCAAGGACGAGTGGCCGGGCGGCTCGTCCGGGTCGTCAACGGAGATACGATCGCGGTCGGGAATCTCCTGGTCGTTCTTCATCGAGTCGGCCGGCGGGTACAAGGACCGGTGGATTCGATGAAAACCGATGGGCAGGGCCGATTCCATTTTGCGTTTGCACCGGACACAACGTCGCTGTTTCTGCTCAGTGCTCGACACGATGGGATCGCCTACTTTTCCGCGGCGATTGCTGCGAATCCTCTTAAGCCTGATACCGCGCTCAGCATCGTCGTGGCCGATACGTCGAGCCGCCAGGCCGTAACCGTCGAAGGGCGTCATCTCGCGATCACAAATCCGGAGGCCTCTGGAGAGCGCCGGGTCATCGACATTCTCACCGTGCGAAACGCCGGCCCGTTTACCAGAGTAGCCGCCGACACCTCCCAACCAACTTTTGTCGCGGGCGTTCCCCTTGGTGTCGAGGGGGTCGACCTGGGCGGGAGCGATTTCTCCGCTGATGCGATGGCCATCCGAAACGACAGCCTTCTGGTGTTTGCGCCGATTCCGCCCGGGACGAAATCAATCAGCCTGCAATACAACATTCCTTCGGGGTCGCGCCGGGTGACCCTGCCGGCCGGACCGGCCGTGGATACGATGCAGTTTCTGCTGGAGGAACGGGGCCTCCACGTCACGGGTGGGGTCTTCGTCCCCGCGGGGGTCGACAGCATCGAGGGGCGCACGTTCCACAAATGGAAGGGAACCTGGGACGGCCGCTTGTCCCTCGCCTTCGAGCTGCCTGGTCTGGCGATCACGCCGCGTAGACTCCTCACGATCCTCGTCATATCGCTGGGGGTTCTGCTTCTCGGAGGTGCGGGGTTCGCATTGCATCGCGGGACTCGACGGAGGGCGACGAAGGTGGGGCCGTGGTCTCCCAACGCTCTGATCGAACAGGTTGCGCGGCTCGATGCCAAATTTCTCGGCCGGGAGCGCGAACTGTCGTCCGCGGAATGGGAGGCGTATCAAACCGAACGCGGTCGGCTCAAACAGGATTTGCTGCGTGGGATGGATTCCTAGCAGGTCTTCCGCTCGATGGCGCTCCCCGGCTTGCTCGGATGACTCATCGGCCCTAACTTGGTTTCGCCAGCATAACTGAAGTTCGCGGACGCGGATGCTCGGAAGCCGGTGGAAGTCCGGCGCGGCCCCGCCACTGTAACGGGTAGCAACGCTCCACTCATACGCCACTGGGATTTCCCGGGAAGGCGAGTGGAAATGCCCGGAGCCAGGAGACCTCTTCGTCCGTTCCACCATGCATGACCCTCGGGGGAGGGTCGGTGGCGCGACGCCTTCGGGCTCCTTGGCCCAGCATCCGCCCATTCTCCGCCACTCGAGGATGGACGGATTTCTTATTCGGCGCCCTCACTGCATCCTGTTGCTGATCACGCTGTTCTCGATGCCGGCCTGTCGGGCTACCGCTGGGGCGGCCGGGGCAATCGTCTTGGTGGACGATGCGGGCGACACGACGGCGCTCCGGAGCCCGGCCCGGCGGGTCGCGTCGCTCATCCCCGCAACGACCGAAGTGCTCTTCGCCATCGGGGCAGGGCCGGCCGTGGTCGGCCGAACTCACTGGTGTGACTATCCGCCCGCCGCGGCTCAGGTCACGGATCTCGGCGATGGGATCGGCCCGAACATCGAAGCGATTCTCCAGGTGCACCCGGACCTGGTGCTCCTGTACCGCTCGGGGCGGAATGCAGCAGCGGCGGCGCAATTGCGCGGTTTGGGGATTCCCACGCTCCAGCTTCGAACCGATGATTTTGGTGATTTCACCCGGGTGACCAAGACGCTCGCCCGCGCGACCGGAACGGATACCTCCGCGAGCCTCATGTTGCGTCGCTACGGCCAGGCCCTAGCCTCCGCCAGTGTCACCCCGCAGCCGAAACCCCGGTCGGTCTTCATCTTGGTCTGGGATCAACCGCCGATGACGCTCGGTCGCGGTAGCTTCCTCAGTGAAATCGTCGATCGAGCCGGGGCGCACAATGTATTCGCCGATCTCGCGGCGTCCTCGGCAAGCGTGAGCATTGAAGCCGTGGCGCGGCGCGATCCCGATGTCATCCTCGTCGCGAGCGAGGGCACGCCGGCGTTTGCCGAGCGCGCGGAATGGCAAGTGGTGCGCGCGGTGCGCGACAAGCGATTCGTTCGGGTGTCCGGCTCCGAGTTCAACCGCCCTAGCCCGCGTGCCCCGGAAGCGGTCCGAAAGCTCCGGGCGGCCCTCGCCGCGGTGCTCCCGTGAGCCGGGCCACCGGCTGGACGATTCTCATTGTGGGCGTCGCCCTGGCCGGGGGCCTCTTGGTGGGCTCGACATCGCTGTCACCGTCCGAGGTATGGGCGGGGCTTCGCGACGCCTCGTCGCCGAGCGCGTCGATTGTGCGTGACCTAAGGCTCCCTCGAGTGTTGCTTGCCTTTGCCGTGGGGGGGAGCTTGGCCGTGTGCGGCGCCTCCCTCCAAGCGCTAGTCCGAAACCCCCTGGCGGACCCGTATCTTCTCGGCTTATCGGGTGGAGCCGGTTTCGGTGCGGTGACCGCGATGGCGTTTGACTTC
The DNA here is from genome assembly GCA_025358055.1 of Gemmatimonadota bacterium. GTDB lineage: Bacteria > Gemmatimonadota > Gemmatimonadetes > Gemmatimonadales > GWC2-71-9 > JANYKV01. The sequence goes on from JANYKV010000136.1 coordinate 23,860, forward strand.
GGGACGGCGTGGGCCGTGCCAATCGCTGCTTTCGTTGGTGCGCTCGCCTCAGTCGCGCTCGTATATCAGCTGAGCTTGGTTTCCGGGCGCCGCTTGGATCCGCGGGTTCTGCTGCTCGCCGGCGTCATCGTTGGCTCTTTCGCGAGCGCGATGATGACCGCGATCATCACGCTCTCGCCAGTGGCCCAGCTCCGGAACGCGTTTCTTTGGCTTCTCGGTGGCTTGAGCGGCGCGTCCTGGCAGGCGCTCACGATTTTCAGTGCATACGCCGTTCTGCCGTTGTTGGCGCTCTTGTACCAGGCCCGTGCCTTGGATCTGCTCGCCCTTGGCGAGGAACCGGCCCAGGTGTTGGGTGCGGAACTCGAGCGTACTAAACGCATCGTGTACCTCGCCACTTCGCTGCTCACCGCCGCCAGCGTGTCGGTCTGCGGAATCATCGGATTCGTCGGGCTGGCTGTTCCCCACGCCGTACGGCGGCTCCGAGGGCCGATGCACTTGGGGCTCCTCCCCCTGGTCTTCCTGGTAGGTGGTGCCTTCCTCGTCCTCGCTGACACGCTGGCCCGGACCATCGTGCGCCCGCTCGAACTGCCGGTCGGCGTTGTGACTGCGCTGGTCGGCGTTCCCGCATTCACCGTGCTCCTGCGGAAGACACTGCGATGATTCTGGAAGGACGCCACCTTCGGGTCCGGTATGCCGGTTCGCGCGAAAACGCCCTGGACGGAGTCTCGATCGGCGTGGAGCCGGCCCGACTCACTGCGGTCGTCGGGCCCAATGGGAGCGGGAAGACGACTCTGCTTCGCGCCCTTCTCGGCCTCGTACCGCTCACTGAAGGCGAGGTCTTCATCGACGGTCGCACTATTGCCCATTGGAGCCGAGCCGCGCTGGCCCGCGTCGTGGGGGTCGTTCCCCAGCGCGAGGAAGTAGTCGAGGAGATGACGGTCGATCACGCCGTCTTGCTCGGGCGGTACAGCCGATTGGGCGCACTGGGCCCGGTTGGAGTGGCCGATCGACTGGCCGTCGATGATGCACTCGCACGGTGCGATGTGGCTCAGTTCCGCACCAGGGCGGTCCAAACACTCTCCGGAGGAGAGTGGCAACGGGTCCGCGTCGCTCGCGCGCTGGCGCAAGAGCCCCAGGTTCTCGTGCTGGACGAACCGACGGCCGCGCTCGACATTCGGCACGAGATGGAAGTTTTCGAATTGGTCAGACACCTGGTTCACCAAGGGCTCGCCGGCCTGGTCGTCACCCACCACCTCAACCTCGCAGCCCGCTTTGCGGACCACATCGTGCTCCTGGACCACGGCCGGGTCAAAGCGGAAGGGGCGCCGGACGCGGTCTTTCGCGCCGATTTGGTGACGGACGTGTTCGAATGGCCCGTGGCTGTTCACCCATGGAAGGATGGCTCGCCTCAGATCATCCCCTTACGGCCGGGGGAGCCGGATTTCCCCGTTGCCCTTTGACCAAAGACAACGGGCGGGCCGGGTCCGGGTCTCCGGGTGAGAGTGGATGTGATCTGGCGCGGTTGGCCCGAATTGCCGCCTTGGGTTCGAGCCGTGTATTGTTGGAGTCATATGTCGAGTCCTTTTCGCCGTTGGCATTGGCTGGTGTTGGTTTCGGCGGGATGGGGTTGTGCCGCGACCACCGCTCCGCTCCCGCCGCCGCAAGAAGTCCTGTTGGTCGTGAATAGCGGAGATCCGAGCCTTACGATCTTCCCCGTCAATCCCTCCTCCTTTGCCAACGCCATCTTTCTCAGCTACCCGAATGCGACGCCGGTCTCCGTCACAGCGCGCGGCCGAATCGCACTGGTGCCTTTGGGCGACGCGAATATGGTGGCGGTCGTGGACCTCATCGCGAAGGGGGTGACCGCGACGATTCCACTCGCCTCGGGCTCCCTCGCCACTGAGGCGATCATCCTCGACGACAGCGTTGCGTATGTGGCGAATCGCAACCTCAATTCGGTGACCCGGATCAACTATCTGCGGGGGGACACCGCGAGTGTGCGGGTGGGGCGGACACCGACTATGCTGCTCACGGCGCGCGGGAAGCTCTTTGTCGTCAACGCCAATCTCGCACCATGCGCCAACGCGCCGGAGCGGTCATGTATCGGGGGGCCGAGTTGGATCACGGTGATCGATCCGGCGACCAATGCCCGCGCAGATGGCCGAGATTCGATTCCGCTTCCGGGCCCGGGGAATGCCAGCTTTGCGGGGATTGGCGGTGATGGGCAGGTGTACGTTCTGAGTCTGGGGGCTCTGGACAGCACGAGCCACGAGCCGCGGCTCTCGATCATCGATCCGGTGAGCCGCTCCGAGATCGGCAATTTCGGTGGTTTTGGTCCGTCCCCTGGGCGCATTGCTTCGGATGGCGGCGATCGGCTTTTTATCAGCTCCTCGGTCAGTGGGCTCATGGAATTCAACACGCGGAGCCACACGATCGTTCGAGGCGCGGGTCAAGGCATCGCCATTCCCAATAACTCGTCTGCGGCGGTCGACAGCAGAGGTCAGGTATACGCCATCGAGAGCGGGGATTGCGCCGCGCACCAAGCCGGCCGGATTCGAATTTTTCGCCCCGATTTGACAGAAAGCGGGAGCTTCCAGGTCGGGATCTGCCCAGTGGGGTCGACGATAGTGTTGGTGCCCCCGGTGGAGGCGCAGCTGCTCGCTCGATAACGCGTATGCCCACCGTTCCGGTCGTCACACCCGCCATCATCCTTTCCACTCTCCGTTATGGCGAAACCTCGAAGATCGCCCGGATCGCTACGCGCGACCTTGGTGTGCAAAGCGCCATCGCCAGGGGTGCCCTCCGACCGAAGAGTCGGTTCGGTGCCGCGCTGCATCTGTTGAGCGAAGGACAAGCATATCTGATTCTGGCTCGGCATGGCGACCTGCATACGCTCACGGCCTTTGACATCCAGGTGGTACGCGTGGCGTTGGGCGAACGCCTCGACCGATACGCCACCGCCAGCGTCTTAGGCGAGATCATGCTTCGGTTCGCGCCGCCCGCGCCGCACCCGGAAAGCTATGATGTACTCCGAGGCGCCCTCGATGTGATCGCCGCAGCCCCGAGCTCCGTGGTCGACCTGTTAGGCCTTCGTTTGCTCTGGCAGTTGGTCTGCTCGCTCGGCTTCGCGCCGACGCTCGATGCCTGTGTGCGCGACGGACGCGCCGTGCCGGTCGATCGGCCTGCCGGCTTCAGCACTGGCGAAGGAGGGGTGCTCTGCGCCACCTGCGGTGCAATGCATTCCGGCACCAAGCTCCAACCCAGCGATCGTTCGGACCTGATGGCGTTGATTGATTCCGGAACCGAGCTTCCGCTGCTTGACGATTCGCACCTGGCGGCGCACCGTCGGTTGTTGAGCCGATATATCCGCTACCATTTGGCCGAGGGCGCCGACCTGCCTGCACTCGCGTTCTGGGAGCAGCAACCCTGGGTGACGCCATGATCATTGGCACCGCAGGCCACATCGATCATGGAAAGTCGACTCTGGTGGCTGCGCTCACCGGGCGCCGCATGGACCGATTGGCGGAGGAGCGCCGGCGGGGAATCACGATCGACTTGAACTTCGCGCCACTCTTCCTTGAAGGACTGGAGCCGATCGGGATCATCGATGTGCCGGGCCACGAGGACTTTGTCCGCACTATGGTCGCGGGCTCCTCAGGCATCGATGCCGTGTTGCTCGTGGTGGACGCGCTCGAAGGGCCCATGCCCCAAACCCTCGAGCACCTGGCCATCGTGGAACAGTTGGGCATTCCCTACGGCATTCCGGTGGTCACCAAAGCGGACCTGGCCGACCCCGAATGGGTGGCGCTGGTGAGTTCGGAACTCGAAGATCAGCTCGGCGGTTCGTCGGTCGCCTTCGGCCCGCCTGTTGTGGTGTCTGCCACCACTGGCCTAGGCCTCGATACGCTCCGAGAGCGCATTCGGTCGCTCCACGGGCTCATCCCTCCCCGCGATGCTCAAGATGCCTTCCGCCTTCCGGTCGACCGCGCCTTCTCGGTAGCGGGGACCGGAACGGTGGTGACCGGGACGGCATGGTCCGGCGCGGTGAGCGTCGGTGACCACGTTCGCGTGTTGCCCTCCGACCAACTCGGTCGAGTGCGAAGCATTGAGATCCATAGTGAAAAAGTGGATCGCAGCGTTGCGGGTGCACGTCTAGCGTTGGGGCTTGCTGGGGTAGAGCGGGTCGAGCTTCATCGTGGCGATGTCGTGTTGACCGACCACATCCCCTGGCAAGCCACCAGCGCCATCGACGCTGCGGTACATCTGCTTGCCGGCGCGTCGAGGCCGCTCGTGTCACGCACTCGGGTTCGGGTGCATGTCGGCACCGCTGAGTTGATGGGGCGGATCCGTGTATCCTCGCCTATCGCGCCGGGGGAGAGCGGCATTGCCCGGATTTCCTTCGAGCGCCCCACGGTTGTGCGCGGGGGAGACCGGTTCGTGTTGCGGAGCTATTCTCCCGTCGCCACGATCGGTGGGGGGCTCACGCTCGATCCAATTCCGCCGCGCCGGGAACGAAAATCGATGATCTCGCTCCCGCCACCGCTGGAGGGGGCCCAAAGACTTCGTATGCTGGTTATGCGCCGCGCCCTCGGCGTTGCGGTGAAGGATCTCACGGTTCTCGCTGGTTTGCCGAGTGCTGTGATCGACCGATTGATTCGAGAAGATTCGAGTCTCGACCGGATCGAGGAGTGGGTGATCGGTGGGACTCGCGTTGAGGAGCTTGGCCGGCGAACGTTGTCGCAAGTGACGGCGTTCCACGCCTCGTCGCCCGGAGAGGCCGGACTCTCTCTCGGTACTTTGCGTGAGCAGCTCCGGGTTCCACCTCGGCTCGCCGACGCGATCATCCAACGTCTAGTAGACCGCACTGAGCTTCGAGTGGCGGATGGAATCGCTGCCCTGAACACATTCAAGCCGGTGCTCGTCATCGGTGATGCGGAGCTGGATGTGGTTGCCGAGCTGCTCGCGCGTGCCGGACTCGAGCCCCCGTCGGTGTCCGAGCTTCGGATCGTGGTCGGTCGTGAGGATCTGCCCGCGATTCTCAAGTTGGGGGTGAGCCGAGGCTTGGTGGTGGCAGTGGAGCGTGATCGATACTTCCACAGATCCGCGTTGGCGCGCTTCACGGCTATCGTGCAAGAGATCGGGACGGCGGGTGTCATCACGCCCGGAGCGATTCGCGACCGGTTGGGTTTGAGTCGAAAATTCCTCATACCTCTCCTCGAATGGGCCGATCGGGACGGCCTGACGCGCCGGGAAAGGGAGGGCAGGGTTCTGCTTCGAAAGCATTGATAGAAAATGAGTTGGGCTAGCTTCATGGCTCGCGTACCTGTCATTTAGGCAGATCGGGGCGGGTACATCTCTTGCCCCCAAGCTGATGGTCCTCAATTGATGCATCGCGCAACCGAAACGACGGCCGAGCGTCGGCGGTCGCACTCTTTGCCGTCCAAAGGACTCCGCCAATGATTCGCCCAGATCGTTTGACGATCAAGGCTCAAGAGGCGTTTCGCGACGCCGCCCAGTTAGCGAGTCAGCGGGGAAATCCCGTGGTGAATGATGGACACTTGTTCGGGGCGCTCCTGGCCCAGGACGAGGGCGTGGTCCAACCGCTCCTCCAGAAAGCGGGCCTCAATATCACCGCCATTCGGGAAGCGAATGATCGTGAAATTGCGAAATTCCCAGTGCAAGAAGGGACCGCCGCCGAGCCCACCTATAGCCGTGAGCTGCACCGAGTCTTCGATCGGGCCGAGAAGGAAGCCAAGACTCTGGGCGACGCCTATGTGTCCACCGAACACTTGTTGGTGGCGTTGGTGGACGAGAAAGGGACGACAGCGCGCTCGTTGTTGAGCGCGGAGAATTTGACGGCCAACGATTTACGCACCGCGCTGTCGGCCATTCGCGGCGCGCACCGAGTCACGGACCAGTCTCCGGAGGAGAAGTATCAGGCGCTCGAGCGTTACACCAGGAATCTGACCGATCAAGCTCGAGCTGGAAAGCTCGACCCGGTGATCGGCCGGGACGAAGAAGTGCGGCGCGTGATGCAGGTGCTCTCCCGACGGACGAAAAACAATCCGGTCTTGATTGGCGAGCCTGGTGTCGGAAAGACCGCGATCGTCGAAGGACTGGCGCAACGCATTGTGCAAGGCGACGTGCCCGAGTCGCTGCGCAACAAGGAAATCATCTCGCTCGACATGGGCCAGTTGTTGGCGGGCGCAAAGTATCGGTGCGAATTCGAGGAGCGGCTCAAGGCCGTCGTCAAAGAGCTCACTGACGCGGAGGGTCGCTACATCGTCTTCATCGACGAACTGCATACCATCGTGGGCGCCGGTGCGGCGGAAGGCGCGGTGGATGCCAGCAATATGCTCAAGCCTGCGCTTGCGCGCGGTGAGCTGCACGTAGTCGGCGCGACCACGCTCGACGAGTATCGCAAACACGTCGAAAAGGACCCAGCACTGGAGCGACGATTCCAGCCCGTGTTGGTTGGGGCACCCAGTGTTGCGGATACGATCGCCATCCTCCGGGGCCTCAAAGAGAAGTACGAAGTCCATCATGGCATCCGGATCACCGACAATGCGCTGGTAGCGGCGGCGACGCTCAGCGATCGTTATATCGGCGACCGATTTCTGCCGGATAAGGCCATTGATCTCGTCGACGAGGCGGCGAGCCGTTTGCGCATCGAGATCGATAGCTTGCCGCAAGAGATCGACGAGGTCGAGCGGAAGATCGTTCAGCTGGAAATCCAACGGCAGGCGCTGCTCAAGGACAAAGACAGAACCGCCCAGGAGCGGCGCGAGGCGGTGGAGCAGGAGATTGCTGAACTCCGCGAGCGAAGCGGCGGCATGAAAGCCCAGTGGCAGTCCGAGAAGAGCGCTATCCAGGCAATCCAAGCCAAGAAGGCTGAGATCGAGGGGCTCCGGGGCGAGGTGGACCAGGTGACCCGCCGGGGGGATTTGCAGAAGGCGGCGGAACTGAGCTATGGGCGGATTCCCGAGGCAGATCGCGCCTTAGCGGCCGACGAGGCAAAACTCGCGCAGATTCAGTCCAAGGTCAAATATCTCAAAGAAGAGGTCGATGCCGAAGACATCGCGGAGATCGTGGCCCGGTGGACCGGCATTCCGGTGTCGAAGATGTTGGAGTCCGAGCGCGAGCGATTGACCAAGTTGGAGGCGGAGTTGGGCGAACGAGTAGTGGGCCAGGTGGAAGCGGTGGCCGCTATCGCCAACGCAGTGCGCCGCAGCCGGGCCGGACTTCAGGATCCCAATCGCCCAACTGGTTCGTTCATTTTTCTCGGGCCGACCGGCGTGGGCAAGACGGAAACCGCGCGGGCCCTCGCTGACTTTCTCTTCGACGATGAGCGGGCCATGGTTCGGCTCGACATGTCCGAGTACATGGAGAAACATTCAGTGGCGCGCATGATTGGGGCGCCTCCAGGCTACGTGGGGTACGAGGAGGGTGGCCAGCTCACCGAAGCCGTGCGCCGCCGGCCGTACAGTGTGGTGCTGTTCGACGAAATTGAGAAGGCCCACCCCGACGTGTTCAATGTGTTGCTCCAGATTCTGGACGACGGCCGCCTCACCGATAGCCAGGGGCGGGTCGTGGATTTTCGAAACACGGTCCTCATTCTCACCTCGAACATCGGCAGCCAGTACATCGTCGAAACCGGGGCGGTAGAAACCGACGCGGAATGGCAAGCCATAGAGGATCGGGTTCGGTCCGATCTCCGCCAGCATTTCCGACCCGAATTCTTGAATCGGGTGGATGACATCGTCGTGTTCCGTCCGCTCTCTCGCGACCATATCGCACGAATTGTTGTCCTCCAGCTCGTACGAGTCCAAAAGCTGATGGCCGACCGACATCTCACACTCGAGCTGACCTCGGAGGCGAAAGACCTGCTCGCCAACCTCGGCTACGACCCGGTGTACGGTGCGCGGCCCCTGAAGCGGGCAATTCAGCGGCTCTTACAGAATCCGCTCGCGCTCGAAGTGCTAGCGGGCACCTACCACGACGGCGATACCATCCGGGCCGAACGAGACGGGGACCACCTGCGGTTCACCCGACACCCCGCCCAACCCGAGTCACGGAGTGCTTAGCCTGAGCGTGGAGGATCGGGAAGGTCTCGGGGCGGCGTTGCAAGAGGCGCATGAGGCGGCGGTAGCCGGGGAAGTCCCGGTCGGGGCGGTGATCCGCCGCGGGAACCAGCTCGTGGCCCGGGGCCAGAACGAGATGATCCGCCGCCACGATCCCACGGCCCACGCGGAGGTCCTCGCCATTCGCTCGGCGCTCGAACGCACCGGAGGGGCGCGCCTCACCGATGCCACCTTATATGTGACGCTTGAGCCATGCGCCCAATGTGCGGGGGCAATCGTCCTCGCCCGGGTCGGGCGCGTCGTGTTCGGGGCGTGGGACCCGAAGGCCGGCATGTCGGGCTCGATTCATGACATCCTTCGTCATCCGAAGCTCAATCATGGTGTAGAGGTGCTCGGTGGGGTGATGGCCGAGGAGTGTGGGGCAATGCTCCAAGCGTTCTTTCGGGAGCGCCGGGGCCCTGAGTGATGTCCGAACTCCCCTTGTTCAACCCTTACTCCGATATCATCTTACGGCGCGCGTTGGACAGGTGTCCGAGTGGCTGAAGGAGCCGGTCTCGAAAACCGGTGTACCGGCAACGGTATCGTGGGTTCGAATCCCACCCTGTCCGCTTCGTAGCATTCACCTCCAGGTCGTGGGTTCAGCGACACCGTCGCGTTTGCATGAATTCGAAACGTACCGGACGCGACCCTCGGCGATTTAGTCCCCTGAGTGTTGATGGCGCGCACACCCTACCGACGCTGAGACTCGCCTGTATGGTCGCCACATTTGCTCCTCCTTCCCTTTTACCGCCGATAGAGCCAACCTACAGAACTTCCGAACACCGAAGCTGATCGGGAAGAGGGTCCGCCCGGTGTCCGATGAATCCTCGTGGCATGAACCAGAAATCGCAGAGTTTGTTCGGTTGACATGAATATTGTCTCGCCCAGCAACGTGCCACCGAGCCATTGAGGCGATATGCCAGCTTCGTACATGTATCAGCGGGCGTGGGGGCGTTTGACGCTTTCCTTTGCTCACGGCGACGGTCTCGCTCACGTCACGAAAATGTACCTTTGGTTGAAGCGTTAATCCGTTCGACTGACTCGGAGTCAGCATGGGGTACGTTGACAAACATCTACTGCAGGGCGAACGGGTTGTCTATCGCGCGAAAGTGCATTGGATCATTTTCGTCCCATCGGTCGTGTTCGTTGCCCTGGGCTCGGCCGTCGCTCCATTTCTCCGAGAGTATTGGTGGGCCGGGGCCGCCATTGCTGCGCTGGGCCTGTTGTCCGCGATCGGTCCGTACACGCGCTACGCGACGTCGGAATTTGCGGTCACCGACAAACGAGTCCTTGCGAAAACCGGTTGGCTCCGCCGCGATTCCATCGAGACGTTGTTGAGCAAAATCGAAGCAATCGAGGTGGACCAAGATTTCGCGGGACGCTTTCTCGGCTACGGCACGATTACGGTGATCGGGACGGGTGGCACCCACGAGCCGATTCCGTTGATCCGGTCGCCATTTGAATTCCGCCGTCAAGTGCAGGGGCAGATCGTTGCCTACGATGAAACGGTGGGACAACGTGGAGTGGTCGGTGCCGGGTCCGCGAGTTCGCGTGACGAGCGGGAGTGCCCTTTCTGCGCTGAGCTGATTCTGGCGAAGGCGCGCGTCTGCAAACACTGCGGGCGGGATGTTCTGCCGGCCAGGGAGCCCGCCCCATGATGCTGATCGCGTGGCTATTGGTGGCCAGTCCCGCGCTCGAAGATTGCCTGAGTACGGGATTTTGCCGTCAGAGCGACCTCGAGCCGGGACCATTCTCCGGGCTGAGGTTCGTCGCGACCGGCCTGCTGATGTTCGGGGTGATGGGGCTCTGGTCCGGCCGTCGATCGTCGCGGCGATCCGAAACTTGAGGTGGGGTCGGGAATTGACATTCGTGCCCAATGGAGTTTTCTACCGGTGACGGTTGAGCCAATCCGTCGCCGGTTTTTTTGCACCTGCGTGCCGAATCACGATCCGAAATGTCCTGATGCGGGTGCCCTCGTTTCCGAGACATCATGAACTCTCTGGTCATTGTAGAATCACCCACGAAAGCCCGGACCATTCGGGCGTTCCTTCCGGCGGGGTATCGCGTCGAGGCTTCCATGGGCCACGTCCGCGATCTGCCCGGGGAAGCGAGCGAGATCCCGCCCAAGTACAAAGGGATCGAATGGGCGCGCCTCGGCGTCAACGTCGACGCCGGCTTCGAGCCGCTGTACGTGGTCCCGCATGATAAGAAGAAGGTGGTGCGGGAACTTAAGGAGGCCGTCAAGGAAGCCGACGAGTTGATCCTCGCAACGGACGAGGACCGCGAAGGGGAGAGCATTTCGTGGCACCTCCTCCAGCTGCTCGCGCCGAAGGTACCGGTGAAGCGGATGGTCTTTCACGAAATCACCCGAGAAGCGATTCGCGAAGCGTTGGCTTCGACCCGAAAAGTGGATGACCAACTCGTCCGGGCCCAGGAGACGCGTCGTATCCTTGACCGCCTCGTCGGCTACACTCTGTCACCCCTGCTCTGGAAGAAAATCGCCTGGGGATTGTCTGCCGGCCGGGTACAATCAGTGGCGGTACGGCTCTTGGTGCTTCGAGAACGCGAGCGCCGAGCGTTTCGGGCGGCGACCTATTGGGACCTGACAGCGCACCTTCGGCACGCGGCCCAGAGCTTCGAAGCCCAACTCGTGTCGGTGAAGGGGACGAAAGTCGCGAGCGGGCGCGATTTCGACGAGACCACGGGGAAACTCATTCCCGGGCGCGATGTGGTCCTTTTGGGCCAAACCGATGTCGAGGCGCTCAAGGTTACGCTCGAAAAGAGCGTGTGGAGCGTGGCCTCGGTCGAGGAGAAACCCAATACTCGGAAACCCTCGCCGCCGTTTACGACGTCCACCCTGCAGCAGGAAGCCAACCGCAAGCTCCGTTTCAGTGCCCGCGACACCATGCGGATCGCGCAGAATCTGTATGAGCAGGGTTACATCACGTATATGCGCACCGATTCGGTTCACCTTTCGAGTCAGGCGATCTTGGCCGCCCGAGAATGCGTGGAACGATTGTACGGTTCCACTTATCTCCCGCCCAAACCCCGGCAATACGTCACGAAAAGCGCCTCCGCCCAGGAGGCGCACGAGGCTATTCGCCCCGCGGGGTCCCATTTCCGAACCCCGGAGGAATCCGGGCTCTCTGGCCGCGAACTCGCCGTCTATGATTTGATCTGGAAACGAACCGTCGCGAGCCAGATGGCGGACGCAAAGCAAACTTCGATCATCGTCACGATCGATGTCGCGACCACCGTGTTTCGTGCCGCGGGGAAGCGGATCGATTTTGCCGGTTTCTTGCGGGCGTATGTTGAGGGCTCCGACGACCCGGAGGCGGCGCTGGAGGATCAAGAGGTGTTGTTGCCGACGCTCTCCGTGGGCGATACCCCCGCGTGTCAGTCGGTCGAGCCGCTGTCCCATGAGACCCAGCCCCCGGCACGGTACACCGAGGCGTCGCTCGTGAAGGAGTTGGAGGCCGACGGGGTCGGACGGCCTAGCACCTACGCGACCGTCATCGGAACCATCATCGAACGGGGGTATGTCCAGAAGCAGGGGCAGGCGCTGGTGCCGACCTTTACCGCGTTTGGTGTCACGGCTCTGCTTGAGCAGCACTTCCCCCATCTCGTTGACATCAAATTCACGGCCCGGATGGAGCAAACGCTCGATGACATCGCGGAAGGGCATGCGGAGTGGTTGCCCTATCTCGAAGAGTTTTACCTGGGCGCCGAAGGGCTCCGGAACCAGGTCCAATCGCATGAGGCGAGCATCGACCCGGCCGAAGCGCGAACCATCCAGCTGCAGGGGCTCCATCACGCTAAAATTCGGATTGGCCGCTTCGGCCCCTATGTCGAAGTCGAGCGCGACGGCGCCGTAATCAAGGCATCCGTCCCGAAGGACGCCGCCCCCGCCGACCTCACCGATGAACAGATCGAGAACATTTTGCGTCAGAAGATCGAGGGGCCCGATGAACTCGGGAAACATCCGGTCACGGAGGAGCCGATTTATCTCCTCACTGGCCAATATGGCCCCTATGTGCAATTGGGGGCGGTGACGGAGGAGAACAAGAAACCCAAGCGCGCCTCACTGCCGAAGGGCGTGACCCCGGATCAGGTCACGGTGGATCTAGCCGTGGGTCTGTTGGCGTTGCCGCGTCATCTCGGCAATCATCCCGAGACCGACGGCAAGATCTTCGCCGGTCTGGGTCGGTTCGGTCCCTACGTGGTCTACGATCAGGGCAAGCTCGGCAAGGAATATCGGTCGCTCAAGGGCGAAGACAGCGTGTTGACGGTACCGCTCGCGCGCGCTTTGGAGCTGCTGGCGCAACCGAAGATGGGGCGAGGCCGAGGCACCGCGAAACCACTTCGCGAGTTGGGGCCGCATCCGGAGGATCAGGCGCAAGTGGGATTGTACGATGGGCAGTACGGCCCGTACGTGCGGCACGCGAAGGTGACCGCCTCGATACCGAAGGGCCGGGCTCCCGAGAGCATCACCCTAGCCGAAGCGCTCGAGCTGTTGGCGGCAAAGCAAGGCATGACCGGTCGGGGGAGACGGAGAGCCACGGCCCCTAAGACTCCCGCCGCCCCAAAGGCTCCGGCTGCCAGCAAGACCCCGACCGCCAGACGGACTGCGAAAAAAGTACCCGTGGTTGAATCGCCCGCCGCGAAGTCTCCCGCGCCGCTGAAGCGAAAACGCGTGAAGACCTGATCGACTTTCTCACCCAATCGCCGAGTGTGCCATGAAACGTTTCAGGCCCTTCCGGTTCCTGCTCGGCGCCGCGCTCCTCGGGCCGCTGCAGGGACTCCACGCGCAGGCCGACGGACCCCCAGCGCGGGTCCAGGTGGATCCGAGCCAAATCACCCTTGACGTTGGAGGTTCGGCGAGACTCAAAGCCGTGGCCTACGATGCGAGCGGTCGAGCGGTCACCACCCCTATCGGTTGGTTCTCTACGTCACGGCGGTCGGTTGAGGTCGACTCGACGGGGGCAGTCAAGGCCCACGCAGCGGGGCAATTCAAGATCGTGGCGGTGGCCGTAGGTGCTTCCGCTCGAGCCGAAGTCACCGTCACGGTGCGATGGCCGGCGATCAAGGGCGTCAGCATTCTCGATGGCCCCCACAAGATGTACGTGGGGACGACGGTCCGGCACCAAGCGATCGTCAAAGACGCGGCCGGCCTGGAACGTCACGATTCCCCGGTGAAGTGGTCCTCGGACAATGAAGGCGTCTTGAGCGTGGATCGCTTTGGCGATGTGACGCCGCTCCGTGCTGGGGTTGGGCAACTCCTGGCGTCGTCGGGCGGAATGAGCACGAGTCGGCGTATCACCATCGTGGCCAACCCGGCCCGGACGGTCATCCTGACCGCTTCTATGGATTCAGCCCGGACGGGGGATGTCGTCCATTTCACCGCCGTCGCGAAAGATGCCGCGGGCAATACGATCGCGGACATGCCGATCACATTCTCGGTGAAGGCGGCAGTTGAGGATACCGTGATCGCGTCGGAAGCCTCGGCCCTCATCGAGCAGGATGGACGTTTCGTCGCACAGCGCGCGGGTGACTTTACGGTCATAGCGACGGCCGGCCATTTGGCCGCTCGAAAATCGGTGGCGATCGGGCACCGCTACGTGAGTCTTCGGCTCGAGGATGCGAAGGGGGAAGGGCGGGTCAAGGATGTCCACACATCGGATATCTGGGTCTGGTCGGGCAAAGATGGCAGGGACTACGCCCTAACGGGCACCTGGGGCGCCGGCGGAGCTACTTATTTCTGGGATGTTACCGATCCGGCCAATCCGGTCATGACCGACAGCCTGGTGGTGGATGCGCGTACGACAAATGACGTGAAGGTCGATGAAGAGCGGGGGATTTGTATCATCACCCGAGAAGGCGCTTCCAACCGGAAGAACGGGTTCATCGTTGTCGACTGTTCCGATCCGCGCCATGTGAAGATCTTGTCCAGCTACGATGATGGCCTCTGGGGCGGCGTCCACAACACCTTCGTGTGGAACAAACATGTGTTCGCCATCAACGCCGGCCGCCGGTTCGACATCATTTCGATCGAAGACCCGTCGCATCCGAAGCGGGTCGGGTTTTTTGAATTGGATACCCCCGGCCATGGCATCCATGACGTCTGGGTGGTGAACGGGATCGCGTATGCCTCGCAGTGGCAAGACGGCGTCATCTTGGTGGACGTTGGAAATGGCATCGCCGGAGGCAGCCTCAGTCACCCCGTGCAGATCAGCAGCTACAAATACCCGATTGGGGCCACCCACTCGGCCTTCCCATATCGGAACAAGACGAATGGCAAGTTCTATGTCTTCGTGGGGGATGAGCAGTTTCCGTATGGATCGAAGGACCGCGGCGTCGAGGAGGCGGGAGGGTACATTCACATTGTTGACTTCACGGATATCAAGAATCCCAAGGAGGTCGGCCGGTACCAGATTCCGGAGGCGGGCCCCCACAACTTCTGGATCGAAAATGACACGATGTATGTGGCGTATTACAACGCGGGGCTCCGAGTTGTGGATGTTTCGGGCGAGTTGATGGGCAATCTCTATGACCAGGGTCGGGAGCTGGCACGCTTCAAAGCATTCGATCCCAACGGCTTTGTGCCGAATGCGCCGATGGCGTGGGGTCCGCAGCCGCACAAAGGGCACATTTTCTTCAGCGACCACAACTCGGGCCTCTGGGCGGTCAAATTGCCCGAACGTCCGCGACCGACGGTCCCGTGACCTCGTGAGGGAATGATGCTCAGTCTCATGCTCCTGGCGATGTTGCACGGCCCAGGTCCGGTATACCGTATCCTCGCCACCGCCGAGTCCGACGATCAAGTGGTCTTGATCGAGTTCACACCATGCACGGCGCCGAACACACCGATTGGGTGTGGAGCCAAAGTGGTGCGCACCTATGTAGTCGGGATCTACGCGACTGAAAACGAAGGACCCCACGGCGTCGTCCTCGCTCCGGACGGCAAATCCTTTTTCGTCTCCCTGGCCCATGGACGGCCGTTCGGTTACTTGCAGCGGATCGACATGGAATCTGGAAAGCCAATTGGCCTGGTCCAGTTGGGGATGTTTCCCGCGACCGTGGACCTCGGTGCCGGCGGCTTGATCTACGTGATCAATTTCAATTTCGAAGACCCGGAAATGCAACCTTCAACGCTCTCAGTCGTCGAGGGAACCTCGATGACCGAGATTGCGCGCACTACGACGTGCCGGATGCCCCATGGGAGCCGGTTGAATCCACAGGGAACGAGGCATTACTCGGGATGCATGATGAACGATCTTCTGGTGGAGGTCGACACCCGGACCTTCACCGTCGCTCGGAAGTTCAATCTGGTGGCTGGAAAGGAAGGCGCGGTGGCGGTGGCCGCGGCGGACCAGGAACCGTCGCGCGAGGCTATGGCGAACATGAGCCACGGTGATCACACGACGGAGTCCGTCTCGAATACCTGCTCGCCGACGTGGGCGCAACCTTCGGTGGATGGGAACAAAGTGTATGTGGCCTGCAACCGCTCGAATGAAATCGTTGAGGTGGATGTCGGGTCCTGGAAAATGACACGACGCTGGAAGACGCCGCCCGCGCCGTATAACCTCGCTACGTCACCGGACGGAAAACTGTTGGTGGTAACGCAGAAGGGACCGGGTACGACTTCGATCTGGCGGCTCAGTGACGCGATGAAGCTGGCTGAAATTCCGGGGACCCGAAAGGTCGCGAGTGGTGTGGCGGTAAGCGCCGATTCGCGGTTTGCCTTCGTCACTCTGGAAGGCATCGGCGGACAGCCGGGCACTGTGGACGTGATTGACCTGACACTGCTGCAGAAGGTCGGGACTGTGGACATCGGGAAACAAGCGGGAGGAATTACGGTCTTACCGTGAGCGCTGGTCGGGCCAACCGGCGTGACGGCGCTCGTTGACGAGGCTGGATTGGCTTGGTAATTTGCCCGCCCCAAGGACGGATGGCCGAGTGGTTTAAGGCGCACGCCTGGAGAGCGTGTATACCTCAAAAGGGTATCGAGGGTTCGAATCCCTCTCTGTCCGCTGCGCCCGTGGTGCCCTCCGCGTCCCGTTGAGTTCCCAGCTCGAGGGTTGACCGGCGGCCTCGGCCTCGGTCCCCTCCGCCCGCTGCTGCGGGCTCCGGGTCGAATCCTTCTCTGTCCGCTGCGCCCGTGGCGCCCTCCGCGTCCCGTTGAGTTCCCGGCTCGAGAGTTGCTGAGCTGCGACCTCGGCCTCGGTCCCCTCCGCCCGATCCCGCGGCTCCGGCCCAATCCCACACTCCACAGTTGGAGGCTAGTGGTTGTTCCGGCCGGAAGCCTAACCAACCGCCGAGGGAACCATTTCGTATTCCCCAGCGTATTATCAGTACTACGGCGGCTCCGCCCCCGGACCTGCTGCTGCCCCCCTTTGGAGGGATGGAATGCATCTGCTTTCGAAACCCTTGCTCCCGACCCGGGACATCACGGACGAAAAAACCTTCGTCGACCGCCGGGCGTTCCTGACCTCGATCGGGGTCGGGCTTGCGGCCGGCGCTTCGGTACTCTCACCGCGGCTGGCCGCGGCAGCCCCAGCGTTTCGGCGGTGGCAAGGTGAGGAGGACAAACTCACTCCTTACGCAGATGTCACCGGCTACAACAATTTCTATGAATTCGGGACCGGCAAATCGGATCCGGCGCAGAATGCAGGGTCCTTGCACCCGCACCCTTGGAAAATCGAAATCGCGGGTGACGTCAAGAAGCCCGGCATTGTCGACCTCGACGAGTTTCTCCGTCCGTTCCAGCCGGTGGAGCGGGTCTATCGGCACCGCTGTGTCGAGGGCTGGTCGATGGTGATTCCGTGGAGCGGCATCCCGCTTCGCGACATCATTGCGAGGATCGAGCCTGGAACGAAGGCAAAGTTCGTCGAGTTCACCACGCTCCATGATCCCAAACAAATGCCGGGGCAGAATCGCTCCGTGCTTCCGTGGCCATATGTAGAAGCGCTGCGGATGGACGAAGCCATGAATCTCCTCACGCTGTTCGTGACCGGCGTGTACGGTAAGCCGCTCCCGAATCAAAACGGAGCGCCGGTCCGTCTTTGCGCGCCGTGGAAGTATGGGTTCAAAGGCGGCAAATCCATCGTCCGGATTCGGTTTGTCGAGGCGCAACCCCACACCACGTGGAACATTGCGGCACCGGAGGAGTACGGGTTTTACGCCAACGTGAACCCCACAGTCGATCACCCCCGCTGGACCCAGGCGCGGGAGCATCGGGCCGGCGAGTTTTTCAAGCGGAAAACGCTCATGTTCAACGGGTATGCCGAGCAGGTCGCGTCGATGTACACGGGCCTGGATCTCCGGGCAAATTTCTAATGGCGAAGGGGCTGGCACGACGCACGATCGTGGTCGCCAAAGTGGTCGTTTGGACGGCCTGTCTCACGCCGTTTGTCGTCCTCTGTATTGACGCGTTCACCAATCAACTCGCTGCCGAGCCGGTCAAGGACATTCAGCACCGCACCGGACTCACCGCCCTCATCATCCTCCTCGTGACCCTGGCGGTGACGCCGCTGCGACGAGTCACCGGCTGGAACGAACTCGTCAAATTTCGCCGGCTCTTGGGACTATTCTCCTTTTTCTACGTTCTCTGTCACGCCGTGACCTACTTTGTCTTCGACCAGTCGTTGTCACCGGCGCTCATCGCGGAGGATGTTGTTAAGCATCCGTGGGTGACCGTGGGGTTCACGGCGTTCATGCTGATGATCCCCCTCGCCGTCACCTCGACCCAAGGTTGGATCCGGCGGCTCGGGTCCCGTTGGACGAAGCTCCACCGGCTTATTTATGCGATCGCGATCCTCGCCATCCTTCACTTCCTGTGGCTGGTCAAGAAGGACGTCCGGGACCCGTACTTTTATGGCACCGTGGCCCTCGTCCTCCTC
Organism: Gemmatimonadota bacterium; assembly: GCA_025358055.1. Lineage (GTDB taxonomy): Bacteria > Gemmatimonadota > Gemmatimonadetes > Gemmatimonadales > GWC2-71-9 > JANYKV01. Next base: position 41,879 of record JANYKV010000136.1, read on the forward strand.
GCCGCCCGGCTGTGGCCCAGAGCCCAACGTCGAGTCCACGCGACCAAACCGCTCCCCTCCTAACAGGACTGGCGGCGCGCGGGTGTTGCATCGATCGTGGGGGGCGGGTAGTTTCCGCGCCCGACGATGCCAACTTCGACGCGACTCCTTGATGAACGGGCGATGGCCCGGGCACTCCAGCGGATGGCTTCGGAGATCGTTGAGCGGTGCTTCGGGGCGGACGGCCTGGTGCTCGTAGGGATCCAACGGCGGGGTGTGGAACTCGCCGAGCGGATCGCCCGCCTCGTGGCCCAAACCGAAGGCCAACCCCCCCTCCTCGGCAAACTCGACATCACGCTCTATCGCGACGATCTCCAGGCCATCGGCCCGCGGCCGGTGGTAGCCGAAACTCGGCTTCCGCCGAATCTGGACGGTAAGACGGTGGTGATCATCGACGACGTCCTCTACACCGGGCGAACGGTACGTGCGGCGCTCGATGAGTTTGCGGATTTCGGCCGGCCGAAGCGCATCCTCCTCTGTGTATTGGTCGACCGCGGGGGGCGTGAGTTGCCGATTCAAGCTGACATCGTAGGGACGACGGTGACGGCGGGCCCGGCCGACCGAGTGGACGTGTCGGTCATGGAGCTGGACCGTGTGGATGCCGTCGATCTAGTACGCGGGGCACCGGCGTGACCGTCCCGACGCTCGGCAAGGATCTCGTGGGGCTCGAACATCTCTCGGCGGGACAGATCCAGCTCATTCTCGATACCGCAGAGCCGTTCAAAGAGGTGAGTGAGCGCCCCATCAAGAAGGTGCCGGCCCTTCGCGGTAAAACCATCGTCAACCTCTTCTTTGAATCCTCCACCCGGACTCGCATCTCATTTGAGTTCGCGGAGAAGCGACTCTCGGCCGACACGGTGAACGTCGCCGCCTCGGGGTCGTCGGTCTCGAAAGGCGAAACTCTGGTCGATACCGCCCGCAACCTCGAGGCAATGCGAATCGACATGGTGGTCATCCGCCACCATTCTTCAGGGGCCGCCCAGTTTCTCGGCGATCGCATTCGGTCCAACGTCATCAATGCAGGGGATGGCAAGCACGAGCATCCGACCCAGGGTCTGCTCGACATGCTGACGCTTCGGGACCATTTCAAGAAACTTGCCGGGCTCAAGGTGGCGATCTGTGGCGACGTACTCCACAGCCGGGTGGCCCGAAGCAACATCTGGGGTCTCCTCAAGCTCGGAGCCGAAGTGGCCGTGTGTGGACCACCGACGTTGCTGCCCCGGGGCGTCGAGCAGCTTGGCGTGACCGTGCTTCCCCGAATCGAAGATGCCATTCAATGGGCCGATGCGCTGAACATCCTCCGGTTGCAGCTGGAGCGGATGGAGGCGGGCTTCATCCCATCTCTCCGGGAATACAATCGAGTGTTCGGCGTCACCTCCGATCGGCTGGCTCGTGCCCCGAAGGACCTCTTGATCCTCCACCCGGGCCCGATGAACCGCGGGGTTGAAATCGACAGCGACGTGGCCGATGGACCCCACAGCGTCATTCTCCCTCAGGTGACCAACGGTGTCGCGGTACGGATGGCCGTGCTCTACCTCCTAGCCGGAGGAGCCCCCGATTGGGTCTCCGGCAGCGGCGGCGAGGAACGATGAGGCCCCTCCTTATCCGGGGTGCGCGAGTTATCGATCCGTCCCGCGACGCCGATGGGGTTGCTGACGTCCTTGTGGTGGACGGAAAGATCCGAGCCGTTGGACGCAATGTTGCTCCACCGGAAAACGCGCGCGTGATCGACGGGGCGGGGAAGGTTGCGGCGCCGGGACTCATCGATCTTCACGTGCATTTTCGCGAACCGGGCCAAGAAGACACGGAAACGATTGCGACCGGCGCGATGGCCGCGGTCGCGGGCGGTTTTACGGCCGTATGCGCGATGCCGAACACGGACCCGGTCACCGACAACCAAGCGGCGGTTGGCTTCGTGGTGCGTCAGTCGATTCGAGCCGCGAAGGCACGCGTATACCCGATCGGGGCAATCTCGCTGGGACAGAAGGGGCAGCAACTCGCGGAATTCGGGGAAATGGTCGGGGCCGGAGCGGTGGCCGTGAGTGATGACGGAAAGCCGGTCGTCTCGAGTCACCTGATGCGTACGGCGTTGGAGTACGCCAAGGTGTTCGGGATTCCGGTGGCGGATCATTGCGAAGACCCGACCTTGAGTCATGGCGGGGTGATGCACGAAGGGCTGGTCTCCACGCGACTAGGACTCAAGGGGATTCCTTCGGCGGCGGAAGAAATCATGGTGGCCCGGGACATCATTCTCGCCGAACTCACCGGCGGGCATGTCCACCTCTGTCATATGTCTACCCGTGGTTCGGTCGACCTGATCCGTCGCGCCAAGGAGAAGGGACTTCGCGTCACGGCCGAGGCGACGCCCCATCATTTCGCGCTGACTCACGAACGCTGTGAAGGGTATGACACCCACGCGAAAATGAACCCGCCCCTGCGCGAGGCCGAAGACCGGGATGCGATTCGAAGCGCGCTCAAGGACGGTTCGATCGATATCATCGCCTCCGACCACGCGCCGCACCACTACGACGCCAAAGAACGTGAGTTTGATGATGCGCCCAACGGTATCGTGGGCCTCGAAACCGCGCTCGGTCTGGCCATTCGGGAGCTGGTTGTGCCGGGCCTCCTCACTCTTCCGCAGCTCATCGCGCGCATGAGTACCATGCCGGCCCGAATCTTCCACCTTTCCGGCGGCACCCTCGCGGTGGGCGCCCCCGCAGACCTCGTCCTGTTCGACCCGGACGCCCGTTGGAAGGTCGAGGCGACCGCCTTCCACTCGAAGAGCCGCAATTCCCCGTTCGTGGGGGAGGAACTCATTGGTCGGACCCTGCTCACGCTAGTCGATGGGCGAGTGGCCTTCGACCGCTCCCTCGGTGGGGACTGATTTCGACCGAGTTCTTGACGGCCAGAATCGTGACACATTCCCGGATACACCTCTCCGCCTTAGATTACGAAGCAGGGGACCGATAGTCCCCAAAGATGGATCGGATCTTCATTCGGCGGTTCCCGTTCCCCGACGGGCCCCTGTCCGAGCGTCCTTGCCCTATCCGTGACTCAGCGGATTGAGTGACGCAGGGAGGCGCACGCAGCTTCTAAAGGAGCGCAGCGCGATGACGGAACAGCAGGTTCAAGACACCGCCGAGATTGAATCCCTGTTGGCCAGCCGCCAGAAGATCCTGGACTGGTTGCAACGTCTCGACCAAGCCGGGTCCACTACCCCCGCTTCAGTCCGGGAGCGAGTCCGCAAGGACTATCATGGGCGGTTGGCCGAGGTAGTGAACCACCTTCGCGCGCATTCCACCTCACTGACCGAAACCGTTACCGGTTTGCGACGCGAGTTCGCCGAGCTCGAACGGGTGCGTACCGAGGAAGAAGAGGCCCTCAGCGAGGCCGAGTTGCGGCACGCGGTCGGGGAATACTCGGACGAGGAGTGGGCTACGCACGAGGAGACGACCGGGACCAAGCTGGAGAGCTTAGGTGCCGAAATCCACCGGGTCAGCTCAGAGATTCATCGACTCGCGGAGGTTCTGGGTCTGATCTCGCCCGCGGAACCCGAGCCCGAGCCGCAGGCCGTCGTGTCGCGACCGATCGCCCACAAGGAGGACGCCGCCATCCCGGCTATGGATGGAGCCTCGGCGCACCCTTCCGCCGTCGAGGCATACGCGAAGCCGGTTGAAGCGGAAGCACCGCTTCTTCGTGAGGTGGTGTCGGCCGTCGAACCGACCGCGCCGTCCGCCCCCCCCGAGGCGCCCCGGTTTGTTCCCCGGAGCGGCCGGGTTCCCAATCGCGAAGGCCCGCTAGGCCGCACCATTCCCTTTCCGGTGCCGCCCCACGCGCCGCCTTCAACACCTCCGGGTGACGAATTGGCATTTCTCAAGTCCGTGACGATCGACGCTGCGCCGGCTGCGACGAGCCATCGCGCTGCGGCCCCAACGGTACACGCCAAAGAGACCTCTCCGCTACGCGGAGGGGAGCGGCCGAGCCAGTCGGTCTCGAAGACCCTCAAATGCACGGATTGTGGGACGATGAATCGTCCAACCGAATGGTATTGCGAGCGGTGTGGGGCGGAGCTGGCCACGCTGTAGCGCGAGCTTGTGGCCGGAAAAATCGAAGGGGCTCCGAGAGTCGGAGCCCCTTTGCTTGCCTGGCCCTGCCCTCATTTCTTGGCGGCGACCTTGAGCTTGGCTAGACGGCTCTTCTGGCGTGCGGCGGTATTGGGGTGCACCAGCCGCTTGCGGCCGGCCCGGTCGAGAAGGCTTTCGGCATTTTCGAAAGCCTTGGCGGCATCAGCGGGCGTCGGAGCGCTGCGGACCCGTTTCACGGCGGAACGCAACTCACTCCGCTGACTACGATTCCGGGCGGTGTGAGTCTCGGTCTGGCGCATCTTTTTCTTGGCGGACTTAATTCGCGGCACGGTATTCCTCACGCGTTCGTAGGGCAATGCTGGCGACCCGGGGACCCGGATCGGCGGCGGGCATAATACACCGCTAGAGCGCCTCCAGCAAGACAGGATGGCCTTTTGACTTGGCCAGGCGAGTCCCTTAGTCTTCCTGAAATACTTCACTCCTGACAATTTTCTCCGTAGGGAACGCACGCTAACGCTGATGAAACTCGCATGACGCTCTCTGAAGCTCCCCCGCTCGCGCTGGGAAACGGATCCGGCTTCGTGGTGGAGCTGGAGAGCTTTTCGGGTCCCCTGGATCTGCTACTTCACTTGCTCCGCGAGCAGCAACTCGACATCGCGGACATCCCAATCGCAAAAATCGCAGACCAGTTTCTGTCCGTCATCCATGATTTGGGGCTCAATCAGGCCGCGGATTATCTCGAGATGGCCGGACGGCTGTTGCGCCTCAAAGTTCAGATGTTGTTGCCCCGTCGTGGAGACGGAGAGGAGTGGGAGGATCCCCGAGCGGAATTGGTGCGCCGGCTCCTCGAGTACCAGCAAATCCGGGAAATAGCGCTGTGGATGGAGCAGGCGGCGGAACGGCGTTCCTTGCGGTTTCCGCGCGGCTATTTGCCGCCACCCCCCGATCGTCCGCCGCCACCGCTCACGCTGGATGTGATCGACCTCCTGGCCGCGGTGGAGCGGGTGATTTCCGGCATTTTGAGCCCAGTACTCCATCGGGTCGTTGCCCGTCCCCTCGATGTCGAGGGCGCTACCCGGCGGATCGAAGCTCTCCTGGCGGAGCGGGGCGAATTCATCTGGACCGAAGCGTTCGGACCGGCCCCGACAATTGCCGACGTCCTCTCGGTACTCCTGGCTCTGTTGGAGATGGCCCGCCGCGGGGCCCTCCTCATTCGTCAACCGGCGCCCTTTGCGCCATTGGTGGTGGCTCTTGAACTCGCTCAGCCAGCTGATTGAGGCGGCTCTCTTCTCGGCCGCTCGCCCGCTCACGGTCGAGGAGCTCGCCGATTTGGACCCCGACACCAATGGATCGGAGGTTCGGGCGGCGCTCGACCAACTTCGGGAGCACTACGATTTCGGCAGTCACGGTATCGAGCTCGTGGAAATGGGGGGTGGATTTCAGCTTCTCACCCGGCCGGTGTTCGCGGCCGCCATCGAACGTGCTCAGATTGGGGTCCGCGGCTCGAAGCTATCCGGGGCGATGCTGGAGACATTGGCCGTGATCGCGTACCGGCAACCTGTGGGCCGCGCCGAGATCGAGGAAATCCGCGGAGTGAATGCCAGCGGGGTCCTGCGTTCGCTACAGGAGCGCGGCCTCATCGAGGTCGTGGGTCGCAGTGAAGCGCTCGGACGCCCGCTTTTGTACGGGACCACACCTATGTTCCTCGAGTTGCTCGGGTTGCAGGACTTGGCCAATCTGCCCAAGGCGGAGGAACTCAGTATCGCGCTCCAACCGGTTCCAGCCGCCCCTATGGATGAAGACACTGCGGCCTACGTCGAAGCCGAATCATGAGCGAAATGCGGCTCCAGCAGGCGCTCGCTCGCGCTGGAGTCGCGTCTCGGCGTGCCGCGGAAGATTTTATTCGGGCGGGCCAGGTGCGGGTCGACGGAATGGTCGCCGAACTCGGGTCCAAAGTCGATCCCAGTTCCCAATCCATCACCGTCAAAGGCAAGCGAGTCACGATCGTGCCTCGGCGATGGTTGGCATTCCATAAGCCGCTCGGCGTCGTGACCACCGCGAGCGATGAACAGGGTCGGCGGACCGTATTCGATTTCCTGACAAACACGAAGGGCCTGACGTATGTCGGCCGGTTGGACGTGATGACCACCGGCCTCCTGTTGCTGACGACCGACGGCGAAGCGGTTCACCGATTGACCCATCCCCGCTATCGAATTTCGCGCCGCTACACCGCCTTGGTACACGGCCGCCCGACAGCGGAGGTCGTCAACGCGGTGAAGCAGCCCGTGCTGGTGGAGCGCCGTCCGGTCGTCCCCACACAGGTTCGCGTGCGGCCGGGCCATGATGGCCGGAGCATCGTGGATTTGACCCTGGCGGAAGGCCGGCATCACATCGTCCGGCGCTGGGCTGAGGCGCTCGGACTCAAAATCGAACGCCTGGCGCGTTTGTCGTATGGCCCCATTCGTCTCGGCGATCTGAAGCCGGGGGAGTCCCGGATCCTGACCAACAAGGAAATGGATGACTTATATCGCGTGATCAATCTCACGCCCGGAGCAGAACCGGCGACCAAGCCCAAGAGGAGATGATGGCCGCTCCCAATAAGACCGCGCTGCCTGCTGCTACGGAGCCGCCAGTCGATCCGGGCCTGGGACGCCGAGTCCTGACGGAGGTGGGCCGCCGCGTGGTCGGGCAGGAGATGATGGTCGAGCGATTGCTCGTTGGCCTGCTGACCGGCGGCCACGTGCTCTTGGAGGGTGTGCCGGGGCTCGCGAAAACTCTGGCGGTACGCACCATGGCGGAAATTCTCCACGCCTCTTTCTCCCGGATCCAATTCACGCCGGACCTGCTTCCCGCCGACCTTATCGGGACGATGGTGTTCGATCCGAAAACCCAAGAGTTCAATCCGAAACGCGGACCGCTTTTTGCCCAGATTGTGCTCGCCGACGAAATCAACCGGGCCCCGGCGAAAGTTCAGTCCGCCCTCCTCGAGGCGATGCAGGAACGGCAAGTCACCCTGGGCGGGACCACGTTCCTCCTGCCCGAACCCTTTCTCGTCCTCGCCACCCAGAACCCCATCGAAAGCGAGGGCACCTATCCGCTCCCCGAGGCACAGCTCGACCGATTTCTGCTCAAGATCACGGTGGGCTATCCGACCCGCACCGAGGAAAAGGAAGTGTTGTTGCGGATGAGCGGGGGCCAACCGATCCCGGTTGCGAAAATTTTGCAGCCGGAACAGATCCTCGCGGCGCGGGCTTCCATTGCGACCATCCATCTCGACCACCGGTTAGTGGATTACATCGTCGACCTGGTTCGGGCCACGCGGGATCCCGCGTCGGTCGGCCTCGCCTCGACGGCTCCGCTGGTGGCCTTTGGCGCTTCACCCAGAGCTTCGATCGCCCTCGCCCAATCGGCGCGTGCCATGGCATTTCTTCGGGGCCGCGCGTACGTGGTGCCCGAGGACATCCAGGCGCTCGCGCCCGATGTGCTCCGGCACCGAGTCGTGCTGACCTTCGAGGCGGAAGCCGAGGATGTCACCACCGATACGGTAGTGTCCCGGGTGCTGGGGGCCGTAGCGGTGCCCTGAATCGTCGGAATCCCTCCGTCCTATGCCGCCAGTCTCTCCCGAAATCCTCAAACAAGTCCAAGGCATCGCGCTCCGCACGCGCGGGATCGTCGATACCCTGCTGGCCGGAGAGTATCGTTCGCTCTTCCGAGGGCAAGGAATGGAGTTTGCCGAGGTGCGTCCGTACGAGCCCGGAGACGATTTCCGGACCATCGAGTGGAACGTCTCGGCCCGCATGGGTTCACCTTACGTCAAGACGTTCACCGAGGAGCGAGAACTCACGCTCTTCTTGGTCGTCGATCAGTCTGGATCCACGCGGACCGGGACTCCGACGCCCAAGGTGCAGCGGGCGGTCGAGGTCGGCGCGGTTTTGGCCCTTGCGGCGGCCTTGCAACACGATCGAGCCGGCGCCTTGTTGTTCACCGATCGGCCGGAACACGTGGTGCCGCCCGCGAAGGGGCGCCGCCACGCGCTCCGGGTCATTCGCGATCTCTTGGCCTTCCAGCCAGAAGGCCGGGGCACGGATGTGGCCGAAGCGATCCGATACACTTCGAAACTCCTCAAGCATCGAGCCATCGTTGTGCTGCTGTCGGATTTTCAGGCGGAGGGGTGGGTGCGGCCGCTGCGCCAGCTGGCCGCACGACACGAAGTGGTCGCCATTACGGTCGACGACCCTCAGGAGGCGAACCCACCGGCCTCCGGCTGGGTCGACTTCGAGGATGCCGAATCGGGTCGGCGAGTATTGATCGACACCGGCGATCCGCGGATTCGGCGCCGCTGGCAGGCGCTCGCCGCACGCGCCAAGGCGGTCCGGGCTGATCTTCTCCGCAGTGCGGGGACGGATCATATCGCGTTGACGTCCACGGGGGACTACGCGCTTGCGTTGCGCCGCGCTTTTGCGTCCCGTCTCCGCCGGCGCTCGGTGCGCCGATGATTGCGCTGTGTCTCTGTCTCCTGCAGGCTCCTGTCGCGACGGTCGGAGACACGCTCTGGGTGACTCGGGCCATCGCCGCACCGTCTGGTTCGGTGTTACGCCCGTTGCCGTGGGAGCTCGGAGATTCGGGCACCACCCTCGGCCCGCCCATAGTGATGCCGCGACCCGGCGGGTTCACGGTCCGGTATCGGCTGGCTCTGTGGATTCCCGGTGCGCATCAATTGTTGATGCCGGGCCCGCTACTGGTGTTGTCCAATGGTCGGACGGACACACTTCCTGCCATGCCGGTGATCGTCCGGGTTGCCTCGGTACTGCCGAGCGGAACCCCAGATTCGGCGTTGTCGCCGAAAGGTGCGGCTTCGGTCATTTCTCGGGGGAGCACCTCACCAGTTCCTCTGATAGTGCTCTGCGCCTTGGTGGCGGCGATTACCTCCGCATTGCAGTGGCGTTGGCGGCGGCGACCGACCGTACGGAACAACGCCGGGCCGCCACGCGCGGAGCAGCCCGGTCCGAAAGCCGCGATGCTGCGCGCCTGGGCCGCGGCCGGAGAATATCGAACTGCGCTGGACGGGTGGAACGCGAAGATCGACGCGATTCTCGCCGAACGTGTTTCTTCTGAGTTGGCGGACGGCGTCGCCCCCCTCCGCGAGGAGCTGGATCGCCTTCGGTATGCCCCCGCCGCGCCCGGGCGATTGGCGAAGTTGTGCGAAGAAGCGGAGCACTGGGTCGATCGACGCGGCGAGGGAGGGGGCGGCGGGTGACGTTCGTGCGGCCATGGCTCCTTCTGCTGCTGCTCTTCATCCCGTTCTGGTGGTGGATGCGCCGTCGGCGCCGGCGCCATGGGGTACTCCACGGGAGTTCGGGCGCCCTCGCGGAGACCGCACGACGGAGCTGGTGGCCGTGGATCCCACCCCTGTGCCGCGCGCTCACGTTAACGCTTTGGATCGTTGCAGCTGCCGGGCCCAAGGGCCCCGGTGAGAAGCTCGTTGTGCGGAAGAACGGAATCGCGATCGTCATCGCGATCGATATCTCCAGCAGCATGTTGGCTGAAGATTTTGCGCCATCCAATCGGCTCGAAGTGGCCAAACGCGAAGCGATCGGGTTCATTCGCGGACGAGAGTCGGATCGGATCGGATTGGTCGCATTCGCCGCGGAGGCGCTGACCCAGGTGCCGGTGACCCTCGACTATGCTGTGCTCGAGCGAGCGGTGAACGAAATCCGGATCGGGAACCTGGAGGATGGGACCGCCATCGGAAGCGGCCTGGCGACGGCCGTCAATCGACTGCGCCGCATTCCCGAGAAATCGAAGGTGGTGCTGCTCCTCACCGATGGCGAGAACAATCGCGGTGCGATCGATCCCCGCACCGCGGCGGACGCGGCGGCGGCGTTCGGGGTCAAGGTGTACACCGTGGGAGTGGGAACCGAAGGCGAAGCCCGGATTCCGACCGGGCGCGGGCTGAATGGGTTTCGCTATGAGATGCTGCCGGTTCGGATCGACGAGGCGTTGCTTCGGGACATCGCTACCCGCACCGGGGGTCGATACTTTCGGGCGAAAGACAGCGAAGCGCTGAGCCGCATCTTTCGCCAAATCGATGCCCTGGAGACCTCACCCATCGAGACGGTGCGATTTACCCGCAACGACGAAACGACGCGCCCTCTCCTGCTCGCCGGACTGGGCCTGCTTCTCCTGGAATTGATCCTCGCGGCCACCCGTGTGGTGCGGATACCATGAAATTCGAAATGGCCTGGCTCGCGTGGGCCGCCCCGGCCGCCGCGGTGCTCGTCGGCCTCGTGGCATGGTGGGCGCGGCAGCGGCGGTTGCGGGCGGCCGGCGCCTGGTCCAGCGCACTGGTGACCCGACTCCGGGCCGATGGCCGGTGGTCGGTGGCCTGGTTGTCGATCATTGCGCTCGTCGCCGTGCTCGGTGCGGCCGGTCCGCGCTGGGGTCGTTCCGCCGTGCTCACCGAAAGCCGGGCGCTCAATGTGGTGCTTGCGCTCGATATCAGTCGCTCGATGTTGGCCGAAGACGTGGCGCCAAATCGCCTAGCCCACGCCACCCGAGAAGCGTCGCGAGTGCTGCTGGACTCCCAGGGCGACCGCGTTGGCCTCCTTGCTTTCGCCGGCCGCAGCTACATCCTCGCGCCGCTGACCTTGGACGGTGGCGCGGTCGGCCTCTATTTGGATTCCATCGATCCGGACCTCGCCAGCGAAGGCGGGACGAACCTGGCATCGGTACTACGACAGGGGGCCGAGGTCCTCGGTGCCGCCGGACAGGGTGGCGACCGGGCCCTGGTCATCTTCACGGATGGCGAGGGCCATGATTCAGTCGCAGATGCGGTAGCCGCGGCCACCGATCTCAAGGCCGCCGACGTTCGCCTCATCCTCGTGGCCCAAGGTGGAGTCACCCCGGTGAAAATTCCAATTCGGGATTCCACGGGACGCTTGGTGGAATACAAGAAAGACACGAATGGGGCGATCGTGTTGACGGAACGACGCGACGATCTTCTCCAGCAGGTGGCGGAAGCGGCGGGCGGAACCCTAGTCGCGGCGGATACTCCCGACCAAGCCGGCGCCGTCCGCGCTACGCTCGCGGCGTTGGTCCGTCGCCCAGCGGCGGAGCGTCGTCTGGAGGACCTCGTGCCCCGCGCGTGGGTCGTTGCGTTGGTCGGCGCCTTGCTGCTGCTGCTGTCGACGCTCACCCGACACGGGGCCTCGCTCATCGGGATTGGTCTCATCGGGGTGTTGGCTCGCCCGGCATCGGCCCAACGTCCGCCCAAGGCCGAGCAACTCAGCCAACAAGGTGACTCGGTCCATGCGGCCGAGGAGTACCTCCGGGAGGCGAGGTTGGCCGGGTCTTCGGACACCGCGTGGTACAATGCGGGGACTGCCGCATTGCGGGCCGGGGACTTTGAGCGGGCCCGGCAAGCGCTGGTTGTCGCCGGCAATTCGGTCGATCCTGATCTCCGGTTCCGCGCCCTCTACAACCTGGGGCTCGTCTCCCTTCGCCAAGCGCGAGTCGATTCGGTTCGTCGAGATACGTTGAACGCCGAGGCCGCAAAGTTCCTGAAGGACGCGCTCCTCCTCCAACCGGTATCGGCCGATGCGAAATGGAACTTGGAACTGGCCACCCGCCATCGACCCCCGCCGAGTGGTGGTGGCGGCAGAGCCCCGCCCCCGCCGAAGTCACCGGCAGGTGGTGGAGGTCAAGGCGGCCGTGGGGCACCTCCGCCCGCCGGCGGATTGAGCAAGGCGGAAGCTGAACAGATTCTTGCGTCGGTGGAACGCGCGGAACGGGAGGTGCGATCTGATCAAGCGAAGCGACGCCGGCCGCCACCGACGCAACCCGTGAAGGACTGGTGATGCCCGCCTTGCTGTTGTTGGGGCTGCTGCTCCAAGGGGGGAAGCTCACGATCATCTCGAGCGTTGATCGTGATCGGATCGAGGTGGGTGACGAGATCACGTACTCCGCCCATGCTGTTCTCACCTCGACCGACCCGGTGCGTGCTACTCTACCTGCGGAATTCGATGGCTTCCAGGTCGTCGGGTCCATGACGGAGCACACCGACGTTTCGGTTGACGCGGCAGGAACTCGTACCTACGTACTCGAGGTTCGGCTTCGCGCGACGCAGCCTGGGGACTGGAGACTTTGGGGGGTGATCCTCCAGCAGGGCAACGACCGCGTCGTCGCCCCGGCGGTGGAAGTGACGATCCATGCTCCGGAGCGAGCGGTCGCGCCCTCGGCAATGAATTCCAAAATCCTCGGATTGCTGCAACGATCCATCCCACCCTCGGCCGGCGACGTAGGCGTCACGGCTACGACCTCGGCCGATACCATTTATGTCGGCGACCAGCTCGACGTGCTGACGACGGCGTGGTTTCCGCGGGAGTTGCGGAGCCGCCTGCGCCGGCCGCCAACCCTGAAACCGCCGGTGCTCGACGGGGTCTGGAACCTGCCCCAAACCACTATTCCCGGAATCGTGGCCAGCCGTAAGATCGGGAACGACACGTATGATCTGTTTGTCAGTCACCAGGTCGTGTTTCCGCTGACACCTGGTGTTCTCGCTATTCCTGCCGCGGAACTCGAGTACGGCGTTCCCACGGGGCGACACTACTTCAGCGATGAAAAGCACTTCGAGCTCCGGAGCCCTACGGGTAAGATCATTGTGCTCGCACCTCCGGCCGGGGGGCGCCCAGCCGGAGCGACGGCCGCGCCGGTCGCCCGATCGGTGACTGTCGAGTATCAACTTCCGAAACCGACGGCGCACGCAGGCGAGCTAGTGCCAGTGCACGTGGCGGTACACGGGCAGGGCAATCTGACGCTGTGGCCGGCGCCGGATCTCGCCTGGCCGACGGGGGCGAGAGTCTATACCGACAAGGTCGATGACAAGCCAGAAACCCATGATGGACGACTGGGTGGGACCAAGACGTTCCGCTTTTTCATCCTGGCAGATTCTGCGGGGAGCCTGATTCTCCCCGCGATTCACTATCCATTCTTCGATCCGGCCACCAATCGATACCGGGAGGCGTCCACTGAATCGGCCATCATCCCGGTTCTTCCATCCGAGGTTCCGCTGGAGCGGCGCGACATTTTGCCGCTGGCGTCCGATCGGGGCTCCCCTCTCGCGATGCAGATCACGGACAGTCTAGGTGGTTCGATCTGGCTGCTCGTGTTCCTGGCGCCGGCTGTGGCGGTGTGGAGGGCGGCCCGACGCCGGGTCCCGCCGCAGCCAGCCCGCGCCTCGGCCGATCCAGGAATGGCTCTCGTCCGGTTTCAAAAGTTCCTTCACGAGGTGGTCCCGGACGCAGCGGAGCGCCAGCGAGCGTCGATCGTTGCGACTCTCCGTCAGACCGGGTTCGACCGAACGACCGCCGAATCCCTCGCCTGTTTATATGATGATGTCCGGCGGGTACGGTATGGGCCGGGGAGCAGCGGTGATCGCTCGGTGAGCGACCTCGCTCGGGAGGTCGCCGCAACCCTTCGGAAGATTCCTCGGCGGGTGCGGGCGCGCGTCGCTGCGACCGGACTGGTTGCCTCCCTCTGGATCCTCGGGTTCCAACTCTCAGCGCAAACACTGGACGGAGCCTCACTGTACCAACGAGGCGCATACCAGGCGGCCAAGGAGCGCTTTGCCCTGGCGGCCCAGGAGGCGCCTACCTTCGCCACGAACTGGTACAATCTGGGTGCCGCGGCGTACATGACGCATGCCGACGGTGAGGCGGCCGCTGCATGGATCCGGGCCCGCGAACTCACGCCGAGAAGCCGGATCATTCAGAGCGGACTGATTCGCCTCCGACTCCTCCACGACGAACTCCGCGACAGCACAAACCGGCTGCTCGTAACGCCGAGCGAGCTTCTTCTGCTCGCGCTTCTGGCCTGGATTGTGGGGTGGGCGGTTGTTGCGCTCCGCCGGCGATTCACCGCCACGAGCACCACCGGGCTCGGGCTCGCGCTTATGCTCGCGCTGAGCGCCGTGGCGCTGCAATACTGGGAGCAACGCCCCCGTGGCATCGTAGTCCAGCAACTCCCGCTTCGGCTGTCACCCCACGGTTTGGCCACGCAGATCTCGACGTTGAACGTCATGAGCGAAGTGCCGCTCGAACAACGTCGGTCGGATTGGTTGTTGGTGCGGGACGCTTTCGGCCGACGCGGATGGGTGCCGGCCGGCGCCGTTGCCGTGATCCACGGTATAGATTAGCCGCATGACTTCGCATCCATCCGTCGCCCGCCGGATCGCGATTCTTCCCGACGCGGTCGCTGATCAAATCGCCGCTGGGGAGGTCGTCGAGCGACCAGCCTCGGCAGTCAAAGAGTTGCTCGAAAATGCGGTCGATGCCAGCGCCAAGCAGGTCCGAGTCGTGTTGGAGCAGGGGGGCAAGACATTGATCGAGGTGAGCGACGATGGGATCGGGATGAATCGCGGTGATGCGGTCCTTTCGCTCGATCGGCACGCGACCAGCAAAATTTCCACGGCCGCAGATTTGGTCGGAGTGCGGACATTCGGATTTCGGGGCGAGGCGCTGCCCGCCATCGCCTCCGTGTCTCGGTTCACTATGGTAACCCACACTGGGGAGAGCGATGAGGACGGAACCGAGATCCAGGTGACCGGTGGTCGAATTGATCGGGTGGGGCCGGCGGTTCGACAGCGGGGAACGACAGTAATGGTACGCGGATTATTTTTCAACACCCCCGCCCGCCGCAAATTCCTGCGGTCGACGGCCAGTGAAACCCGAGCGGCAATCGATGCGGTCTCGACCATTGCACTCGCGAACCCCACCGTCGGTATTGATCTCACCATCGATGGGCAGCAGCGCCTGTCGGCGCCCGCCGATCAGGATGCTGAAGCTCGGCTGGCAGCGGTCTGGGGCCGCGGATTGGCGGGAACATTGGTGGCGGTCGAGTATGCATCGGGACCGGTCCGCGTTCGCGGCTACGCGCAGCGTCCCGGCGACGCGAAGCCGACTGGGCGGAGGGTGCAGCTGTTTGTCAACCAACGGCCGTTTCGCGATTCGTTCCTGGTACGCGCCGCGGAGGCGGGGTACCGGTCTGCCATTCACCCCGGCGATCGCCCGAGCCTGTACCTCGCCATCGAGGTGGCGCCGGAGGATGTGGATGTCAATGTGCATCCGGCGAAACTCGAGGTACGGTTTCGGGATCGGATGAGCGTCGAGCGGGTGGTCGAAGAGGCGGTTCGGGATGCCCTGGGAAAATTGGAAGCCTCGGTGCCCCTGGGAACCTGGCGACCGGATCCGGGCGGGGGGCGGGGTGAGGCCTCGTGGGTTGCACCGAGGGCAGGGGAGGCCGTGCCGGGGGCCGATTTGTTCGGGGAGACCGAGTCCGCGGACGCGGCGCGCGGGTCCGAGGTTGCCCCGCGCTCGTTTGAAGCGCCGATCCTTCAACTGTTCGATACCTACATCGTGTTCCAGGGTCCGCAGGGCCTGATCGTCGTCGATCAGCACTCGGCCCACGAGCGAGTGCTTTACGAAGAGATACTCAGACAAATGTCGGGCCCCGGCGCACCAGCGCAACGCTTGCTCCTTCCCCTCACGCAGGAGCTCACCGATGAGGAGCTCGACGTACTCGAATCCTATCGAGGGTTGCTCCTGCACGCGGGCTACGATGTCGAAGCCTTCGGCGGCCGTTCCGTCATCCTCCAAACGGTACCAACGCCCCATCCCCGGTTTGACGCGGGGCAATGTTTTCGGGAGTTGGTGGCAGACTTGGCCCGAGGTCGCTTTGGGGGCTGGTCCAACCGACTCGAGCGCTTTGCGGCGACCTACGCTTGCCGTGCCGCGGTGAAGGGCGGCATGCCTCTGGCCGAGCCGGAAATGCGCGTATTGTTGTTTCGGTTGTTCCAGACCGACCTCCCGCCGCATGACGTGCACGGTCGCTCAACCATCGTGCAGCTACCGCGGGAGGAGTTGGAGCGCCGTTTTGGCCGACGGTAGGATTCCGATCCTGGTCGGGCCCACCGCCGTGGGAAAAACCGCGGTGGCGGTGGCCCTTGCGGCCCACCTTCCGGTCGAGGTCGTGTCGGCCGATTCGCGCCAGATCTACCGGCATCTCGATATCGGCACCGCGAAACCCAGTCGGCGCGAACGCGCCAAGGTGCCACACCACGGCCTGGATCTGCTCGACCCGGGGCACCGGTACAATGCGGGCCGATTCGCGCTCGAGGCCACGGAATGGATTGAGCAGATTCGCGCCCGAGGCAATCTTCCGATCGTGGTGGGAGGTACTGGGCTCTACATCCGGGCACTGACGGACGGCTTGTTTCGGGAACCGTCCTTGGACCCGTCCCGGCGTCACCTCCTGGCCGAGTTCGCGGACACGCTCAACCCTGCCGATCTGGTGCGATGGGCGAGTCGCCTGGACCCGGGATTCGCGGGCGGTGGCAAGCAGCGCGCGGCGCGAGCGATCGAAGTGGCGGTGCTTTCGGGGTATCCGCTCACCCATTGGCAACGGGTCGCGAAGGTGGCTGGTGGCGTAGTGCCGTGGTTCGTGCGGCTGACGCTCCCCCGTCAGGTGCTCCACCACCGCATTTTACACCGGGCGCAGGAGATGGTCCGGCGCGGACTGATCGAAGAGGTAGCGTCGGTGCTGGCCGAAGGACACGGGGCCCATGCGCCGGGACTGGATGGGGTTGGGATCCGCGAAGCGGTGGAGTATCTGCACGGCGAGCGCACCCGAGAATCGGTAGCAGACGCGGTCTCGTTGAGCAGCCGGCAATACGCGAAGCGACAGGAGACCTGGTTCCGTCATCAGCTCCACGGTTCCGTGCTGACGCTTGACGCCACGCGGCCGCCTGAACTGATTGCGGTAGAGATCGCCCAGGCGTGGGAACGCTCCCGGGCTGCCCCGGCGGCGGACTGAGATTTCTGGAGTGCCATCAACGATGAAAATCGGGATTACCTGTTACCCCACCTATGGCGGCTCCGGGGCACTTGCCACCGAGCTGGGTCTCGAGTTAGCCCGGCGTGGGCACGAGGTGCATTTCATTGCCTACGCCTCGCCGTTCCGGCTCCGCGGATATGCCGAACGAGTCTACTTCCATGAGGTCGACACGGTCACGGGAAGGTATCCCCTCTTTGAGCACTATCCGTACACCCTAGCGCTTGCCTCAAAGCAACACGAGGTCGCGTTGCGGGAACACTTGGACATTCTGCATGTCCACTATGCCATTCCGCACGCCACCACCGCATGGATTGCGCGCGAAATGCTCCAGGCGGAGTGGCCCCTCCGGGTCATCACCACACTCCACGGCACCGATATCACGCTGGTTGGGCAAGAGTCGAGCTTCTTCGCGATCACGAAATTTTCCATTGAACGCTCCGATGCGGTCACCGCGGTGTCGAAGTATCTCCGTGACGAGACCCTACGGGCCTTTGGGTGCGCCAATTCTGACATCCAGGTGATCCCGAACTTCGTGAATCTTGAGGAGTATCACCCGGTCTTCCCCAAGCGCCGAGATGGGCTGGCTCCCGAAGGGCATAAGCTCATTACGCACGTGTCGAATTTTCGCGAAGTGAAACGCGTCAAAGACGTCGTGCGGGTGTTTGCCCGCATCCGCCGTGCGATGCCTGCCACCTTGCTCATGATCGGGGACGGCCCCGAGCGTGAAGATGCGGAACACGAAGCGAGGGAGCTGGCGGTGGCCGATGATGTACGATTCCTCGGACGGCTGACGTCGGTGGCTGAACTGCTCCAGAAGAGCGATTTGTTCGTCCTTCCCACCCAGGCCGAATCCTTCGGGCTCGCGGCGCTCGAAGCCATGGCCTGCGGAACTCCAGTGGTCTCGACTCGCGCCGGAGGGCTTCCGGAAGTGGTCGTGGACGGCGTGAGCGGCATTCTCGAGCCGCCTGGATCGGTCGAAGCCATGGGGCGACGGGCGGTGGATCTTCTTCGGGATCCGGTGCGTCATGCGGCTATGGCTGCCGCGGCCGTTGCGCGGGCCCAGGAATTCGCCGCGGACAAGGTCGTCCCGCAATACGAAGCACTCTACCGGAGCGTTCTGTCATGAACGAAGCACTCGACGGCCTGCTGTTGCTCAAAGGGGCCGTGCTCGGCGTCGTCGAAGGCGTCACGGAATTCCTCCCGGTGTCCTCCACGGGCCACCTCATCCTAGTCGGCGATTGGCTGCACTTTGACGGCGAGCGGGCCAAGACTTTCGAGGTGGTGATCCAACTGGGCGCCATTCTCTCGATCGTGTGGTTGAACCGAGTGATGTTGCTCAGGTTGCTGACCGGCGCGGCCCGCGACCTCCGTCAAAGGGGCCTTTTGGTTAACCTGTTCATCGCGTTTCTGCCGGCGGCAACCGTGGGCTTTGTGACTCACAAATACATCAAAGCCCATTTGTTCTCACCGAGTGTGGTAGCCGGCGCGTTCGTCGTGGGCGGTGTGCTCATCCTGCTCATCGAGCGCTGGACGCCGAAGGTCACGGCCTCGGATCTCTATCAGATCACGCCGAAGTCCGCTCTTGGCGTAGGCCTGGCGCAAGTGCTCGCGCTCATCCCGGGCACGTCGCGTTCCGCCGCGACCATTCTCGGCGGGTACTGCTTAGGCCTCACGCGCCGAACCGCCACGGAATTCTCGTTCTTCCTTGCCATTCCGGTCATGGTCGCGGCCTCAGGGCTCGAGTTGTTCAAGGGCCGCGCGTTCCTCCACGCTAGTGACGTGCCGTTGTTTGCGGTCGGATTCATCGTAGCCTTCCTCTCCGCGCTCGTAGTGGTGAAAGCGTTTTTGAGGTATGTCGCGGGTCACAACTTCACCGCCTTCGCCTGGTATCGCATTGTATTTGGTCTGCTCATGTTCGCGTGGTACTACGGGCCCCTGCGGTGAGCCACAGCAGCGGCACGCTGTCCATCCTGTGGCACGATGTGCTCGATTCCACCCAAGAAACGGCTCACCAACTTGCGATCGAGGGCGCGCCGCACGGGACTGTGGTCGCCGCGCGGGCGCAACGCGCGGGGCGGGGAACGCGAGGCCGGCCGTGGGAATCGCCGCGTGGTGGGCTCTGGCTGAGCGTCATTTGCCGGTGTCAGGACGCCGCGCCGCCGGACGCAATGAGCCTCCGCATTGGTCTCGCCGTCGCGGAGACGCTCGAGTCCCTCGTTCCCCGCGCCCCCGGAATTCAAATCAAATGGCCCAACGATCTCCACATCCGCGACCGAAAAGTCGGAGGGATTCTCTGTGAGGCACGTTGGCGTGGCCCTCGGCTCGATTGGGTGACGGTCGGGGTGGGAGTCAACGTGTGCAACGAGATTCCAGACCTACTCCGGAGGTCAGCGGTCGGGTTGGTTGAATTCGATCCGGACGTGTCGCCCGAACACCTCGTTGGGCCGGTGGCACAGTGCGTCGCCCGAGTGGCGGCGTCGCCGTTCCACCTCGCCGCGCGTGAGCTCGACAGCTTCGGACAGCGCAACTGGCTCCAGGGTCGCGAAATCACGAGTCCGTTTCGGGGTATCGCCGAAGGTATTCGAAACGACGGAGCTCTTCTGGTGCGGGAGCCGTCGGGCCAAATCACCGCCGTCTGTTATGGAACCGTATCGGCCCCCTTGGCCACCACCCAGCGGCGGGACTAGATTTCGGCGGGTATCCTCTCTTCCCGGAGACATTATGACCTCGGCGGTGCGCGCGGAGTCCGACACTGACCAGACCGACCTCCCGGACCTCCTTCGTGCGGGCGCGAAACTAGGCGTGTTTCAAGCGATTGCCGTCGTCGTCTTCAGCCTCGTGTCCCGGAATCTCGACGGAGTGCTCAAGACAGTGCTTGAGGCAGTCATTGTCGCCGTCGGCATTCTCATCGTGAGCTTCCTTCCTGGCGTGTGGACCCGAGCCCGCTCGATCGAAGGCATCGCGGGCGCCGCGGGGATCGGGTTGTTCGCCGCAGCAGTGTACCTGGTCCTCGACGTCTCCTTGCTGCAACGGATGCACATGTACACCAACCGTTGGCTCGAAATTGGCGGTGGCAGCAACTGGTGGTACCATCCGGTCTGGTGGATGACCGGGACGTATCTCCCTTGGATGGGAGCGTTCATCCTGGCCAATCAGCGCGCTAAACAAGACGTTCCGTCCCTGGTCGGGGCGGTGGTTCCGGTTGCAGCGCTCGCCGTTGTGATTGCCGCGGGTGCCGTGCTGCTCCATTTTCCCGGGGCGGTCTGGAGCGTCGGCACCTTTGCGGTCGCCACTCTTCCAGCGCTCGCCCTGGCTGCGGTGATCACATCCCGCGGAGCTCAATCCACCTAGGACGTCCCATGCGGGTGGTTCGATTCGTCCTGCGGTTGTTTGGGTGGCTGCTCACGCCGTTCGTCGCGTGGGCAGCTTCGTATTTGGGGGCATCGCTCGGTGCGACCCTCACGACCGGAATGGTGGTCGCCCGCCACGCGCTCTACGTCTCGATTGCTCTGGGCGCCCTCACCGCAGTAATAGCCGCGGCACTTTGGATCAAGCTGCTGCATCGCTCGCCTGAGCTCCGCAGTGCGCTCGCGGTGACGGAGGATGGAACCCCGGTCGTCGCGTTGGCGGATCACGGAGAGACCGAGAAGGCTGGATGAGGTGGGGCGCCCTCGTGCTCGCGGCGGCGTGCTCAGGTCCGACGCCTCGGCCGGCTCCGCCAGTTGAGGGTGCAAAAATAGGGCCGGCGACACAACCACCCGACTCGCTGGTACTGGCCCTCTCGAACGGGTACCAACTGTGGTTTACCGCGGCTCGTGAGGCGCAAGACACTACGGGCACGAAGTGCCGAGAACGTTCGATCGAAATTCGAAAGGGCGATCAGCGCCGCTTGGTACCGCTCCTCTACACTGTTGAAGCCCCAGTTCCTCTCACTGAGTCCGCCGTGACCGCTCGCCTTGCTGATCACTGCCGATCTGGGGTCCGGTACCGAATCGACCTCAACACCGGACGTCCCACTAGGTTGGGCCCTCAATGATCCGGCCGGCCCGATCCAGCGCGGCATTGCTCGCCGCTCTCCTCGTGGGCGCGCACGCGCCGGTGGGCGGGCAAAGCATTGCGCTGAGTGTTGGCCGATATTTCTCCGGCTCCGGCATGATGTTCTATCGGGCTTCCTTAGGCGGGGCATCGATTGGTGGGCTGGGGTGGGAGACTTACGGTACGCTTGCGACTGGGCCGGAGAACCTCACCGGACGATTGTTAGGGGTGGGCGGCGATCTCGTTGTGGGGCGAGGGGGTCGCGCCGGACCATATGGGATGGGCGGGATTGCGATCGGAGTTGGGACCGGTGACCATCGGACCTTCTGGAGTTCATGGTCGGCCGGCTTGGGGTACCAGGTGATCGGCCTCGGCCCGATCGGTTTGCAGTTGGAAGGCCGCTATCGATGGCTCACCGACGGAAGGCGAACCGGAGTAGAGCTGTCGGTTCGACTCGGCGGAAACCTAGAATCAAGCCATCGGTCTACTGCTCCACCTCCGGTATCATCGAAGCCGCCGAGTGAAAGCGAACCCCTGGTTTCCTCGGCCACGACCGAGCGTGACTTTCGCGCGATTGGGTCTCGCGCTGCCTCGGTGGTGCACGTCGCGATCGAGGTTATGGGAACGCCCTATCGGTGGGGTGGTAGCTCCGGCGAGGGTTTCGATTGTTCCGGGCTGATTCAGTTTGCCTACCGCCAACAGGGAATCGAGCTTCCGCGGAGCGCCTCTGCGCAAGCCAGCGCCGGGCAGTCCGTGGACCGCGAACTCGCAAAGCTCCAAGCGGGGGACATTCTCACCTTCTCCAACTCAGGCGGACCTGTCACTCATGTAGGTCTCTACGTGGGCGGTGGGGAATTCATCCACAGTGCAACGGGTGGAGTCCAGCGAAGCCGGCTGCAGGCAGACGATCCCTATGGCCGGTGGTGGTGGAACCGGTGGGTTGGGGTGAGGCGCGTGCTCCAAGGGGAGTGAGAATCACTGATGTTTGTGAGCTCCATGGTCGTGGCCGCTGGCATGCCCCATGTTGTCGAGGTCGGCTAAATCGTCCTGGAGCGTGGGATCGGAGAGGTCGAGCTTGGGCCACTTCGCCACGTCGTCCGGCGCAAAGAGACCGACCATGTGGGCCATGGCTCCGCGCTTGATGAGTTCGCCGGTGGGATTGTTGTATTGCCCGACGACGCGATACCTCTTGCCCGCCTTGAGCCGAAGCCCGGCACCAGTAACCCCGAATAGTTTCCGGGGCATGTTGGTGACCTTTCCATCTGGAGTGTGCTCGGCCTCCAGGTCCGCCATTACCTTACCCGTCTCGACATCCTCGAGGTGTACCGATACTCCGTAGTCGTGAAGGTGCCCGCCCACCGCGAGCAGCCGGCCACTCACCGGCGGAGAAAATTCCCAGCTCTTAGTGCTGATTCCGGGCGGCACGTCGAACGTGTTGCCGGCCCCGACCGTCAGGTTGACGTCCATGTAGATCGGGAGAGCGTTCACGGGTCGGGGGTTGAGATTCTTGGGGCTGTACTCGAGCCGCATTCGGAGCTGAGCACCCTCGATGTCCTTGCCGGTCTCATTGCTCCACGCCACATAGAATCCCAGGTGGCTGCCCGGCGTCATGGGGACACCGATGGACTTGGGAACCGAGGCATCGGCGGTCTCCTGGCCGGCGCCCATCAGACGTTCCACTGCGGAATAGAGGAGTTGGCGGCGGTCGTAATGCACGATGATCAGGTGGTGGAGAATACGCCGGGGCAGGGGTTTACCGGCTGCGTCAAGCAATTCCAGTCCGAATCCGCGGAACCATCCGTCGGTCGGCCACTCGAAGCGGTAGACCGGGGTGTCGTGACCATCCATCATCTCCATCAGCTCGTGGGCCATGCCAGGGGGCATGGCGACGATGTGAAACGGACCCGCCGTGACAACGATCTCCTTTTTGGATGAATCGACCCGCACGACGGTAGTCACGGGAGTCGTGTCGGCGGTGGTAGGCAGCGCCGCGGCGAGCAGCATGAGTAAAGTCGTGGGGAGCATAGGGTCCTCAAGCAATCTGTGGGGTGTTGCGCCCGGTGCGTCAATCGGACAACTTAAGCAACGACATGACGATCGACAATCTGGCGGGCCTCGCTCTGCGGTCGTTCTCCCGGGTTGGGGCGGCCCGCCTCCTCCTCGTGCTGGGCAGTCTCTGCGGGGTCGTCCGAGCTGCCCCCGTTGCAGGTCAATCTCGCCTCTTCCCCGATGTCCCCGCGTTCGAGCTCCCGATCGCCTCTCCCCGGGTTTACGGCCTCGCCGGGCGGGTGCTGGCGGTTCGCAAGGGCGAGTCTCTTTTTGGCGCCGAGCGGGAGGCGGAGGCGGCTGTAGGCGGCGTCTTTCCGCTATTGGCGCTGGCGCGGGGACCGCGACCGGTCACCTTGGGCTTCGGCGTCGAGGCCACGGGGCGGTTCTCTCTGGATGACTCGAAGAGTGCGCTGATCAGCAACGATTGGCTCGTCGGCTTC
This sequence comes from Gemmatimonadota bacterium, assembly GCA_025358055.1. Classification (GTDB taxonomy): domain Bacteria; phylum Gemmatimonadota; class Gemmatimonadetes; order Gemmatimonadales; family GWC2-71-9; genus JANYKV01. The sequence continues at coordinate 65,415 of JANYKV010000136.1, forward strand.
AATACCGACTTTGATCTCGGTCGTTGGGGGGTGACGCTCGAGGTGTACCATGAAAGCAGTCATCTCGGCGATGAATACCGGGACCATTTTCTCGCCGCGCGGATCGACTGGACCCACGAGGTTGTGGCGGTGTGGCTGCGCCGCAATCTCGGACCCTGGCGCCTCCATTCGAGCGTCGGCTATTTCGTTCACGATCAGTTACCAATCAAACGGTCAACCGCCGCCCTGGGTGCCGACTATCGGGGGCATCCATTCCGGTTCCTCAAGCCCGGGACGATGCTTATCGGCGGAGTCTACGCCGACGCGCTGGCCGAGACCAAATGGCGGGTTACGTCGACCGCTCGGTTGGGCCTGGCGTTCCGGGGCTTCGGCCGCAACCGGGAACTCACCCTCTCCATGATCTACCTCAACGGCCTCTCCTCCCAGCGGCAGTTCTATCGACGAGAAAGCCGCTACGTCGGTACGGAGATCCGGTTCGCCCTCTAGCACGCCCGTTCCGACCCCATCCCCCTGGGGCCGACTGACCGTCATTTCGGCAGGGCCGGGGATTCGCCCGGCATTCCTGCCTCAATTCACTGCCATAAACAAGGCCATAATGGCATCAATTGCAGGCACTTAGCGTGCCTATCGGCACCGCGAGTCGCTGCTTGACAACGGCGTCCGGATTCATATCTTTCCGCGCAGTTCTAGCACTCGACCACTGAGAGTGCCAGCTCGAGGTACAAGGGCTAAATACCACCCCAAGGATTCACCGTTCTGGAGGAGCAACAATGTCGAGCGCTACCAAGGTCAAGGGCAAGATCAAAGTCACCCCGTTGGAAGATCGCGTCGCCATCATGCCGGATGATGAGATGGAGTCGATGCGCGGTGGTCTGTACATCCCGGACACGGCGAAGGAAAAACCGACCCAGGGTGAAGTCATCGCCGTCGGTGCGGGTCGATACGAGAAGGGTGCTCGGATCCCGATGGACGTCAAGGTCGGGGACAAGGTGTTGTATGGGAAATACAGCGGGACCAATATCACAATCGAAGGCGAGGAGGTCGTCATCATCAAGGCGTCCGACATTCTCGCGAAGATGGGTTAATCCGGGCAACCACTAGGAGGCAGTCGTATGGCAGCGAAGGAACTTCTGTTCAATACTGAGGCCCGCTCGAAGCTCAAGCGGGGTGTCGACGCGTTAGCCGAGGCGGTGAAGGTCACGCTGGGCCCCAAGGGGCGCAATGTCGTTATCGACAAGAAATTTGGCTCGCCGACGGTGACCAAGGATGGCGTCACGGTTGCCAAGGAAATCGAACTCGCCGATCCGATCGAGAACATGGGCGCGCAGATGGTCAAGGAAGTGGCGACCAAGACCTCGGATCTCGCCGGCGACGGCACGACCACGGCGACGGTGCTCGCACAGGCCATCTATCGTGAAGGCCTCAAGAACGTCACTGCCGGGG
>JANYKV010000142.1 GCA_025358055.1 Gemmatimonadota bacterium
ACGCCTTAACACACTCTTTCCCTACACGACGCTCTTCCGATCTGGCGGGAGGACGAGCAACGACCTTCTGTCATTGCGAGGCGGCATCACCGCCGAAGCAATCTCCCGCCCTCCCGCCCTCCCGCCATCCCGCTTTCTCAAAAGTCCACCGGCCTCAGGTAGTACTCCCCGATCGCGGTTTGGCTGAGCATGGCGACCGTCGGGAGCCGGCGCTTCCAATGAGTGGAGTCGAGCCGCTTCCGCACGAGGGAAACCTCCTCGGCCGTGAAGCCGCGCTCGACAATCGCTTCAGGACGATGCCCGGACAGAAGCCAATGTAGGATTTCGTCGGCACGATGGTAAGAAATTCCGAAATCGCCTTCGTCGGTTTGACCTTGAATCAGGTCCGCCGTCGCCGGCTTGGAGACGATCACGTCCGGCACTCCCATGTGGCGCGCGAGCGCCCACACCTGGGTCTTGAAAAGATCCCCGATCGGATTGACGGGTGGAGAGTCATCCGCGTGCCAGGTGAAATAGCCAAAAAGCCGCTCGGTCTTGTTGCCGGTGCCCAGCGGCAAGGCACGCAAGGCGGCGGAGCGGTCAAACAGCGTGATCATGCGCATGCGGGCCATCATGTTGCCGAGCCGGCTCGGGTCCGGACGATCGCCGAGAGCACTCGCCAGGCCATCCACTCCGGCGGAGATGTCGACCGTCTCGCCCCGGATTTTGAGCTGGGTGATGACCAACTCGGCGTGGGCCAAGCTTTCGGAGCTAGAGCTTCGATACGGCATCCGAACAGCGATGACATTGTCCGGCCCCAGGGCCTCGGCCGCGAGAAACGCGACCAGCGCACTGTCCACCCCACCCGAAAGTCCAACGACCGCCTTGGAAAATCCACGCCGGCGAGTCAGTTCATCGCGGATGAACTCCACGAGCCAACGCCGGGTGAGTTCACAATCGATGGTGAGTAAGGCGGGAAGGCGGGAAGGCGGGAGGGAAGGAGAAGGTGGGATGGCGGGATGGCGGGAGGCCACCGGGTCAGAAAGAGGGAGACCGGCTCGGACTACACCATCTCTTACGCCCAGAGCCCCTTCCGCCCTCCCGCCTTCCCGCCTTCCCGCCCTTTCGTTCATCTGCTCCAGCAAATACGGCAGCCTGATTTCCAGATCGGACAGCAGGGGAAGATCGGCCCGGACCCGGGTGATTTCCTCGAGATCGATCGACGTTTCGATCATGGCTTCCTCGAACAGCGGGGCTCGGACCAAAATCTCGCCGGCCGGATCGGCAATGATCGACCCACCCGGAAACGCCTTGCCCCCTTCGAACCCAACCAGCTGGCACAGCGCGACGTAAATGCCGTGCTCCGACGCAATGTCCTGGACAGTCCGTTCCCAGCGGCGGGTGCTTTTCGGACGCCCATCGCGCTCGCCCTCGGCCTCCCGTTGGGCTTCGATACCGCGAGCTGGGCTCGCGCTCACGATCACCAACAGCTGGGCACCATCGAGGGCCGCCATGGTTGGCACCAGGGAGTGCCACGCATCCTCGCAGACGATGACCGCGGCCCGCCCCCACGAAGTATCGAAGGCTTTGACCTCTAAACCCGGCTCGACAAAACGCTCTTCATCGAACACGCCGTAGGTAGGCAAGAACACTTTGCGGTGCACGTGGCGGATGCTCGGCGCGGCACCACCGAGTGACGCAACCAGGGCTGAGTTATAGAGCCGGTTTCGGTTGATTTCGTAGAACCCCGCCACGACGTCGACCGGCGGCGCCTTTACCCGCGCGTGCTCCCGGCTCAGGTCCTCGAAAAACTGGTCGGCGCTCACCGCAAGATCGCGGACCCCACCTTCGAGGAAGTAGCCAGTGAACGCCGCTTCAGGAAACACCACCATCCGTGGGGAGGAGGAATCCGGCGCGGCCAGCCGGCCGAACACCTCCCCAGCGCTACCCAGGTTCTCGCGGTACGCGCCCTTCCGAGGCCGGAATTGCGCCAGAGCCAATTGAAGCATCGGGGGAATCTAAAGGGGAGACCGCAGGGCGGGAGGGCGGGAAGGCAGGGCGGCAAAGTACAAGACGGCAAGCACAAGACGGCAAAACGACGTCCCCCCTCTCCAGTTACCGGAGAGGGGGTCAGGGGGTGAGGTTGAACGAAGGCCGGTAAAGATTGCTTCGTCAGGCTTATCGGCCTTCCTCGCAATGAAAGAACGGGGGAAAAGGGAACAGGGAAAGCGAACAGCTGAAGCACACGGACCTCTGTCATTGCGAGCCCTGGAAGGAGTTCCGCCTTCTGTCATTGCGAGGGTGCGAAGCACCCGAAGCAATCTTACTCCCAAAGGGCTGAAGCAATTGTGGGGGTCAGCAAGCGAATCCGCGCAGTGTGTGTATGATTCAGCATGCCGACGCCACTCCAAGCCCTCGCCAACGTCGCCAACGCATACCAGGCGCTTCCGAAACTCATCACCGGCGGGCAACCGTCGCCGGACATTTTCGAAGCACTAAAAGCGGCCGGCGTAGAGGTGGTCCTCGATATCCGAGACCCAATGGAGGCGCGACCGTTCGATGAGAAGCTCCTGGTGGAGAAGTTGGGGATGCGGTACGTGAATATCCCCGTCGTCGCTGGATATCTCCACGAGGCCCTTCTGGACCAGATTCTGGGCATACTGCGCGAGGAAAAGGATCGAGAAGTCCTCTTCCACTGCGCGAGTGGCAACCGGGTTGGCGGCGCGCTCATTCCTTATTTCGTGCTGGATCAGGGCCTGTCCGAAGATGACGCGATGGAAGCCGCCATGCGGGTGGGGCTGCGGAACGCGGAACTGATGGACTGGGGGATGAGGTATGCGCGGGGGAGGGCAAAACGAGACGGCAAGTGAAAGCCGGCACGCATATGACGGCAAGAACGGGACGGCAAGAAAAGACGGGAAGATAAAAATCGTAGGGGCACGGCATACCGTGCCCCTACGTGTTCGTTCATCTTCCCATTCTTCCCGCCATCCTCCTCACCTCACCCCTGACGCCTCTCCACTAAGTGGAGAGGGGGGCGTTTTCTTGCCGTCGCGTTCTTGCCGTCGTGTTCTTGCCATCCCTTTTTCACCTATGACCGACCACGCCGGCCACCACCGCCACCTGGTGGCTTCCGCGCGGGAGGGGGGGGGGCGGACTCGACCGCTCCACATGCGGTGGAGGAGGCGGGGGCGGCGCCGCCTGGCGCGGCGGAGGCGAGGATTGCCGCGGCTCCGACCGGACGGGTTCCCGGCGAGAATCGTCGGCCACGCGCGGGCGATAGTCCGGCCGGTACGCGTCGGGGTTCGATCGACGCGCTTCCGGGACGGAATTGGATCGCTCGACTGGACGTGCCGCCGGCCGTTCGGTTTCGTCACGAGGACGAACCGGGCGCGCGTCGGGCGGGGCTTCAGGCCGTGGAGGCCGGTTTGAGGGAAGGACGACGAGCGGACCGCGAGTATCATCCACTGATCGGCGACCGCGCCCCGCCTGATCGTCGGGCCTGGCCTGCTCGGGCCGACTGCGCTCGACGTTCGGAGGCCGAGAATCATTGTTTGCGCGGCGGGCGGGCGGCCGCGCATCGTTCATGACCTGCACCGGGCGTCGAGAGTTGTCCCCGGATCGTCCTTCGGGTCGCGATCGATCGACATTGGGACGAATGACTTGGCCGGTGCCCTCGCCGACCCGCCGACCCGTGCCGCGCCCACCATCCGCAACAACCCGCCCACCCATGTCCCCTCGCGCCCGTCCTTCAGGCAGGCGTGGCCGATAACCCATGGGCTGCCGGAGTCCTCCTCCGAGCGAACCACCAAAGGCATAGGTGCCAGACACGGAGGAGTTTCCCTCATGGCCGCGCGGGCGCCCGCCGAGGACCGGGCCGCCGTAAGGCAAATACGGATACCGATAGCCGTGCCGGCCGGGGAAATAGTACCCGTAGGTACCGTAGCCGTAGCCCCCATACCCGTACCCGTAGGGATACCCGAACGGGTAACCGAAGCCGCCGTAAAAGAAGCCGTCATCGTAGTAAGGGTCATACCCATAGCCGATGGACAAACCACCGGGGCAGCTGAAGACGCGCCAGGAATTGCAAATGAACGGGTCGCGATAGGAGTCGTAGTAGTCCGGCGAATCGTAGCGCGGATTGTTGTAGGCTACGTCGTTGTTGGAGACCGGCCGCTGGACCCCATAGGACATGATGTCGTAGTCGAAGCCGCGGGAAGTAGCGATTCTCTGGACGAGCTCGGTGATGTCGCGTTCAGGATCCCGAGTATCCGGCGCGAGAGTAAGCCGAGTGTAGTCCCAATTCCCTTGGGTGTTGAATTCTTCGAGCCGGAACGGATCCGCCGACACCGCCGCAAAGATCATCCCATCGCCAGGGCCACCAGCCAGGAATGATTCATGGTCGCCCCGGCCACGAATTTCATAGCGGTGACCACCTTTTACGAAGTTGTCTTCTTTAGGATCGAGCGGGAACAGTACGCGAAGCCGGCCGTCGCTGTCTCGGTTGAGCACCAAAACGTAGCCATCGTCCCGGGTCTCGACCTGGACCCTCGCCTTGTCCCCCGGTTCATACTGCCGATCACTGCTCATCCAGATGCGAATGGGGGGATCTGGTTCAAGAACCGCGGCTCTGGCACCGTCTGCCGGTGCGAGCGAAGCGCCAAGGATTAGGGGGAGCAATAGCGAGGCGAACATAGCGACCTCCGGGGTCCTGCTGACGTAGAATCCAGTGGTACAACGTTGATCAACGCACAGGTTCAACCCACCAACTAACCAGAATCATGCCATGGTAAGGCTATCCATAAGCTATTGTAAGCAAAGAACCTAGGAATCGATAGGTGGCTCCGCCGTCGTCCTGTGCGAAGGACACCTGTGTGAAACGAGACCACAGGTGGTGAAGCCCCGCGCTCGGTTGACGGCTCCTCATGCGAGGACGGCAAATGAGGGACGGCAAGCCCAAGACGGCAACAGAAAGACGGCAAGAAAACGTACGGATGGCCATCGTCCGTCGGGGGCTGAATCCCCCACTCGGCTAACGGCTCCTGAAGGAGCCCGGGTTCTCCAAGCATCAGATTTCAACCGTCCCCGAACTGTTCCAAGCTGTCATTCCGAGGGCGCGCCGCGACCGAGGAATCTCAAGCTCCCGGATTGAAACACTCCCGCCTAGAGAAGCTCTGCATACGTGTCGTGCAGTGCCGGGGCTCGTTCGCAGGATCACTGCGGCCTCGCCCCTTTGCGCGACCTTGCGCAGAGCTTCCCTACGGTAGGCTCGTCTCCCGGCCCCCGTTCCAGCGATGCCAATACATTCGCATTTCGACGATCTTTTCGCCAGCGGTCTCACAAAAAATTGCGCCGCGGGCGAGCACTTGTTCTCCGGTACGCCGCCTCCGGAATGTGGCCTTGAACTCGGTTGAGAACCACGGTCCGACCCCATAGATCTCGCCGGTGCTGACACTCACCTCGGACTGATGATAAGGGACGTCGGCCCAATAATTCCGGATCGCGGCCAAGCCCTTGAGGGGCTCGGTGAAAGGGGTCTCCACAAACACCGCATCCTCTGAAAACACCGAGACGAGTTCATCGGGCGCGCCTTTGGACCACCCGTTCGAAAAGGCGTCCATCAGTTGGCGACCGAGTGCTTGGACGTCGAGCGTGGGCTGGGTAGGTGATGACATGGGACGAACAAGGCCTCAGAAAGAGGGTTGAAGGCCGGAAGTTAACCTGGTTCCGTCCCCCGGGGCGAATGACTAAATTTCCACGATGGCCACCCTCTATCACATCCAGACGATCGCCGAATTGGAAGGCTCCGCGGAACGGTTTCTCGGCAGTTTCAGGACGCTTTCCGACCCTCAGTGGCGGTGGCGCCCTGGTGCGGGCATCTGGTCTGTAGGCGAGGTTGCGGAACACATCGCGGGAGTCGAGGTCGGCGTCCTCAAGCTCTTCCAACGGAAACTGACGACCCAACCGACGCCACCTGAGGTCCTGCAAGAAACGGTCGGGAAAGAGGGGGCCATCGAACGTCGGTTGGGCTCGGGTGGCCCCGCGGTCGAGGCGCCGGCTTTCACCCTGCCGACAGGCCGCTGGACCGATGCGGAATCGTTGTCGCGCGACTTCAACGCCAGCCGCCTCGGGCTCATCACGTTCATTCGCGTGAGCTCATTGGACCTGAGTCGATACGCGGCGCCCCACCCGGTCCTCGGTCCGCTGACCGGCTACCAGTGGGGATATTTCGTGTCGCTCCACACCGATCGGCACGTGCGGCAGATCGAGGGACTGAAGACGAGGCCTGGGTTCCCCACGACTTAAGACGGCAAGAGGAAGACGGCAAGAGAAAGACGGCAAGAACACGACGGGAAGTAGGGTCGCAGCGCCCAACAGAACAGCACGGCCATCGTCCTCCGGGGGCTGGAGTCGTCCCCGAAAACTCCCAATCTGTCATTCCGAGCCTCACCGACGAACCCTCGACGCTCCCCGGTGTCATTCCGAGCGTCGCCGCAGGCGGCGGCGAGGAATCTCAAGCGTCGGGTCCGACAGATCTCGCCCCCGCGGGTCTTGAGGTCCCTCGCTTCGCTCGGGATGACAGCAGGCAAGGTTCGGGTGGAGAGCAGGCAACGTTCGGGATCACAGCACGCGAGGCTCGGGAGGACAACGCGCATTGCTCGGAGTCAACGCACGTACGTTTCGAAGAACCCCATTCCTGAATCGCTCACCTCCTGAGCGCCCAACCGTCCCCGCAAACTGAACGCGCCTCGCATCTGTAAGAACACCCGCCCGAACCCGGCTGTTTGGCTCACGGTCTTCTGGGTATCCAGAACCCGGACCCGGAGCACCAGGGAGTCAGTATCATGTCTCGCGACCAGGTCGAAGCCATCGGGAAGATGGTAATTGATTCGACCGAAACGCATCACTTGTTGGACGCCGAGCGAGTCGACCAGGGAGAGGAAAAAAGGAATCGCTGTACTGCTCGCGGAGGAGCCGCCGGAGTAAATCCCTCCGTAAAGGAGACTCGATCGAGTGCCCCGCCCCATTCCCCACTCCCAAGTGACGGCTCTCCATACACCCCAGTTGTGATCATGATAGGCCGGCGCGTTAACCAAATTCGAGCAGCGGCCCGACACACAGACCCGGCCGCTCGCTTCGGCACGGAGCGCCGGAACCACGTACCCGGATGGCGTGTCGCCACCGCCGACCTCGAGCGGAGGGAAGAACTGGTTGGCCTCAGGGTGGAGCCGCAGCTCAAACTCCGCGACCCCGGTGGGCCCGGTCGCTTTGCCTTTGAGCGAATAGACGCCCTGCACCTGACGGACGGTGTTGGTTCCAATGGTCAGATCTGCTCTCGCGGTGTCGAAACGACTGGCGTCCGGCCCGGCCCCGGATTGGAACCGCTCCCGGGTCCCGTCTGGCCGATGATGCGTGAGTAACAGTTGCCCGCCCCAGCGGCCGGACGGGATCGCGCCGCCCACGATGTAACTGATGTACCACCACTCCTTGGGCCCAGCCACCACATTGAAGTAGTGCCACTCGCCCCACGTCGAGTCGGAGACGGTGGGCTGATGGAAGTGGTCGATTTCATCGTAGAGCTGTTGGGAGGTCGGCTGCACGTATGCGGAATCGGCCTCCGAGTCGTACCAGAAGCCTCGATTCACCCGAAGGCCCACACCCGCCGCGCGCGCGCGACTCGGAATCTCACCGCCGGCGCGCACCGCCACTTGCCGTCCGTGCGCTTCGAGATAAATCAGCTTGCCCTCGATCACGGGCACCGCCATGGCGACCCCAGCGGCGTGGCGCCGCCCCCCGATTAGCTCACGCGTGGTGTATCGGGCGCGGTCGATTCCGAGGAACAGTCCGCCCAGAGAGCCGGTTCGAAGCGCTTCGATATCGATGCCCTGCGGAAGGATGGTCACTTCGCCTCCGCCCACCAGCGAGACGTCTTGAGATTGCCGGAGCATCGCCTCGCCGACCGAGAGGAGCACGATCATTACGCCAGCGCCAATTCCATAGCCGAGGAGCAAAAAGGCGGCGCGGCGTTTGCGAACCAGCAGATGCCGGAAGGCCAGGGTGAGGAGCACGCTACGCCGGCTCGGCCACTCGGCCGTCGAGCAGATGCATAGACCGAGTCGCTTCTTTCGCCAGCCGATCGTCGTGGGTAACGACGACTATGGTCACTCCGTCGGCATTCAATTGCCGAAACAGGTCCAGGATCTCCTGGCCGGTTGCGGCATCGA
>JANYKV010000192.1 GCA_025358055.1 Gemmatimonadota bacterium
CTTTTCCAAATGGCTCCTAGTCCGACCTCCCACAGGCGCGTATTAAGCGACGGAATATCCTGGTCGAGCATTTCGCCGGCCCTTGCTTTGAGCAGAGACCACTGAGCATTCAGTTCCTTGAGCCGATCCACCGACGGCTGATTCACCCGCGGAATATCACTCTCCGTCTGGTTGATCAGAAACAAGTAATTCGCCGTAAACTTATTCGGGAAGTTCTCGACATCGTCGTACGCCTTTGATTTACGCTGGACCATGTCCTCATCCCACGCCTTCATCTTCTTTAGCAGCGCCTCGCTTTGTTTTTTGACGGCGCTGAATTTATCGTCGGCGGGTAATGAACTCAGCAGCGACTCTAGCTGTTTCTGCTTTTCGTACAGGTTGTTAACCATGCGGTGCATCGAGGTCAATTCGGTCTCCATCCCCAACATGGTCTGATGATACTCCACGTAGGTTGCGGCGCTGGTCGGGTAGAGCGGGTTGGCAAGGATCTCGGTCTCGGTGGATACGTTCTGTCCACCCATCTTAACCGTGATACTGTATTTGCCCGGCGGAGCTTTATGTCCGGCGTAGTTACCCTCGATATACGCTACCGGCACGCCCGGCATGGTGGCATAACGCATATCCCAGACAAACCGGTTCAGGCCCTTGGATTTTGGCAGCAGCGGATCTGGCTTGGGAGCGCCCTCGTATTTCGTGAGCTTCTCATCAGCTTTTGACGAAAAGCCGCGCACGGCATTTCCGGCCGCGTCTTTGACCTCCATCGTAATGTCGTCTGTTTTTTTCAGCTCGGGCAATTGGTAGTAGACAACCACTCCAGTGGAGGGATTTACGCCCCTGAGTCGGTTCGCTCCGGTAAACTCATCACTCGTTTCATCCAGTTCGCTGAATCCATTTACGAGGTTAGTATTGTCGGGCCGGAAGATATTGAAAGCCGGCGCGTCCTTTTTGTACTGACGAACGACACTCACATCATCCAGAATCCAAAACGATCTTCCCGACGTGGAGGCGATCAGGTTTCCCTTGTGGATCCGGAGATCAGTTATTGGAGTAACGGGCAAATTCAATTGGAATGGCGACCAATCCCGGCCACCATTCAACGACACGAACAGTCCGATTTCCGTACCCGCGAATAGAAGGTCCTTGCGCACCTCATCCTCGCGGACTACCCGCGTAAAGGCATTGGCCGGTAAGCGATTGTCGATCTTGGTCCAGGAGTTTCCATAGTCCGTGGTTTTGTATAAGCCTGGGCTGTGGTCGTTGAATTTATATCGGGTGGTGGCGATATAGGCAGTTGCTTTGTCGTGAGGGGATACTTCAATGGCATTGATCAAACACTCCGCCAAGCCTTTCGGAGTTACGTTCGTCCAGTTAGCACCGCCATCTCGGGTTAAATAGACCAGTCCGTCGTCACTGCCGGTCCAGATCACCCCTTTTTCATGAGGTGACTCCATGATGTAACTCAGCGTTCCGTAATTTTCCGCACCGACCTCTTCGTTTGTGTAAGGCCCGCCGGCTCTGCCCTGTTTTTCCTTTTCGTTGCGGGTCAGGTCCGGTGAGACTTCCTTCCACGTCTTACCCAGATCGCTTGTCTTCAGCAAGTATTGAGATCCGTGGTAATAAGTATTGGGTTCGTGTTTGCTCCAGATGATTGGAGCATTCCAGTTAAATCGATACTTAATGTCTTTCGCATCCATCCCCTCGTACTGGATGGGCGCAGCCATAATATTCGTGCCGGCCTGCGCTCTGACATCGAGGACGTCAATCGTTCCTTGATAGCTGTCGCCGAGAACGTATTTGGGATCATTGGGATCAAATGCGAGGAAAGCACTCTCGCCCCCGGCAGAAGATGTCCAGCTTGCAGTGGTAATGCCACCGCTTCCCAACTCACGACTGGCAATAGAAACGGATGTATTGTCCTGTTGTCCTCCATAGATGCGATAGGGAAACTGATTGTCTACATTGATCCGATAGAACTGCGCCGTCGGCATGTTGAGTTGCGTGCTCCAACTTGCGCCCCCGTTGAAAGTAATCGCCGAGCCGCCATCGTTGGAGATGATAAAGTTGTTGGGGTGATCGGGGTTGATCCACAGATCATGAAAGTCACCGTGGGTGCCGGACAAGGTCTCCCACGTCTTGCCGCCGTCGGTCGAACGCAATGCAGGCGCGCTCATCACATAAATCGTATTGTCGTTCTTCGGGTCAACGAAGAGCTTGATGTAATACCAGGCTCGCTGCAGCAGGCGGTGGTCATTGGTGATCCGGCTCCACTTCTTGCCGGCGTCATTCGACACGAATAAGCCACCGGTTTCCTTGTCAGAATCGCTTTCGATCAGGGCATAGACCTTGTCCGGATTCGAGCGGCTAACCGCGATCGACATCTTACCCATTTCTTCCGGTAGTCCTTCTTTCAGTTTGTCCCAGGTATCGCCTTCATCGGTGGATTTGTACAAACCGCTGCCCGGACCGCCGGAGATCACCTTCCAGGGAAGCCGGCCGTGTTCCCACATCGCCGCATAGAGTGTGCGCGGATTATTCATGTCCATGGAGAGGTCCGCGGTACCGGTCTTGTCGTCCACAAATAGGACGCTCTTCCAACTCACTCCGCCGTCGACGGATTTATAGACACCGCGTTGCGGTGAGTGGCCGTAGAGGGCGCCCTGGGCCCCGACCAGAACGATGTTGGGGTTTTTGGGATCGATGACGATGCGCGAAATGTGCTGAGTCAAGTCCAAGCCAATCTTCTTCCATGTTTTGCCTGCATCCGTCGGCTTGTACACGCCATCGCCCGGGTGAGTCATCACACCGCGCACCGCGTGTTCTCCCATGCCCACATAAACGACATTCGGATCACTCTCGGCAACCGCGACGGCGCCGACGGATCCGGTTTTGAAATAGCCGTCGGAGACATTCCGCCAGGTGATTCCCATATCGTCTGTTTTCCAAAGACCGCCACCCGTGGTCCCCATATAGTATGTCCGTGCGTCGCCGACAACTCCGGTGCCGCAATTCGAACGACCACCACGGAAGGGGCCGATCGATCTCCATTTGACTGCTTTGAAGATGCCGTTGTAATCATCCGTAGCCGCGTTTTGGGGAGCTTGCGCGGACAGAGGGCTCACCAGGAAGCAGCAAACAAATATCGACAGCAGGTGTTTTGACATGGAAAGAATCCTTACGAAATAAGAATTTGCCAGATAATGTCCGACTAGACGTTTTTAGGATCACTGATCCGAGCCGTCCCTCACGGTCGGGCAGGTGCCCCGCATACTCTCTACAATATTCTCCGCCGCCGTTCGTCTACCGGGATGGCTGAATGAACTGGCGAGCCCACGCGTGACCGCCTCAGCGTGCAGTCGGTGCTCGAAGAGCGTCCGGGGCGCGGGGGAACGGATCCGGGTCGTGGTATAGTTGAGCACCGCCATCGACGGATTCCAACTCCGGTCGCCACGGTTCAACGGTCCGTCGGGCGACCTGTTCCCAATCGAGGATCAGATTGCCCTAGGGACCGGCTGCGGCTGGCGGCTACGGCTTTGGCTCCGGAACCAGCGCCGGCGCCTCCTCGACGACGTGGTACGCGTAACCAGCGCACTTTAGGTCGGGGTTGGTTGGCGCAAACACGCCGAGCGGGTTCGCCTTGTAGAGCCACACGTGCAGATCATAGTGGCTCAACTCCATCGGGAGCAGGGGCGGATGCCCCATCATGGGACCGTCGAACGGCCGGCCCCACAGATGCGGTCGCGATTTCACGCCCGTGGCCAGCGGCACGAACCACTCGGCCCCGACCAAACGGAGCTTCTGGCCGTCCGGCTCATAGAGGAGCACCTGAGGCTTGGCGGGATCAGGCACCGGGCCGATCGTCGCCCCGTTGAGGAAATGCACACCCATGGCGCCGGGCTTGTAGGGGACGTGGCCCGGAGCGCCGGGCTTGGCGATCTCAACACACCCCACGGTCGAGAAGTAACCGTCATGTACCGCCACATAAGGGTCCTCGTACTTCTTGAGCGCCGCCCGGACGCTCGAGAGGTCCGGCGTCGCGGGCTTGGCCTGAGCGCGGACGAGCTGAGTCTTCGGACCGATTGCCATGGTGGCGACGATCAGGATAACGAACCCACGGTTGATGCGGCTGGAACGGTGTCCATCCATATTGCTGGTCCTTTCGATTGAACATGAGATTCCTGCGATCGGCGCAACCCCGCTTGATGCGAGCGTTGCCTGTCAGCACGTTCATTTCCCGTATCCCATTTGATTCATAGTTGCCCCGATTATTGAGCTAACCAGCCTCGGCGAACTCTAGATCTGCGGGCCCACTCGAGGCGTTTCTGGTTTCTGCGCCAGCAGCCGTTCGGCGAAGTCCAGTCGCTCCTGCGTCTCGCTTAGCTCCTGCTGCATCTTGCTCACCTCGCCTTCAAGCGCTTCGAGCCTGCTCATCTCGACCTCGAGCCCTTCGAGCCGAGCCTCCAGCTCGCTCACGGCGGGGCCCCGCCGCAGGCGGTGGGCCCAAAACCCGAACGCCAGCGCGAGCACTGCGTGAGTCGCGCCATGCAACGGCTGAGCTGGCCCAGCCGTGAACCCGATTGCGATGAAGTTGACGACGCTCAGCACGACGGCGATCGGGTACCAAATCGTGGGCTTGAAGGCCATAGCGAACTCCTGTCGAGTCTGCCGAACGGATCGCGTTTAGAAAAAATCCTTCACGGGTTGAACGGATCACCCACTGGCCCCCGCTAGAAGAGCCCCGAATGCGCCAGCACTCGTGCGTACCGCTTCTGGAACTCACCGTCGGATGACACGTAGGCGATCACAAGATCGCGGGACGGCGAGACGTACAGGCCCTGGCCGCGGAAGCCGGCCTTGAAGAAGTCGCCGTCCGGCCAGACTGCGTCCCACTGGTAGATGTTGTGATGGGCCGCCTCTACTCCATCGGTCGCGATGGCCTTGGACCCCGGGCCAGCGCGCTCGACCAGCTGTGGCCTGCCGCCCCGCAAAATGGTATCGAGGTATCCCGCGGGCACCACGTCGGCCGCTCCGAGAGGCCGCGATCGCGTGAACAAGAGCCCGTAGCGCGCGATGTCCCGCAGCGTGGCCGAAATGCCACCGTGAGCGGCGGTGGCGCCGGTGCGGGGAGACGTAACGATCAGACCGTCCGCCTCCGCCCCCATGCGGCTCCAGATGCGCTCGCTGAGCACCGCGGCGTAGGGTTTCCGCGTGACGCTCTCGACCAACCACGCGAGCACGAAGGTATCCACCGACATGTACTCGAAGGCCTCGCCGCTCGGCCGTCGCCGCTTGATGGACGCCACGATTTCCCGCGTGGAGCGCGCCGCCGCGGGGGTCCACTTGAGCAGGCCGAGGCTCGACTCATACTGGAACACCGCGAGCTCCGGCCGCTCCCAGGTGTTGGCCTCGTCGTTCTCCAGCGCGTCCATCCCGGAGGCCATGTCGAGAATGTCGATCACGCGAGTGCCCTGCCAGGCCGTCGACGCGAGCTCCGGGACGTACTGCTCGATGGGTGACTGCACTGCTACCCGCCTCTCGGCCGCGAGCTGGGCGACCAGGAGACCGGCGAAGGTCTTGGAGATAGACCACAAAAGATGGGTGTCGCTCCGGCGCATTCGGGGGTATCGCTCGTAGACGATCCTTCCGTGATGGACCACGATGAACCCGTCGGTTTCAGAGCGGGCGAGGAACGAATCGAGGGTGAGCTTCCCCAAGGCCGGCGTCTCCGCCACCACTCCCCCTACCTCCGACCGAGGGGCTTCCGGTAACCGCGTGATGGGGCCGCTGCGCCGGAGGAGGGCCTCCGGGAAGAACTCCGCCGTCCGGAGGAGGGTGTACCGTGCGTAGTCCTCGTCGGTCGTGACTTGCCAGTTCCCGAGGTCGAAGAGCTGGTGGAAAAACCGCGTCTGCTCGGCGGTATAACCGGCGGTCGGGTCGACCGTCCCGCGCGACGCTCCAGTTTGGGCCTCGAGGTTGCCCGCCAGAATCAGCGACAGCACGGCAAGGGCCATTGGGCGCGCTCGGGTCAGGATCATGGGCTAGACCAGCCTCTGGGTTATGGCAAGGAGGCGATCGACCTCATCGGTGTTGTTGAACAGTGCCGCAGACGCACGCACATGGTCTTCGCGCACAGTGACGTCCACTTTCGCGGCCTCGAACGCCGCCCGCACGTCCGCGGTCGGTTTGGTGAAGTAGAAGCTCACCACCGCGGAGCGGTTCCCGGGCGGGGTGTAGAGCCGGTAGCCCTGCCGGAGGAGGCCGTCCTGCATCCGCCGCCCGAGGGCCACTACGTGCTCCTCGATGCGTCCCACGCCAACGCGCTCCAGATATGCGAGCCCCGCCCCCAACTGGTGTACTTCGGCAAAGGGGAGGGTCGCGTACTCGTATCGTTTAGCCGTGGTCTCCAACTCGAAGCGGTAGTCGGGCAGGTCCTTGGAGACCTGAAAGACGCCAAAGTGGTCCATTGGGATGCGATCGAGCAATTCGCGCTTGATATAGAAGGGCGCCAGCCCGAAGCCGCCCAGCAGCCACTTGTAGGTCCCACAGCAAAGAAAATCCACGTCGGCGGCCCGCACGTCCACCGGCAACATCCCCACCGCCTGGATTGCGTCGGTATGGAGCAGCGCGCCACGGGCATGCGCGATGTCGGCGATCGCGCCCATTTCGTGGCGGAAGCCGTTTAGGTGCGACACCCAGGCGATCGAGACCAGCCGAGTGCGGCGATCGACGACCGGCTCGAAGTCACTTGCTGGCACGGCGCCGTCCCGATGCCTCACGATCCTGAGCTCGATACCCCGCCTCTTCTCCAGCTCACGGTAGACCACGAAGGCACCCTCGTAGCTCAGCTCATCGATGACCACGTTGTCGCCCGGCGCCATGGGAACCGTGTTGGCCACCAGGTTCTCGCCCTCGGTTGTTCCGTAGACAAATCCGATCTCCTCGGGCGAAGCGTTCACTAGCCGGGCGAATTGCACCCGCACCTTTTCCACCTTGGCGAACAGCGCGCCCACGGTCAGCGGCTGTGACTTGCTCTCCAGAAAGGCCTGGCCGGCCGCGATCGACTGGCGCGGGCTCGGCGTGATATACGCCGAGTTGAGGTATGTGCGACTGGAGGCGACGGGAAAGTCGCCGCGGACGCCCAACGGATCGTCTCCGGGGGGGTCCGTGATTGCTCCGGCTCGGGACGGGGTGATGGCTGTGGTCGCCGCGAGTGCTGCGGTGGCGGCCAGAAATTCGCGTCGGTCGATGGACATGGGTGTCGTTCTCCGGGTGCGTTCGCTGATCGGGCTCACCGACCGCGGGATGGGGCCAATGCCTTCGCTCGACTCATAGGCGCCCCACCTGCTTGGAATCCGGTTGCGGAGATCTGGCACGTGCGGCAGTGATCACCGGCTCGGAACCTATATTGAGGGCGGCCCCGATGCGGCGGACATCGAGGCGGTCTGGAGCGGCGTCCGCTACCGCCACCCTCAGTACTCGCCATACCGGCCCTTCACCGATTCCAGCAGCTTCCGGGTATCGTATCCGACGCCGTCCTTGAACACGATGTCGACGTTCTCGATATCCGCGATGCGCGTGGCCGGATCACCTTTCATCACCACGAGGTCCGCGTTCTTCCCAACCGCGATCGAGCCGACCTGCTCCTGTCGGCCAAGGAAGATGGCACCGTTCAGCGTCGCGATGCGGATTGCCTGGACCGGCGTGAACCCGGCCTCCACCAGCAACTCGATCTCGCGTTGATCGCCAAAGCCAGGAAGCAGGCCGCCGATGCCAACCGGATCCGGTCCTGCGAGCAAGAGCCCGCCCGCCGCGACGAAGGCGCGTTCCAGGTCCATGTTCCTCTGGAGCAGGAGGGCGGCGTTGCTCTGCGGCGATCTGGGTCGATCGCGCCAGTAGCCGTATGCTTCGCGCAGAAACGGTGCCATCGCCTCCAGCACCGCAGGCCGCAACGGAGGCGCACCGCCCACTGACTCGCGCGCCACCGTGGAGGCGAGACCCGGCAGTGTCGACGTGATGGCGACATGATTCCTGACGAGTGTTGCGATCAGCCGATTCGCCTCGCCACTGCCTGGGCTCATGTGGAGGAGCGTGTAGTCGCCTTGGGCTTCGCTGCAGCTATCGGGCTTCTTGCCGGGGTCCAGCGCGGTATTCGCGAAGAATCCGTGCTCGAGATTGTCGATCCCGATCTCGATTGCTTCGTCATAGGTGACGGAGCACAGGTGACCCGTGACCTTCAAGCCGCGCCGATGAGCTTCCTGGACCGCCGCGCGCAACTCATCACGCGTGATATGCGTGTAGGCCTTGAACGAGGTCACGCCGCGATCCGCCCAAAAGGCCACGGTCTGGCGTGCATCCTCCGGTCCGGCGAGCTCGCGCACCTGGAGGATTGGATTGCCCGGCCCATCGAGAAAGGGACCAGTGACGTCCAGATGTGGGCTGGGGAAAGTACCCGCCTCGATGGCGATGTTCTGATCGGGGATCGGCGCGGCTCCACTGCCATCGATGATCTGGACGTGTTCAAGGATGACTTTCGGCGTACTGACACGCAGGTACTTCCGCACCTCCGGCCCGAGAGATTCCACGCGCTGGGCAAGGGCACCCTCGGAGTACGCCAACGCTGCCAGACAGAGAGAAGGAAGCCAGCGGCACGGCCGGCGTCTGCCGTTGCGAATTGCCGTGATTGCCATGGCCTCTCCTCAAATTCTCGTGTTTTCGCCTGCTGTCGCACGCGACCCGGCAACTTACCGGATCGCGCTTGGTCTTGCTAGTTTCTCCGCCTCGGATGCGCACGAAAGAACGCTCACGAGTAACTTCCTATGCTTCATCCCTTCGCTTCGAGGTTCCCATGATCGGCTTGATCGTCGGCCTGGCGGCCGCCTCCGTGGTCCCACATCGCACCGTCAAGCACCCAGCGCCATCCCGACCCGCGCGCCCGCCAGCTATCACCGAGTACGTCATCCCGCGGACCGGTGCCTTTCCCCACGATCCCGCTGTCGGGGCCGACGGCGTGGTCTGGTACACCGATCAGACCAATAGCTTCATCGGCCGACTTGATCCTGCGACCGGCAAGATCACGGACATTCCAACCCCGACGCCGCGATCAGGTCCGCACGGCATTGAGGTCGGACCGGACGGCATGGTGTGGTACACCGCACAGGCGGTGGGCAAATTGGGACGTCTGGACCCGGCGACCAACCAGATCACCGAGTTTCCGCTTCCTTCAGCAACCCGGAATCCCCACACCCCGATCGTGTGGCACGGGACGATCTGGTTCACTGACGCCAACAACAACACTTACGGCCGGTTGGACCCGAAAACCGGGAAGGTCCGGACCTTCGAGTCGCTTACGCCAAAGTCGATCCCATACGGCATGCGCGGCGCGCCCGATGGGTCGGTCTGGATCGCTTTCCTTGGGACCAACAAGCTCGGCCGGGTCGATACCACGACTGGCGCCATTCGCGAATACGTCATTCCGGACCCCGGCGCCCGTCCCCGGCGCCTCCAAGTGGCGGCGAACGGCATCGTTTGGTACACCGACTACGAGCGCGGGTTCCTCGGAGCCCTCGACCCCAAGACCGGGACGTTCAAGGAGTGGAAATCGGTTTCGGCCGGCGCCGGGCCTTACGGAATCGCGATTGGCGCCGACGGCCGGATCTGG
This sequence comes from Gemmatimonadota bacterium, assembly GCA_025358055.1. GTDB lineage: Bacteria > Gemmatimonadota > Gemmatimonadetes > Gemmatimonadales > GWC2-71-9 > JANYKV01. Next base: position 9,656 of record JANYKV010000192.1, read on the forward strand.
TACAACGAAGCCCAGTCAAGCCAGATGATCGCCTTCGATCCGAAAACCGAACGCATGGAAACGGTACCGCTCCCGACCAAGGGCGCTATCGTCCGCCATATGGTGAGTGACCCCAACCGAGGTCAGATCTGGCTGGCACTGAGCGGCACCGGTCGAATCGGGAGGCTGGACCTCGGTAGGTAGACTACGCCGGAACGGCTTCTACTACGCTCACTGCCGAATCGGGGGGCACGACTCGAGTGAGGCGGAACCCCGACTTGCAGAGAAGGGGCGTGTACTCGGCTTCCGTGCGCTCTTGACCTCCCGGCACCACCAGCATCACCATGTCCAGCACCTTGCCCGGGTGTGGCGCGTCGCCAGCGGGCAGCACCATCTCTACAATCAACAGTCTGCCGTCCGGTTTCATGGCCTTGCGGCAATGGCCGAGGATGGTGAGGCACTGCTCCTCGTTCCAGTCATGGATGACATGCGACAACACGTAGGCGTCGCCCCCAGTGGGGACGCCTTTGAAGAAATCGCCGGCCTGGATCGTCACCCGCTTCTCCACGCCACGTGCGCTCAGCAATGTGGGCGCGTCGCCCACAACATGGGGCATATCGAACAGTACGCCCCGTGGTCCGGCGTGGCGGGCGAGGATTGCAGCCAGCATGTTGCCGGTAGCGCCGCCTACATCCACCACGGTTGTGAAGACCGAGAAATCGTATGCAGCGGCAACAGCCGATGGCTCGGCACCGTGGAAGCCGACCATCGTCTCGCTGAACAACGACGCCTCCGCAGGATGTCGACCGAGGTAATCGAAGATCGGCATTCCCATCGCCTTCTCGAAGCCGGTGCCACCGGTTTCCAGGCAATGCATGATCTCCTCGAAAGCGGCAACGAACAAAGGGCTGCCGAGCGAGGCTTGCCAGGGTGCGCATCAGCCGGTGCAATGCGGGTGCATGGGTGTGAGTAGGGCCGGCCCGCTCGGCGGCGCTTTTGGGTCCAGCCGCAAGCTGATCGGCCAGCCCCAGCTTGGCTGCGGCGTAAACCACCTTGGAGATCCAATAGGCGCTACTCATCTGGATCAGTTGAGCGTGCGGGGGAGCTTCACCTTGGTTTGGTTGCTCGATACTCACGTCATACTCCTGTCGCGTTGCATGGTGTGACGAGCGGACGACGCCCACCCGTCAAACATCCTCAGGGCTCGTCGGCTTCAAGCTCGTGTGAGGGGCGCGGCGACCCCGAAGGTTGCAGCGGTTCGCCGCACAATCTCCGAACGCCGCCTCATTCGTGCCGCGCCGCAGCCTGCGCCGCTCGAAGCGGATGGTCACGAAAGAATGCCCACATCTGCCTGGTCGCGTCAACGCCGTTGCTGGTGGGCCCGACGAACCATTCCGGCAGCGGTTTGCCACCAGGCCAGGAATGGCCTCCGCCCTTGACCGTGTAGAGCACAACGGCTGCGCCGTCCGCACAGTCCGTGTATTCGAGGCGCGTGACGTCGGCCGCCACGACGGATTCGACGGGGTTCGGTCCGCACCGGTTTCTCCGAGCCCAGTTCGCCGTCCAGGTTGGGACGGGCGGAAACGTGTCGGGGGCAACCCAGGTCTGGCCGCCGTGGTAGGGAGTGACGGGATCAGCGGTCCCGTGAAAGTTGATCATCGGCACCGGCCGCGGGTCGGTACACCAGCCCCACCGCAGGAGCTGCGCGGACGCCACCATTCCGACCGCGGCGATCCGGTCGGACAGGGTGCAGGACAGGACAAACGACATGCCTCCCCCATTGGAAAGCCCGTTGGCGTAAATCCTCGCCGGATCGATGTTGTAGGTCGCCTCCAGGGTGTCGATCAACTCCGCGATGAATCGGACATCCCGACTGAGGCGGACGCCGCCGTCTGCGTGCCAGACCCTGGGCCCGTCGCCCTCGCTCCCCGACGGGTACACGACAATGAACCCTTCGCGCTCGGCCAACTCGTTCCATCGGCTCGTTTCCATTTGAGCGGTCGGCCAGAGTCCCGCGCCATGCATGCTGATGACGAGCGGTGTCGGCTTGGTGCGGTCATAGCTCCGCGGGACATACAGCAGGTACTCCCGCCTTAGGCCCGAGGAGACGATGGTGCCGTTGTTTCGATTCCGGACGTGGAACGCCGCCGCCTCTATGACCGTCAGCACCACCGGCAGACTTATGAGAATCAGTACGGCGACGAGAACCGTCCGCCGGCTCTTCATTGTGGACGCCGAACGGCCATTGAGGTCACCGATGCCGATTCCACGCGAGCGCCAGCGGTGCCGCGGAGAGTCGCGCAAACGGGATCGCGAGGATCGCGATGAGCAGAAGAAAGTAGCGCGGGGGGAGCGGCCCGGAGACAAGCCAACCCAGCAGGCCGTAGAGCGCGAGCACGCCCACACACCAAGAAGCTGCGCCGGTCACCAGCGTGCGGTCGCTGATCACCCGGCTGCGATACAGGCGCGTGGCGACCCAGGCGGCGGCGAACATCTTGCCAGAGACCAAAACAACGAGGATCCAGGGCAGGGCGTCCCACAATACAGCCCGCATGTTCCTGTCCTCGTCGATCCATACGCCGATTAGCGCGAGGACGGTCAGGAAAAATAGGGTGAGAAACACGCTCGCTTTGACGACCCAGTCTCGGCCCGTCAGGCCGATGTAAAGGCTCTGCACGAGGTGCTTCCAGGTGGACGCCATCAGTGCCGCGACCACCAGCAGCGCGAACGCGGTTGCCCGGGGTGCTCCTACGGTTTCGACTAGACGACGCGCTCGTTCGATCACCAACGGCCCGGTGCCCGACAGGCAGAGGGCCACCGGGATGGCGAGAACCACGAGGAGCCACGCCGCCAGGGTGCTCCTGATGGATGCCGTGAGCGTGGCGGTGATGAGCGCGGCATTGGTCAGCGGGCGTGTCGCGATGAAGGGCGGCACGCCATGAGAATCGGTCGCGGACGGACTCGATTTGCGCACCGTCGCGGCGGCGAATCCGGCCATGAAGGGTGGAGTGAGCAGCGCGCCGAGCACGATGGAGAGGACGAGTGCCGGCGTGTTTCCAGCGATGAACAATAGGGCCAGCTCGAACGGCAGAAGGATAAGAACCAACGCCGGGAGCGATCGGCCGTGCCGGTGCCACTCGAACCACGCTTGAGCGCGGGCGGGCGATTGAAATGGGCGTCGCCGGCGTGGCGGGACGGCCGCCACCGGTCTGTGGCGAGCGAATACTCCCCGCCAATCGGGCACGTCGCCGTGACGAGCCCGTGCGACGGCGAAGCGCGCGACGAGGTACGCGAGGGGAACCTGCGGCACGAGGATGGCCAACATCACAGGCTCGGTGGCGTTGTAACGGAGCGCCAGGAGAACGACGCTGTCTATCACCCCCAGCCACAGCACGGCAACGATGACGCGCAGCCCGGGCAAAGGGTACGGCATCCACGTCAGCGCCTGGGTCCAGGCAAGAAGTGCCGCGGCCCCCAGCGCCGGCCAGATCAAAGGCACGTCGATTCCCGACGGCCACACCGCGAAAAGCCGCGTCGCTAGCCACAGGATCGCCATGGCCGCCGTGCCATACAGCATCGGCCACCCGGCCAGGGCGGCGGTGGTTACCGGCAGCGTGAACATCCGGGCGGGGTAGATCGATTCGCGAGCGGCCAGGTCACCGGCGAGGCCGAAGCTGAACACCGCCAGGAAGTAGGTGAACGTCGCCGTCAGGGGCACAACCACCACGAACGCAAAACTCAGGGGCGTATCCAGGTGGACGCGCTGCCCCGGCGCGAGGACTAGGAGCTTGATCGTCCCGAGGACGAGCAGGTAGCCGGCCAGGGCGATGAGTCCCCAGCGATGCCGTTGACGAAATTCCCAGGCGATGGCGAGGGCGGGGGAACGCATGCGCTACGGGTCCGGGGCGGACGCGACGGGCATCCCGACATGGGCGAGGAACGCCGCGTCGAGGGATCGATGCGTTGCCTTGATGTCGTCCAGCGGTGCGCTGAGGGCGATCCTGCCCTCGCCGATCATCGTGACATGATCGGCGACCTGCTCCACCTCCTCCAACAAGTGCGACGAGAAGAGCACGGTGCGGCCCTCGCCGGCGATGGTGCGAAGGACGGCACCAAGTATGTCGCGGCGAACGATGGGGTCGAGGCCGGACGAGGGTTCGTCCAACACCAACAATTCGGGCCGATAGGCCAGTGCGATCAGCAGTCCTGCCCGCGCCCTCTGTCCCTTGGAGAGGTTCTTGATTTTCGTCGCGGGGCCGAGATCGAACGTCCGCCGGAGTTCCTCCGCGTACCCGTCGTCCCACGCGGGATAGAACGCGCGCGAATAGCGAATGAGCTCGTCAACCCGCATCCAGCCGGGGAGATCATTCTCCTCCGAGAGGTAGCCGATCCGTGACAAGACGCCGACCGGGTCGGTGACGGGATCGAGGCCGAACACGCGCACCGAGCCGCTTTCCGTCCGGAGCAGGCCCAGAATGTGCTTGATGAGGGTCGTCTTGCCGGCCCCGTTTGCGCCGACGAGACCGTAGACCGCCCCGCGTGGAAGGACCAAGCTCACCGAGTCCAGGGCCGTCTTGGCGCCGAAGCGGCGCGTCAGCTCCGACACGTTGATGACCGATTCACTCACCCTCGAACCACCTTCCTCGGGTGTTCGTGACGAGTTCCTTCGGGGCCTGAGAGCGCCACGCCTCCGTTATCAGCGGCCGGAGTTCGCGGGCGGTCACCGCCGGCAGCCGAAGCAGAACGGCCGGGAATCCGTCGTAGTGGGGCTCGCCACCAGCGGCTCGCTGCGCTCGCTCGAGCGCAGTCTCGAAGCCATCGGTGACGAACGAGAAGGTCGTCCCACCTTCAAGTTCAAGCGGCTCGCGTGCGTGATGCGTGAGCACGAACACCGGGTGATGGAACGGCCGGTTGACTCCCCACCATCCGTTCCACGGGTTCTTGGCATCCCACGGGCCAGGGTGGCCGCCAAACATGTTGCGCCCCATCACTGTGGCTCCAATGTTGACAAGCGACTCCTCCACCACCCGGTTGCTATCGTTGATCTCTCCGCCTTCCAGGCCGGCCATCGCTCGCCAGGCTGCGAGCGGGAAGACCCACTCGTGAAGGCGCATGCCGCCGATGCCGAGAGGATGGTTCACACTTTGACTGGGGCCGGCCACGAACCCGTCGAGGGACATCGAGATCTTGAGGCGTAGCTTGGACATCTTCCCGCCCTACTTCAGGTGGCCGAGGGACCGGGATCGGATCGCCCATCGGCTGGCTCATAAGTCGCGATCACCACGCCGTTGGTCGTCGTCTTGCTGTCGACCACCCGGAGCGTGGCGCCTGCCCCGCCGTCGGTGAAGAGCCGGCGTCCAGAGCCGAGCACGAGCGGGTGTATTAGCACGACGAACTCGTCCACGACGTTGCGCCGCATCAGGGACTGCACCAGCACTCCACTGCCGAGTATCACCAGATCCTTGCCCAGCTTCCCTTTGAGCTTGGCCACGGCCTCGGCGGCGTCGCCTTCGAGGAGCGTCGAGTTCATCCAGGCGAGCGGCTCCTTCAGCGTCGTCGAGGCAACATACTTCTGCATGTTGTTCAACACCGCCGTGAAGGGGTTCTCCTTCCGCTGGGGCCAGACGGCGAAAAAGTCCTCGTAGGTCCATCGGCCCAGAAGCAAGGCCCCCGCCGCGGCCATGCTTCCTCCAATATGCTGCATGGCGGCGTAGGGGGTGGCCCAGCCGCCGTGCTCGAAGGCGCCGCGGCGGTCCTCGTCGGACCGTCCGGGTGCCTGCATCACGCCGTCGAGCGTGACATTGGTAATCACAACGACTTTGCCCATTTGGTCTCCTCCTGGCGACGGCCGCATTCCACCGGGAGCCCGCTCTACTCGATTGTCGCGAGCACACGGTCCAGAGCGTCGTAGTGCTGGTTGACCCCGCCCTCCATGCCGGAGTGTAACATGCCGTCGCGCTCCCCGCTCGTGTGGCACAGCATCAACGCCACGAGGCGCGTGCGCCCGTCGCCCAGGTCCTCCAGAGTCAGCGTTTCGATGACCACGTGGCCTGGCATGCCGTCCCACTCGAACGAATACACCAGACGCTCGGGTGGTGTGACTTCGCGATACCGGCCCTCAAACCCATCGGCGCCTTTCGCCCCATGCTCGACGAACCGCCAGTGACCACCGCGCGCCGGACCTCCATCCGCTCGATCTCGACCCTGCTCCCGTTGGGGCCCCACCACTGCGCCACGAGAGCGGGATCGGTGAGGGCCTTCCAGATGCGGTCGCGCGAGGCATGGAACGTCCGTTCGATACGGATTTCGCGATCGGATGGCGTGGTGATGGTGGCCCGCGGGCCGGGCGTGGGCTTCATGGTTGGTGTCATGCGCTCTCCTTGGTAGGCTCGGGGAACTCCCCGAGCCGGTCGAGGCGGTCTTCAAGCGACCGCCGACAGGCGGCGATCCATTCGGCCGCATCATTCAGCTGGCGGGGCCCGAGCCGGCAGTGACGCACCCGCTCGACCTTCTCGGTGGTGACGAGTCCGGCCGCCTCGAGCACGTGCACGTGTTACTTCACTCGGGTGAGTGTCATGTCGAACGCGTCGGCGAGCTCGGTGATCGCGGCGTCCGAACGTCCCAGGCGCTTGAGGATCCCGCGGCGAGTGGGGTCGGCCAGCGCGCCAAAGGCCATATCCATGCTTCCGTCCGATTCGCGACAATGATATCGGGTCGGCCATCGCCGTTGAGATCGGCTATGCTCGCATTCCTCGTTTCCCACTCTGGCCGGCCGTAGGTTGAGCCGATGTGGAAGTGGCCCTTCCCATCATTCAGGTAGATGACCTTCGGATCTGGGGTGTCATTGCTGAGCACCACGTCCAAATCGCCATCCCCGTCAATGTCGACCAGCCGCCCAGAGTACGAGCGTTACGCTGCATCGCCGAGATTGTAGGCGGCCAGTATGTGGCCTCGGCCGTCGCCGAGGAAGATTCGACTCCTCCCGGGCCAATGTCGTTCCCTGACGAGCACAATGTCGAGATTGCCGTCTCCATTCAGATCACCGATGCTCACGTTGGCGGAGGTATCGGCGGTCGTCTCAAGCAGAAGGACGCGATCGAAGTGCGGGAAGCTTGCAGAATCGACTCCGGTCTTGGCCGGAGCAGCTTGCTGATCCGCAGCCTGAGTGCCCCGAGCTAACAACGACGGAGTGAGCAAGACGAGACCTACGACCAGCATCATCGGAGCGAATTTCAGGTGCAGGAGACGCCTCCTTACTCGGGGACCTGATGTAACACGCAGCGGTTCACGCGGGAGTCATATCTCCAGCTCGGGTACGAAGTTCTGTTCCACCTTCGGGGGCCGGATGTACTTGCCCTGGGGTGGCCGGCGGGTCGGAAGCTCGAGCGGTGGCGGCGTCGCATCGTGGTAGGGGACCGAACCCAAAAGATGGGCGATGCAGTTGAGGCGCGCTCGGCGCTTGTCGTCGGCCTCCACAGTCCACCACGGGGCTTGCTTGATGTCCGTCTGTCGGAACATCTCATCCTTCGCCTTGGAGTAGTCCACCCATTTGGCCATGGATTCAAGGTCCGTGGAACTCAGTTTCCACCGCCGCGCGGGGTTACCCGCCCGTTCTTCAAAACGGCGCTCCTGCTCCTCATCGCTGACCGAGAACCAATACTTCAACAGTGTGATCCCTGAGCGCACCAACATGCGTTCGAACTCGGGGCAGGCCCGCATGAACTCCGTGTATTCCTCATCACTACAGTATCCCATCACATGTTCCACCCCGGCCCGGTTGTACCAACTGCGGTCGAAGAGGACAATTTCGCCGGCGGCGGGAAGGTGCGCCACGTAGCGTTGGAAATACCACTGCGTCTTCTCTCGGTCGGAGGGAGTGCCCAGGGCAACGACCCGGCAGCCGCGGGGATTGAGGGGCTCGGTAATGCACTTAATGGCGCCCCCCTTCCCGGCGGCATCGCGGCCTTCGAACACAAGGACAAGTTTCTGGCCGGTCTCCTTGATCCAGTACTGCATCTTGACCAGTTCGAAGTGCAGTGCGGCGAGTTTGTCCTCGTAGACGCTGCGCTTGAGTTTATCGTCTTTCCTGGCCACGGCATTTCCTCCCGGGTGTAGGGTGCCTTGCTAATCGGCCCGCAGTCGGATTGAATTCGTCCTCGACGAGGCGACTCGCACGCTCGGCACGCCGATTCACTGCTTTCATAGCGTTGCGGCTACACTGAGATCGCAGCCAAGAAAGCCCAGCGTCTCCGCTACTGGTGTGGGCCAAAGCTCTACGGAGATCACGTCGCCCGGCTCGGAGACAGGCACCAGCAACATGAAATGATTGTCGATCAGGGCGGCCTGGCCGTGTCCACGAAGGCTTTCGTTCTCACCACCATAGATCTTGTATGTAATGTTTCCGGCTGACAGCAGGCGGCAATCCAGAAGATAGGGCGTCGCGGCTGCCGACGTGAACCCGACATTCACATGGCCTTCGTTGTGGATACCCCAGAAATTGACACCGGCCTCGCCACCGCTTGACGTTCCGAGAACAAAGGCCGCCTTCCAGAACGACAGATGGGCGTCGTCTCGGCCGTACGGGGCGTTCGGCGTCAGCGATACGGACGCGCCGAGTGCCGGTGGTGCGGCCAGGTCTAACGCCTTCTGCGCCGCGATCTCCCGTTCAGCGATGGAGTAGATGGACACCGGTCTTGCGGTTGCGATGCCGTTGCGCATCTGCGAGCTGATCTCTGCCTCGGCCGATCGGCTCACCAGGATGCGGCGCGCAACGAGCCACTCGAAAAACAGGGAGGGCCAGTTGGCCACGGCGGGCGGGTTGTTGTCGCGAATGCCAAAGCCGTGGCCGACGCCGGCAAGAATGTGCATTTCGGCCGATCCGCCCGCATGTCTGACCGCGCTATACAGTCCGAGAACCCCTTCGGAAATCGCAGGGGAGTCGTTTTCACCACAGGCGAGGAAGACCGGTGGAGTGCCTTCCGACCAATTCAGGCCACCCGGAATCGACGGATAGATCAGGCTCATGAACGCAGGCTTGGAGCTTTCACGGTCCACCGGATCTTCGGAACCTGGCGTCCCGTTGTCAAACCGAGTGCCTGCCAATGCGGCCAATTCTCCGCCGGCCGAGAAGCCTATCACGCCGATCCTGTCGACTGCGACATGCCAGGCGGAAGCCCGGCTGCGGACCATGCGGATCGCCCTCTGCACATCGACGAGCGCATTGCCCTACGCCGTTGGGCCATAGCAGAATCGGCTGCGGCTCGGGGGCCATCACACTATCCGAAAGCAGCCGAAGCAAGATGACGGCAAGGGCCAGGGGCGGAAGAGTCATGATTGCCGGCTTCCCATTCCTCGGCTTCGGGACATCAGGTCTGACCGTGACGCGTTAGAATCTTAGGTCTGCCGCGGCGATCTAAGAAGCGCCCCGCGTCGGTCCACCCAATGACGAGACCCTTCAGAGGTCCCCCCACGCGGCTCTCGATGTCGCATTCGCCCCCCAAAATACGATGTAATGAGTGGAGACGGACAGACGCACGATTCTGGTCTTCCGACCCCAGTACCAGCCACCGATCTCGTGAGGCAACGATGACTTCCGGTGTCACCGCGAGACCCGATGGAGTTCACCCCACCGGCGTCCGATCATCAGAGGGACGTCTTCATTCAATGGGAAGGAGAGCACCAAGATGACTAGGAAACGCACGACGACCGCCAATGGGGAGCCGATCAAGAAGGTGAAGCTCGCGAAGCCGACCCTCAGGGATCTGGACGCGAAGTCCAAGGCCATGGATGTCAGGGGGGGAAGAAGGAAGGGTGGCGACCCGGAGGAAGGCGGAGAGTAATCACAATTCTGAACGACTCCTGAGGTCGGCGCGAGTTGGGACACACCCATCGGCTCGTGCCGGCCTCGGCCGTTTCGTTCGCGCCGGGATAGGTCACCGCTGGATATCGTCGAGCAACGGCGCCTCGCGGGGAAGACATCACGCGTGGTCGGCTGGCTGAGGCTATAGTGCAAGCTCCATGAAGGTGAGATCTGCTCGCAGTTCCTCCGAGATGTCGTAGTACGGCTGAATCTCCTTGAACCCGAGGCTCTTGTAGAGCCCCATCGCTGCAATCTGCCGGAGGCCCGTGTCCAGGCGCATGCGTGCATAGCCTGCGTCTCGCGCTTCGGAGATAAGCGCTTCAGCAAGGGCGCGTCCGACGCCCGTACCGTGGAACGTGGTGTCGACGAACATGCGCTTCATCTCGCAGGTGCCGCCGCCAAGGCCGCGCATGGCGACCATTCCTACCACGTTGCCGTCGCAGACCGCCAGTAGGAGCCGGCCGGACGGCAATGCATACTCGCCAGGCAAACCTGCCAATTCGGGTTGAATGGATGCAAAGTAGGCATCGACACCTTCAGGGTCGTCGTCCTCCGCGCCTACCGGGAGATGTACGCTTACGAAAAAATGCCGTTGAATGCCCGAGTAGACTCGGTCGTGGAGGAGACCCCGGACTGGCGGAAGGAGAAGGTCACCTTTGACGCCGCCTATTTGAACCTGCGAGTTCCGGCCTATCTGTTTCTGCCCAAACGGGTCAAACCGCCGTACCAGACGGTGGTCTTCTTCCCGAGCGCCCGGGTGCTCTACCTGGACGACAGCCATGCGTTAGGCGACATGGCCTTCATCGACTATGTCATCCAGAGCGGGCGGGCCGTTCTCTATCCGGTGTATCTGGGCACTTACGAACGACAGGTCCGGCGCGTGCTGCCCGGAGCGTCCACGGGAATGGATGTCACCGTGAATACCTTCAAGGACCTGGCGCGTTCAATCGACTATTTGGAAACAAGACCGGACATCGACAAGGGCCGGCTCGGCTACCTCGGGGTCAGTTGGGGCGCGGCGGATGGGGTGATCTATGCAACGCTGCTGCAAGACAAGTTTCGAACCATGGTCTTCTTGGACGGCGGTTTCTTCCTTGGACCGGCGCAGCCAGGTCGGGACCAGGCTGACTTCGCCCCCCGCCTGAAGAAGCCGGTGCTGATGGTGAACGGCCGGTATGATTTCAGTTTCTCTCTGGAGCGATCGCAGGTGCCGCTGTTCCGGATGCTCGGGACGCCGGCCGCGGACAAGCAACATGTCGTGCTCGAAACACCGCATGACGTCAGGTCTCAGCGGACCGAGATGGTGAAGGCGGTCCTCGGTTGGCTGGACAAATACCTGGGCGAGGTGCAGTAGCGTCGCCTCGCTACGGCAGCTGCAACCGTCGCAACTCTTTGCGCCACGGGATGCGGCTGGCCGCGAGGAGGCGACCATCCGGAGAAACCTGAGGATGCATGGCGTTCACCGTGCCATGGGTAATTTGCCATGGCGCACCGCCAGTCGCACCAATGCCAAAAATCTCCATATGGTCGCCGGCGACCGCGGCGTAAACAAGGGTGCGGCCATCGGGCGTCCAACCGAGGCCGCCAATGGTGAAACCGGGGAACTCGGCGAGCCGGTGGGCGCCGCCTCCATCCGGATGAACGGTCCAGAGCGCCTGATGGGTTTCGTCAATCCGCTGAACGAAGGCGATCGTGGTACCGTCCGGCGACCACGCTTCGCCATTGACGCCGAGGACCCCGACCGGCAATGGGACCTTCTTGGAGCCGAGGGCTTTTCCCGTTGCCGGGTCGATGGTCGTGATCCACAGCTTTGCCATGCGCGGTATGCCGTCGTGCTCCCATGAATCGAAGAGCAGTCGACGCCCGTCCGGCGCCCAGACCGGCGGGCCCACCTCGAAGCCAAAGTCGGTGACGCGAATTTCGGGACCGCCTGCCGTCAGCCGCAACCACTGGTCGTCGGTGCGGCCGGGCGACGCATAGAGAGGGACCGGAGTCGCCGAGCGGTGCGAGTGGTAGGCGACCCATCTGCCGTCCGGAGACCAGACCGGCCCCATATCTTCGCCGAAACCCGTAATCCAGGCTCGTGGCGGCCCGGTGGCCTTGCCCGCGGTGTCGAGGTCGACGACCCAGCCGTCCATGTCCAATCCGTAGTCGGCGATGCGGAAATAACCCCTCGTGAAGGCAACCGCGCGCCCATCGGGGCTCCAACGCGGAAAAAATCCGTGATCCGCGATCGCGTGCGGTTCGCCACCCGCGATCGGTAAGACGACGACCTCCGCGCTGGGATCATTGTGGGTCCAGTAGAGCGCGCCGTCCGCCAGCACTGGCGCGAAGTCGTCGCCGACGGTGCCCGCGACTCGCCGAAGCCGGCCGTCGGGGAGCGACATGGAAAAGATATCCAGATCGCGGTGCGGCGCCTCGGGGTCGTGCCGCACTTTGACGTTGGGAAGGCTGTCCCCGGCGAGGGCGAGATATACCGTGCGCCCGTCGGGAGGGATCGCGATGGTGTTGAATGCTGGCGATGCATCCAGGGCATCGCGGACGAACGCAACCGTGCCAACCGTGTCGATCCGGACCAAGCTCGTGGCACCATCGTCGTGCAGTATGGTGGCATATAGTCCGTCGCCGGCCGGGGTCCAACTCAATCCGGTCACCGCACCATCAAGCCTGACGACTCGCGTGGTGCCGCCCGCGAGGAGAGTGACGACGGTATCGCCCGGCTGGAACGATGCCAGTCGGGTCCCATTAGGAGACCATCGAGGGAGTGCCCCCGCCGCTACCGAAAGCGGTGGTGCGGCCCCGTCCGGGCGCCAGGCGAGGGTTCCGGTACTATCGTTGGCGACGAGCCGGACCATTCCGCCCCGCGGGTCGAAGGCCGCACTGCGGACCCGTGCCTGACGGCGTCCGCCAGCCCGCGGAGTCGAGCGTGCCGTTCGTCAAATCGATCAGGCGGCCGCGGACTCCGGAACCATAAATGGCCCGCGTTCCCGTGGGCGACACCTGGAAGTAACGCCCGATCTCCTCGTACCAGAGCGGACTGGTGTAGGCATAGACGGTTGTCGGCCCTGCGGGGTGGTCGGGTCGGCAGGCGCCCGCAAGCAAGAGGGCTAGGGCAATGAGAAGGTGGCGCACATGTTGGTTCACTCGGGGGTCTCGATGGTGGAGTACTCGGTTTGAACCAAGCCGCTCGGATAGTGCCGCGTCATTACGTGACGGAGCCGAACGTCACGCGGTAGGGTACCGAAGAGAGGGATCCCGTCTCCAATGAGGACCGGCACCCGAGTGACAATAAGGCGTTGAATGAGCCCCGCCCGGAGAAACCGCTGAATCGTGATGCCACCGTCGATGTAGAGGTGATAGGCCCCGCTCGCAGCGAGCCGCGCAACGATCTCGGCCGGAGGGCCGGCCATCTGTTCGACCACGCCTCCGACAGCCCCGGACAAGTCGACGGGGCGACTACTCAAGACCACGACGCGCTTGTCACCGTAGGGCCATGGGTCAAAGGTCAGAACCATTTCGAAGGATTTGCGACCCATGACGATCGCATCGACGCTTGCGATAAACTCGTCGTAGCCGTGGGGTTCGCCGCCACCCGCCGGCAGCCAGTCGAGGTCGCCGTTCGGTCGCGCAATGAAGCCGTCGACGCTGGTGCCGACGAAGACAGATATCGTCATCCCTGATTCCTCACTTGTGGCCCGCGAACCGTCGTAGGGGTGCGGCATGCGGAGCCCCTACATATTTCCCACCTTCCCGCGGGCGAGCGTTCGATCCGTCGAGTTAAGGCCAGCACGGGTCATGCAGCTGAACTCCCATCCGCAACAAGCAGGTAGAAGACTTCGGTGTAGATCTTGGTGGGGTCGCTGTTCCATTCGTCTTTCCAGTGACCGTAAATCTCCCAATTGGGGCCCGCCAGAGTATACCCGTTGTTGCGGCACCACAGTCGAATCGCCTCATGTGCCTTGTGGAGGAGGCCGTAGGGTCCGAAATGGGTCGTTGTGGCAACGGGGCCGCCCGGGGTGGCCGAGGGGACAGCCTCGCCGGACTCGGCGAACGGGGAGTCTACCTCGACGCCAATCTCAAGGTTGATCTGATCGTCCAAGTAAACGGCGACATGCCGACCAACCCCGGCAACATGGTGCGCGCGAACGATGTTCCACACCGTTCCACAGGCCTGTGGAACGACTTTGGAGAGTTCCTGAAGTCCCGCGCGACGGCGCACGATCGCAAGCGGACGACTGTTGAGGTGTTCGAGTCGGACATTGTAGTTCACGCGAATGGCCTCTGCCGCGGAATCGGAAATGTTTGAGCGAGAGCGTGCCCTGCGTGCAAATCTAAATCCGCCGTCTCATACGCGCTGCAAGAAGGCCTTGCGGGACAACCACCCCACCAAGGCAATTTCACGCCTCGCTCTCCCGGACGGGATTGAGTACACCGGCAATCGCCTCCGATAGCTGGGCCCACCGGGAGCGCTCCGCCGCCAGTTGTTTCTTGCCGGTCGCTGTGAGGCGATAGATCCGCACTCGCTGCTTGTTCTCCGACACCCCCCACTCCGCCCGAATCCAGCGCTGGCGTTCCAATCGGTGCAGGGCCGGATAGAGGGAGCCGGTATCGACTTGCAGTGCGTCTCGGGAGTTGACGCGGATCATCTGGGTGAGGCCATAGCCGTGTTGCGGCCCCCACCGCAGGGTCTGCAGGATGAGCAGATCGAGGGTGCCTTGAAGGAGTTCGAGCCGATCGCGGTACCGTGGAGGTGCGGGCATTTGACAGAACTCGTGCAGATGGATGTAGGTGCTCTACTTCCTATGGATGTAGAATATCTACTCCATTACCACCTCGCAAGGGCATGCGGGATCTTGTCAGGGAGCGGCGGAGGCCCGATCATACCACACAGTGTTCGCGCCCAGGCCGACCGATGCATGCGGCAATCGCCAAACATCTACCCCCGGGTCTCCAGTGATAACCCCACCGAACTGCCTGCAATGCCTTGGACTGGTCCTTGGATTGGTTGCGGGTGCGGCCAGCAGCCTTCCCGCACAGGATCAGCAGGTAGCGGAACTGAGGGCGGATTCCGTCCGCAAGATCGCCGACGCGGCCTTCGGAGGTGCGGAGGCCGTGGGCGGAGCCGCCGTGGTGGTCGTGGTTTCTCACGGAAAGATCCTGCTCGAGAGGGGCTATGGCCTCGCCAATCCCAAGACCCGGCGCCCGGTCGATCCCGACGCGACCCTCTTCCGGATTGGGTCGGTCACCAAGCTGTTTACCGCCATCTCAACCCTGCAATCGATGGATCGCGGAGTCATCGATTCCCTGGCGGACATCAACACCTACCTCCGAAACGTCAACGTTCAGGTCCATGACCGCTTCGCCGAACCGGTGACGATGGCCGATCTGCTCCGGCTGCACGCCGGCCGGTTCGATTGGACCTACAGCTTTTTCTACCCCAGCTACGACGACGACGCTCAGATGGACGCCGCTGAAACCGGCCGGCGCTTCTGGCGGACCCAACGCCCAGGAGGTGTCAGCGCCTACGATAACAACGGCGTGGGGTTGATGGGGTTCGCGGCCGCCGCGGCAAACCGCATGTCCTATCCTGACCTGGTTCGCACGGCGATCCTCGAACCCCTCGGCATGACCCATTCCGTGGCCGGTTTGCCGAGGGACCGAGTTCCCGAGATGGTTGGGTGCGCTGACGAGAATAAGGAGACGGCATACCAGAGTTGCCCCTACGAGCTGATCGTGGCACCGCTTCGGCCATCCGGCGATATGACCGTGACGGCTGGGGACATGAGCCGGTTGCTGCTGGCCCTGCTGGCCGGGGGGCGCCTGGACGGTCACGAGATCCTCTCGCCCCGGGCGTTCACCGCGTTCACCGACTTCACCCTCAACAAACTCGACCCACGCCTCCCGGCGTTCGGCCGAGTGATTTACGAGTCGTATCTCGGCGGCCGGAGGGCGATCGGCCACGACGGAGGCGTGGGACGGTTCGGGGCGTCGGTGCGCTTGTATCCCGAACTCGACGCTGGTGTCTTTGTCGCGGTGCAAAGCGGACTCGATTGGGAACATCCAGCGCACCTACCCAACGATCTCAGCGGCCTGCTTCGGCAACCGAAGGAACTGCCGCCTTCCAAGGCGATGCTCGCGTGGGGAGCCGCACGCGGGGCCTTTGAACGAGCCTTTGTGGAGCGGTTCGTTCCACCGGCAGCTGCACCTCCCCTCGGAGGCATCCAGACGATACCGCTCGAACGACTGAAGGGCCGGTACTGGACCCCGCTGTTCAAAGGGAAGCGGGCGTTGCTCGACCAGATGGTCGACCGCCTCGCTCCCGCGGTCATCGTCTCGGTGGCTGGGCCGGACCGACTTCGGATGGGGGCCACGACCGATACGGCAATGACGGAGTATCGGGCTGCGGGCCTCAATGCATTTCTGAACGAGCAGACCCATGTCACAATGATTTTCGGCACGGTGGGCGAAGGCATCTATGCCAACTCAACGGGCGGCTCGGCCCCGTTCTTCCTGGAGAAGGTACCGTGGCATTACGACCCCGCTGCCACCATTTATCCCCTCCCGATCGCGCTTGCGTTCCTCCTCACGGCCACGGCGTACGGCTATACCCGACGAAAGGTGCCGGTCGCGAAGTGGATCGGCATCGCGGCGGCCGTTGGCGTGCTGTTGATAACCGCCGGTGTACTCGCAGAACTCGAATTCGCCATCACGCAGGTGTATCATCTGGGGCGCTGGCCGGTCGCTCTCGCCTGGCGAATTCCGCTGCATCTTGGCGTGCTGGCCCTTGCGGCAGTGCCCATAGTTGTGGTGCGGGGCCGCCGCTCAGTGATGGTGGATTCAAACCTGCGGGTCCGGTGGCTGGAGGGCCTGTATGTCTCTCTGCTCGCGGTCGCCGCCGTGGCGGTGATCGGCTTGGCCGCATATTGGGGATTGATTGGCCGACTCGACACCTGACATGCGACGTACGCCTAGGCGCCCTTGGATGCGCCGGATATAGCCCCTGTGCTCCCTCCTTCCTTTGAGACCAAGAAAATGAGACGAATTGTCCGAGAAATCCGATGAGCCAACCGAAAGTCTTTGCCAGCCAGGCCGACCTCCAGGAGAAAAAGGTGTCGTTCACCCAACTCTCCGAGCATGCCTGGGCCTACACGGCCGAGGGCGACCCGAACACCGGCATCATCATCGGAGACGACGCGGTAATGGTACTCGACGCCCAGGCTACGCCCGCGATGGCGCAAGATGTGATCCGGCGCATTCGCGAGGTGACATCGCTGCCGATCAAGTTCGTGGTGCTGAGCCATTACCATGCGGTGCGCGTGCTCGGTGCGTCGGCCTATTTCAGTGAGGGCGCGCAGCAGATCATTGCCAGCCGCGACACCTGGGACCTCATTGTCGAGCGCGGGGAACAGGACAAGGCGAGCGAGATCGCCCGCTTCCCGCGACTGTTTCGCAATGTCGAGTCGGTACCGCCGGGCCTGACCTGGCCGACCCTCACCTTCAGCGGCCAGATGAGTCTGTGGCTCGGTAAGGTCGAAGTGAAACTGATGCAGGTCGGCCGCGGTCACACTAAGGGCGACGCGATCGCGTGGCTGGCCGACGAGAGGGTCTGCTTTGCCGGCGACCTGGTCGAGTCTCAGAGCACTGCCTACGCGGGTGACTGCTATTTTAGGGAATGGCCGGCCACGCTGGATCGGCTGGCGACGCTGCGGCCCGAGAGACTCGTGCCGGGCCGCGGCCCCGCGCTCACGAGTGCGGCGGATTCAGGCATGGCCATCGCCTCGACTCGCGGGTTCGTGAGCGACGTATACACGCTCGCCCACACCGGCGTCGCGGCGGGCAAAACGCTGAACGCAATCTACCGGGAAACCATGACGGCGCTACGACCCAGGTATGGCCATTGGGTGATCTTCGACCACTGCATGCCGTTCGACGTGTCCCGCGCCTACGATGAGGCCACCGGCTACGAGCACCCGCGCATCTGGACCGCCGAGCGCGACATCGAGATGTGGACCGCGCTCGAAGCCCGAGGGCCGTGAAGGTGCGCCGGATGAAACTGGAGGGAACTTAGGTGCGGCCGCACGGACCGGTCGACTTCCAGACTCGGACCTACGACTACATACGCAGCCCCGACCAAGGCGCCGAGCCGACTGCGCGCCACCCAGTCGTGGTCGTCGGCGCCGGACCGGTCGGCCTGACGCTCGCGATCGACCTGGCGCAGCACCAGGTGCCGGTGGTATTGCTCGACAAGGATGACACTCTCTCCACGGGCTCGCGCGCGATCTGTTTCGCCAAACGCACGCTGGAAATTTTCGATCGCCTCGGCTGTGGCGAACGCATGGTGGCCAAGGGCGTTTCGTGGAGCGTTGGCAAGGTGTTCTTCCGTGACGAGCAGATCTTCAGTTTCAACCTGCTCCCCAAGGCTGGACAGCAGCGGCCCGCATTCATCAACCTCCAGCAATACTACGTCGAAGCGTATCTCGTCGAGCGTGTCGCGGAGCTGCCGCTCATCGACTTGCGCTGGAAGAACGAGGTCATCGGCGTGGTCCGGCATGCCGACCATGCGGTGTTGACGGTCCAGACCCCGGACGGGCCCTACCAGCTGCGCGCCGACTACGTGGCGGCGT
Organism: Gemmatimonadota bacterium; assembly: GCA_025358055.1. Lineage (GTDB taxonomy): Bacteria > Gemmatimonadota > Gemmatimonadetes > Gemmatimonadales > GWC2-71-9 > JANYKV01. The sequence continues at coordinate 28,118 of JANYKV010000192.1, forward strand.
GCGACGGCAGCCGATCGGCCATCCGCGAGCTGATTGGCCAACAGACCAGCGGCCGCGTATTCCAGGACCGCTTTTTGATTGCAGACGTGAAGATGAAGCTCGACCATCCAGCCGAGCGGTGGTTCTGGTTCGACCCCAGCTTCCACCCACACCAGAGCGTGTTGCTGCACAAGCAACCCGATGACGTGTGGCGCATTGACTTCCAACTCGGTTGGGACGCAAATCCCGACGAGGAAAAGAAACCCGAGAACATCATCCCGCGGGTGCAGGCGCTGCTGGCGAACTCGACGATGAAGGATGCACAGTTCGAGCTCGAATGGGCGAGCGTGTATACTTTCGCCTGCTCACGCATGGAGCGGTTTCGCCATGGCCGAGTTATTTTCGCCGGCGACTCCGCCCATGCCCTTTCGCCGTTCGGAGCGCGGGGCGCCAACTCTGGTGTGCAGGACGCGGAGAACCTCGCCTGGAAACTCGCCCTGGTGGTAAGCAACCAGGCGCCTGATGCGCTTCTCGATACTTACGGCGAGGAGCGCGAACCCGCCGCCGGCGAGAATATCCGAAACTCCACCCGCTCCACCGACTTCATCACGCCAAAGAGCGAGGTCAGCCGCACCTTCCGCGACGCAGTGCTCGAACTTTCTAGGCACCACGCGTTCGCCCGCCCGCTCGTGAATACCGGGCGGCTCTCGGTGCCGGCGATCCTGGATGACTCGCCGCTGAACACGCCAGATGCCCCTGACGCACCGTTCGACCCCTGCATGCGCCCCGGCGCCGTCGCGGTCGATGCGCCGGTCACGCTCGCTGATGGTAAGGATGACTGGTTGTTGCGACAGTTCGGTGACCAATTCACCGCACTGGTCTACGGAGACGACGACTTGGCGGAGCGACTGCAGGTCGCAGTCGAGGATCTCGTGCCACTTCGAGTGTTGAGCGTGCGAGCCCCCCCGCGCGGGGCCACCGTTCGCACTGACCTTCCAGGCAGTGTGTGCGACCGCGAAGGCCTCGTCGCCGAACGCTACGACTTCCTGCCGGGATCGGTGTACCTTCTGCGTCCGGATCAACACGTCTGCGCGCGCTGGCGGCGGCCATCGGTTGAGGCGCTGCGCCGCGCTCTGAAACGGGCGATCGGCCTGCCCGGTGGAGACCCGCTGTGAGACTCATCACCGAACCGAACCTGACTGCGGTCGATGACTTCTACGAAGCGTTGATCGACGCGCATCGTGACCTGTCGATCGGCGAGAGCCAGGCGCTGAATGCGCGCCTTGTCCTCCTACTGGCCAACCATATTGGTGCGCTCGACGTCTTGAAGGAAGCGCTGACGGCAGCGCGCGCCGGCGCCGTTCCTGGCGGACCCTAAGCCATACCGCCACCGCCGTACTGCGCCGCAAATTGGACAGGACCTCGAACAGGAGCGAGCTTCTTGGAGGGGGCGAGGGCCCACGTCGTACTTACGAGGGGGACAGCATGGCGGGACGAGAACACACACTCGATAAAAGCAAGGTGCACCACAAGTGGGACAAACGAAATCCGCCCGCCATCGAGATCGACTCGGGCGACACGGTGCATTGCGAGACGGCTGAAGTCACGAACAACCAGATTACGCCCGGCTGCCCCGCTTCGGCGCTCGGCAGTATCGACTTCCTGCAGCTGTATCCGCTCGCCGGGCCGATCTACGTCAAGAGCGCTGAACCCGGCGACATACTCCAAATCGACATTCTACGGCTGCAACCGTTGCGATGGGGCTGGACCGGCATCCTCCCCGGCCTTGGCCTGTTGTCGGAGGACTTCACGCAGCCCTACATTCGCCACTTCGATCTGACCAACGGGTTCACCGCGCCGCTCCGAGACGACATCCAGATCCCGATTCAGCCTTTTTGCGGTACCATGGGCGTCGCCACCGATGAGGAGGGCGCGCTGGACATCCTACCGCCGACGAAAGGAGCCGGGAACATCGACACGCGTCATTTGGGCGTGGGCGCGAAATTGCATCTGCCGGTGTTCGTGAAGGGGGCGCTCTTCTCCGCGGGGGACTGTCACGCGGCACAAGGCGACGGCGAGGTCTGCGTTACGGGAATCGAGTGCCCCATGCAGTTCACGTTACGCTTCACGGTACTCAAGGGCCGCTCGCTGCCGCCCTGGCGCTACGAGTTCGTCACTCCGCCCGGTTCGTTGCAGCCCCGCTCCGACGCAAAGGGCTACTTCGTGCATACGGCGCTCGGCCCGGACCTGATGACCAACGCCAAGAACGCGGTCCGTGGAGTGATCGACTGGTTGGTGCGAGAGAAGTCGCTCTCCCGGGAAGACGCATATGTGCTGTGCAGCCTCGCGGTCGATCTCAAGATCAGTCAGATCGTGGACGTGCCGAACTGGGGCGTGTCGGCCTATCTCGCGCTCAGCGTATTCACGAACTGAAACAGCGCCCTCCATCACCGGGTCACGGTACAACGGGTAACACCAGATGCGACGGATACGCTCCGCCGTGATGGATGGTGTTGTTGGCCGAGACCCATGCGGTCTCGGTTACGTTGTCGCCGCCGGTGTTGAGATTCCGGTCATACATCGGAAAATCGCTGCTCGAAACCCAGAGGCGAATCCGGTGGCCGGCCGGAAAGTAAAACGCGGTCGCCTTGAGGCGCACGGTGACCTGATACACCTGTTCCTTCTCCATCCAAACCGCCTTCGTCATTCCCGCCCGGTACCGAGCCCGCTGAATGCCGTTCACTACGTTCCACGAACGGCCTTGCTCGTCGACGTCCAAGAGTTTGGCGATAAAATCGGTGTCTTTGGCATTCGACGAGACATAGAGCACCACTTTCACGGTACCAGCGATCGTCACGCCGTGGTCAAGCACCGGAGTGGAGTACACCAGCAGGTCCTTGCGCGTCTCCCGATCTGACTGATCGAAGATCCCCGGCTGATCATCCTTTGCGCCGGTGCAGCAGATGGTGCCGCCTTTCGAGGGGAGCGGGTCGTCCGGATCGTATATATAGGAGTCGCTCCCACGCGCGACCGGCTGGGCTAGCCCAAGTGCACCATCGCCGGCGGACGTCGCGGCCCCCCTGGCGCTGGTCAGGTAGTACGACACCTCCCGCATTCCCGGCAGCGGCCAGGTCGGCGCGCTCCGCCACTCATTCTTGCCCATCACGTAGTACTGCACTTTAGGCCGCTGGGTGGCTCCGTTCTCCACGCCCTTGAGCCAGTGGTCGAACCAGTCGAGATAGATCTGAAAGAACGGCAGGCGCGAATCGCCAAATTCGCGTTCGCCCACTTTGACCGGCGCACCGACGAATTCGGTCTGGCAATGTGTGGTGGGTGACATGATCGCGAACTGATTGTCTCGGGCGCGGGACGTGATCGCGTTCTGGCGCATAAGGTTGAAGACATACATCGTCTGCTCGGGCGTCACGTCGAGCCATGAATTCACATGCAACGCCGGCGTGTTGAAACGATCGTCGTCCCGCAGTAGCCGACCTCGGCCCAATACGGATCGGCCGGTGGATGGGTGACGAAGTCCTCGTAGTCCGATGCCGCGAAGCCATACCGTTTGGCCAAGGTTGATACCGGCAACGTTCGTAACGCGGCCGCGAAATCGATTGCGGGTACATTTGCGCCGATCACCGTACTCACCGGCTCATGCACCTTGTGACCCGCGAAGCTGAACCAGCCGAAAATGGTGCTGAGCGTGAGCGCGCCACCCTCGTACGCACCAAAATCGGTATAGTAGCCTCCTGCGGGCCCAACGGCGCCGCTCGCGGCTTGCGGGATCATCGCGAGGTGGGCGGGGTGATGCATCTTGGCCAGGAGATACTGGACCTCGCCCAAGTACGAGCAACCGTAGGTCCCGACCTTCTTGTCCGACCATGGTTGTTGGATGATCCAATCAATCGCGTCATACCCGTCCCGCGCATCGTTGACCTGCACCCGATAGTCGCCCTCGGATTCGAATTGCCCCCGCGTGTCCTGGACCAAGGAGGCATAGCCCTGCCCGGCGAAAAACTCGGCCGGCACGATGGCGCCCTGACGGTACGTCGCCTTGTTGTAGGGTGTCCGCATCAAGATCGAAGGCAGCTTGTCTCCGGCGCCTTGCGGGAGATACAGATCCGTCGCCAGGCGGATCCCGTCGCGCATGGGAACCATCACGTTGTGCTGGATCTCGAATCTATACCTCGGGGCCGGTTTGGCGATCGGCCCGTCGGGATTCTGCGCGCCGAGCGCCGACGTCACCGTGAGGCCGATGAGGGCGAGCAATGCGGTCTGTAGGCGGAGATGAGACATGGACCTCCTCGTCACTTTCCCGAAATGACCCATTGTCGGCCGCGTGTGATCAGGCCGGCAACAAATCGGAACTCCACAATGAAATCGCAGCGATAGGGCTCGCCGGTGGCTTTGATCTTTCCCCTGTCGCGCACGGCGAGCATCGCGGCATCTCCCTGAACGATGAGCGAAAGAAGCTCCGCCCTCTCCGACACGACGGAGCCGAAGTTGGCCTGTATGGCGGCCATCACCTGGGCCAGCCCGGTTGCTTCGGGGGAGGGGAGTGGGAGCAGACCGAAGTGCTCGAACGTGACGTCGGGCGCCAGGCAGGCGCGAACTCCCTCGTAGTCACCCCGGGTGACCGCACGGTAGAATTGCTCCACCATGGCGGCATTCCCGGGTTCACGCTGGCGGGCGGCCGCGCTGGGGTTGGAATCACGATAGGCGGTAGCGATCGCGTCGACGAGCGGGATAAACGTCGGTGTCATTGGTGAACTCCTAGAGTGTTGGGGAACTTGGGTCCTTTCTTGCCTGGCTACCCGCCCGCCATGGCCCCGACAACCAGAAAGGGCTCTTCCCCGATCGCGACCGCGTCGGGCAGCCGGGCGTCGGGCGACTCGAGGGACAGGTCCTGCTCGCAAGCGAAGAATCTGATGAACGCTCGGCGCTGCTGGGTGACGTGGTCGCGGATCGTCCCGCGCAGTGTCGGATAGGTGGCCTCGAGGACGTCGAGGACCGAGCGCTGTGTCACCGGACCCTCGACCTTCAGCACCACCTCTCCGTTGACGCGCGCCAGAGTCCGCAGATGTTGCGGCAACACGATGCGGATCACGGCAGCGTCTGGACCTCGACGGAGAAAATGGCGGGAAGATCCCGGACGATGGGAGCCCAGGAGTCGCCCGCATTGGCCGACGCGTACACCTGGCCGCCGGTGGTACCGAAATACACTCCGCACTCATCGAGCGAATCAACCGCCATCGCATCGCGCAGCACGTTCACGTAGCAGTCGGTCTGCGGCAAACCTTTCGTGAGCGCTTCCCACTCGTTTCCGCCGGTTCGGCTGCGGTACACCCGCAGCTTGCCGTCGGGCACGAAGTGCTCGGAGTCGCTCTTGATCGGAACGACGTAAATGGTCTCCGGCTCGTGCGCGTGCACGTCGATCGGAAAGCCGAAGTCGGTCGGCAAGTTGCCGCTCACCTCTCGCCACGACTCGCCGGCATCATCGCTGCGCATGATGTCCCAGTGCTTCTGCATAAACAGCACGTTGGGTCGCGACGGGTGCATCGCGATCCGGTGCACGCAATGGCCGACGTCGGCGGTCGGGTCGGGGATGCTCCCAGACTTGAGACCGTGGTTCACCGGACGCCAGGTCTTACCGGCGTCGTCGGTCCGGAACACACCGGCCGCCGAGATGGCGATGTAGATCCGTTTGGGGTCGCTCGGGTCCAACACGATCGTGTGCAGGCACATCCCACCGGCACCGGGTTGCCACCGAGGCCCGGAGGAGTGGGTGCGGAGCCCGGAGAGTTCCTCCCAGGTTTGCCCACCGTCGGCCGAGCGAAAGAGGGCCGCATCCTCGGCTCCAGCGTAGACGGTATCTGAATCCGTGAGGGACGGCTCCAGATGCCAGACTCGTTTGAACTCCCACGGATGCTGCGTGCCGTCGTACCAAAGGTGCGTGCCGGGGACCCCCTCGTAGGTGAACTTGTTACCGACCGGTTCCCACGTCTTGCCACCATCGTTGGAACGCTGGATCAGCTGTCCGAACCAGCCGCTGGACTGCGACGCGTACAGTCGGTTCTGATCAACCGGTGAGCCCTTCACGTGGAAGATCTCCCAGCCGGCAAAATGGGGGCCGCTGACGTCCCATCGTTCACGCTTTCCGTCCGACGTCAAGACGAACGCGCCCTTACGGGTACCAACCAGCACGCGCACGCCGCTCATGCTGCACTCCTTTTTGGGGTTTCGGCGAGGCTCGCCAGCGGGCCTCCTGCCGGCGCTCACATTGCTATTGGGCTCGGAGCGCTGCTCCGGGATCGATTCGCGCCGCTCGGAGGGCGGGAATCCAGCACGCGCCGATTCCGACCGCGGCCATGAGGACTGCGACGCTCGCGAGCGTCACGGGATCGTGCGGGGCTACGCCAAAGAGCAGTCCTTGCATGAGCCGAGCGAGCCACAGTGAGCCGACCACGCCGAGTGCGAGCCCCAA
>JANYKV010000014.1 GCA_025358055.1 Gemmatimonadota bacterium
CCTCCGTCAGCCCCAATTCATACCACGCTTGCACCAGGCCGCCATCGAGTTGTACCGCAGCTCGATAGGCCTCGTCCGCATGCTCGAGGTCGCCCAGCAATCGGCTCGCTGAGGCTTGGAGCAGCAGCAGGTCCGCCCGGCCCGGGGCGAGGCCCGCGGCGGCATTCGCGTCCGATCGCGCCCCGTCGAAATCCCGGAGGACGAGTCGCGCACGCGCCCGGGTCACTAACGCATCGACCGAAGCGGGTTCAGCGGCGAGCGCTTGATCCGCGAGGACGATCGCTTCCTTGGCCCGGCCCAGCGCCAAGAGCGCCTGCGCTTCGCCCACCACGATTCGGAGATCGGCGGGACGTTCCACTCGCGCGGAGCGAAATCGCTCGAGCGCCTCGCCGTGCAGGCCTCGCTTCGCAAAAATCTCACCCAACAGTGCCTCCGCCAACGGACGCGGCGCCCCCCGATTGCGCGCCCGCGCCACTTCAGCGGTGGCCAATTCGAGGAGCCCTTTGCTCAGGTAGTCCCGGGCGAGCGTGAAGAGATCATCGGCCGTCGCGAGCGGCGGAGCCGGGGGGATCGGCGGGGTCAACTCATGAAACAATTCATCCAGCAAGGAAGGATCAAAGTGGAATGGTTCGCTCAGTCCACCCTGATTTAGTTCGCTCGACAGTTCCGGCGCGATGACGATCGTCGCTTCCTCGCGCTGAAGCTCGATGGTCAGCGTGTATTTTTGCGGGACATAGTACGGATCGAGCTCGAGGGCCCGTCGGGTTTCGGCGAGCGCACCGTCGAAATCACCGAGCTGGCTCAGGCAGAAGCCCAGGTTATACCGCGCGCCCGCGTTCGTCGGGTCGCCGTCGACAGCGCGGGCGAAGGCGTTTCGCGCATCGGTGAAGCGACGAAGCTCCATCAACACGAGCCCGATGCCGTTCCAGGCCGACGGCTCCGCCGGCTGCAAGGACAACACCGCTCGGTACGCTTCGAGTGCGCCTTGAAATTGGTGGCGCTGGAATAAGAACAGTCCGAGGTTGAGTTGCGCCGCGATCAGCCCAGGTCGAACCCGCAACGCCGCGCGAAACGCTTGAGCGGCGCCGTCGGAGTCGCGGACCCCGGTGTACGCAACGCCGAGATTGTTCCAGGCGAATGCGTAGTCAGGATCGTGTGCGATCGCTTCTTGATACGCGGCCCGCGCTTCTTCCCGTCGGCCGGCTTGGTGATAACAGGTGCCGCGATCATTCCAAAGTTTCGGGCTCGTCGGTGTTTCCTCGAGCAGCCGCCCATAGAGTTCCAAAGCGGCCGGCGGATCCCGGCGCAGCAAATGCACCTCGGCCATCCCGAGCAACACCGCAAACCGATCTTCCCCGGCATCCAATGCCAAGCGATACTCGCGGAGCGCCTCAGCGTAGTATCCGCGTTTCCGAAATGCGAGCGCAAGTTGGCCGTGCGCCTTCTTCCCGCTGTCGCCGTTGAGCGCCGCGGTCCGCTCGCTCAACGCCATCGGGGTCACCGGCCGGCCACCAAGGGATCCGATACTTAAGTTGGATTGCGCCGAGGCGAGGGTCGGGTTCAACTGAATAGCGCGCCGAGTCGACGCCCGCGCCGCCTCATGTTGGCCGAGATCGCCGTATACGAACCCAAGGAGATAGTGGAGGTCGGCATTCTCGGGACTCAGCGCGACGCCCTCGGCCAGCGCCGTGAGGGCCAAATCATTGAGCCCTTGATTGTAGAGCGATTCGCCGTAATAGAGCCGAGCGACGGAACTGGCGGGGTCCGCATCGCACGCTTGCTGGAACCAAACGGCCGCCTGATCTTGCCGTCCCCGCACCTGCTCCACCAACCCGAGTTGGATCAGCGACGCGGCGTGATGGGGTTGACGGCGCAGAATGGCGTGAAATTGTTCGGCGGCCGCGTCATGTTGTCCGAGCGAGAGATACGCCCGCCCGAGCTCCAGTCGGGCATCGTGCGCACCAGGCACGCGGCGAATCCGCTCCTGGAGCTCGGCGATCCGTCGGTCGTAGAATCCCGATTCACGATGGACCGTCTCCAGGTTGTCGCGAGCCACCTGCATTTTGTGATCGAGCTCGAGCGCGCGCGTGAATGCCGCGATGGCCTCGGGGAGAAGCCCCTTTTCGTAGTACAAGACACCGAGGTTGTTGTGAGCACCGGGGTCGGAAGGATCGATCCTGCGACCGAGGGAACGCAGGAGTGTGAGGTCGCGCTCCGTAGTCGTAGGGACAGGCATAGAATCAATCGAGACGGATCGCGTCGAAAATCGCGTTCAGCGACGGCAAGTCCGGCAGCAGGAGAAACTGCCCGGTGAGCGCCTCGTCCGCGCCCTCGACCCGAAACGACGTGTCGATGCAGAAGATGAACTCACGATCGTGGCCAAAATTGAGATACGTGGTGGTCAATACCGCACCGGCCAAGTCCACTACCAAACTCGGGACCGACGGCACCAGCATCATGCCCATGAAGTCGCTGAGCGCGTTCAAATACGCCGAGCTGAGGATGTTCCCCGTCTCGCGCAGCGTCGAGCGCTCCATGTCATTGTAGGTATCGGTCTTCCCGGGCGTTCGATGAAGGAGAATATCGCATACGGCTTTGGCCGACGAATCTGGGAAAATGACCATGGTTCGACCGGTCAAATCCCCCATCATGTGCATCAGCACCGCGGCGATCACCGTATCCGGTGGACCGACGAGTTCCGCGACTTCCTCGAGGCGCCGCACATTCACTTCCGGCACCGCGATCATGATGGTCCGGTTGGTCATCTGCGAAAGCGCGGTCGCCGCGTGCCCGGCGCCAATATTGGCCACCTCGCGGAGGGCATCGCGCTCGAGTTCGCTCAGACTACGCAGGTCGACCATCTCGCCTCCGGCTAGAACAGGGCTGTCGGATCGAGGATGAACGCTGGCACACCATCGGCCAGAATCGCCGCCCCATTCAGCCATCGGGGCATCCCCCTCGGGGCATCCACCGTCTCGAGGACCAAGTCGGATTGCCCGAGCAACGTATCGACCACGAGGGCGGCCCGACGCTCTCCAAACGCCATCACCACGAGCGGCCGTTGTCCGGACCGCAACGGATCCGTGATCTCCGCCAGCACCCGCAGATCCACGGCAGGAATGCTGCGGCCCCGAAAACTAACTGATTGCGCCCCAACGGGTACCGGGCCCCCGGCGGGGTCCGGCTGCCCCGTCTCCTCGACGAAACCGAGCGGGAGCGCATAGCGCTCTCGACCGACCCCAACCAGCAGAGCCTGAACCACCGCGAGGGTGAGGGGAAGCCGTAGCACAAAGCTGGTGCCCTGCCCCAGGGTCGAATGCATATCAATCGCCCCGCCGAGGGCCCTCACCCGGTTCAGGACCGCATCCATCCCGACCCCGCGACCCGACACCTCGGTAATCCGATCCGCGAGACTGAACCCCGGACGCGCGAGAATCTTCAGAAGCTGATCGTCCTCCATAGCGCCCGCGTCATGCCCCTGTGACAACAACCGATCCCGAACCCGGGCACGATCCACCCCGCGGCCATCATCGGTCACCCGGATCACCACTCGGCTCCGTTGGCGCGTGGCCTCGAGTCTGATCATCCCCTCAACCGGCTTCCCTTTGGCGCGACGCTCTTTGGGTGGCTCGATGCCGTGATCGACGGCATTGCGCACCAGATGTAAGAGCGGTTCTCCCAGTTCCTCGAGCACCGAACGGTCAACCTCGATCTCTCGCCCGACCACTTCCAACCGAACCTCCCGCCCGAGCTGACGCCCCAAATCGCGCACGGCTCGGGGAAATCGATCAAACACCTCGCCGATCGGCGCCATCCGGGCGCCGAGCACTTCGGCGTGGACGTTGGTCACCAGGCGCGAAATCCGGTCGCTCAGAACCTCCAGTTCACCGCCGGGCACCGCTGCGGCCAAGGTGACCAAGCGATTACGGGCGACCATGAGCTCGCCGACGTTGTTCACCAACTCATCGAGCCGGACGAGATCGACCCGAATCTGTCGTGCTCTCGATCCGGCCCGGCCGTGCGGATCGCCGGTCGAGATGTCCACGACGTCAATCTCGCCAACTTCGAGAACCGCCCGGCGAATCTCACCCGGATCGGCCCCCCCCTCCAGAAGCAATCGGAAGCGGCCGTCGAAAACCTGAGGATCCACTTGGGCCAGATTGGGCGTCAACCCACTAACCCGACCGAACCCCTCGATCCGGCGGAGGGCGAGCATGGCCCGGGCAAAGGGCATGGCGGCGCCTCGCCGGACCACCAGGGTCACCGAGACCCCTTCCCCCAAGGGGGGTGTCGCCTCCGCCCCACCTGGTGCCGGCGGCCGAAGCACCCGGGGCGCGGAGGAACCGGCCAATACCTGCTGAGCAAACTGCGTGAGGTGAGGGATCAGGTCGGCGGACAAGCGAGCGCCATCAGATCCGGCGGCAGCATCCTCTAGGGCGGACTCAATCGCATCGAGGGTCCGAAAAAGAAGCTCGAGCAATTCGCGCGTAGCGGGCATACCGGTGCTGCGGACCGCATCGAGCACGGATTCGCCGGCGTGCACCAAGTCGGCCAGCTTGGTGTACCCCATCGTCGCGGCCATGCCCTTGATGGTGTGAAACGAACGGAAGAGCCCGGCCACCGGTTCGGTGGCGGGGGGATCGCGCTCCCATTCAAGCAGGAGAGCGTTGGATTGTTGCAGGTGTTCCCGACCGTCGGAAAGGAAGAGCGCAGCGTACTTGGCGAGATCCACCGGCGGATCAACTCAGCAAGCGCTGAACAGCCTCGAGCACGCGGGAGGGCTGAAAAGGCTTCACGACGAAGTCTTTCGCGCCGGCCTGGATCGCTTCGACCACCAATGCTTGTTGGCCCATGGCGCTGCACATCAGGACCTTCGCCTCGGGATCCACCTTGCAGATTTCTCGAACCGCATCGATGCCTCCCATATCCGGCATGACGATGTCCATGGTCACCAGGTCGGGCTTGAGCGCCCGATATCGTTCCACCGCTTGCGCGCCGGTCTCGGCCTCACCCACCACCTCGTACCCCGCTTGGGTGAGGATATCCGAGATCATCGTGCGCATGAAAATGGCGTCATCGCAGACCAGCACTGTGTGACCCACGCCAACCTCCTGGTGGTTAGGTGTCCGAGGGCACTGACTCCGCGAACACTGGCCCCATGAGCATCTCGACATCCAGCAGGGCGACCTCGAACTCCCCTGCCATGCCCTTCGAAGCCACCGGCGCAGTCGTGGTCAACCCTGGCAGCCGTTCGGCCAATCCAAAGGATTCTACCGCGACGGTGAGAATATCCTCAAGCTCATCCACTTCGACACCGACGGGCCGACCCGCGGCGCGGAGGACGACGACCGAATCCGGCGGAGCACTGTGATCCTGGGCCAGCAACGCACGCCCGTCGATCACGGTCAGGAGACCGCCGCGTACATTGGCAACGCCCCGAATCACCGGGTCGACCCGCGGGATCCGGGTCGTCACCAACCATGGCAGCACTTCGATCGTCGCGTCGAGCGGCACCGCGCAGCGCAGCGACCCGACTCGAAAGACGAGGACGCGGAGAACCGAGCCGTCAGTCTTCGTCACTGAAGAACCGAAGATACCGAAGGGGGAAGCTCGCGGCAACACGAATGGCACCACCGGAGACCACATCCAAGGCCCGCGCGAGATCAGTCGGCCATTCGCTGCTGAACTCGAGCGGGGTCGCGGTGGCCGGGTGGCGAAAAGCGAGGCGGGCCGCGTGCAGGGCCTGCCGGGGACATGCCTCCTCCACCCGGTCGGCTTCCACACGCGCGGTGCCGGAGATCCGCTTGCTACCACCTCCCCGATAGACCGGGTCGCCAATCACCGGATGGCCGATCGACTCGAGATGCACGCGGATTTGATGGGTCCGACCGGTCGACAAGGTAAGCCGCAGCAGATCCGCGACGCCGAAACGAGTGACGACCTCGCAGTCGGTACGAGACGGGCGGCCGGTGGCCAGGACGGCGACCCGCTTGCGGTCGGTGGGGTGACGCGCGAGCGGCGCCTCGATGCTCAGCGGACTCGAGGCAAGATGTCCCCACACCAGGGCGGCGTACTGACGCTTGATCCGACGCGAGGCGATCGCCGCACTGAGGCGGCGATGGGCTAAGTCGGTCTTTGCGACAACCATCAAGCCCGAGGTGTCCCGGTCGAGGCGGTGCACGATGCCGGGTCGGCCCTCGGCGCCCCCGGACAGCGTGGTTCCTCGGGCCACCAAGGCGTTGACCAGGGTGTCCTCCCAATGCCCGGGCGCTGGATGGACGACGAGGCCGGCCGGCTTATCGATCACGGCGAGATGCTCATCCTCGAAGACGATGGTGAGATCCAGGTGGTTGGGTACGAGCTGTCGGGGAGGCTCGTGCGCGGGGAACTGCACCCGCACTTCTTCGCCCCGCGCGAGCAGTCGTGACGCTCGGATCGCCGCCCCGTTCACCGAGACCCCTTTGGCCCCCACGAGCCGGGCCGCCTGGGTGCGCGATAATCCGAGTTGATCGGCGAGGAAGCGATCGACGCGCTCGGTTTCGGGGGCGACGACGCAGAAGACGACGGCGGAGCCCATGACTTCAGCCGACAGTGGGAGATTCCGCCTTCGCCCGCCGCGCATCTTCGAGCCAGAGCGAGAGCGCAAGCAATACCGCGCCGCAACTCACGCCAATGTCCGCGACGTTGAACGTCGGCCACCGCAGGGCTCCAACGCCGATGTCCAGGAAGTCTACCACACCCTGGGGGCCGCGAATTCGATCGATGAGGTTCCCAACCGCACCCCCCGCGACGAGTCCGAGGGCGGTCTGTCGGACCCAGTCGCCGCTCGGCGTTTCTCGGGCCCAACGATACAATGCGACCGTGGCAATCGACGCGACCACGAGGAAGATCCATCGGGAATAGAGCCCCAGGGACAATCCGAACGCGGCCCCCATGTTGTGCACCAGGCGCAACTGCACATAGTCTCCGAACACTTCGAACCCAGCCGGTGCGGCCAGGGCGCGCTCAGCAACAACCTTCGTGGCGGCATCCAGGATCAGGACGGCCAGCACGATCGTCCAAAACCGCCCACGCGCGTTACCGTCGCTTGCCATCCTCTTCCTTTTCCTTGCAGCTGATGCAGAGCCGGGCATGGGGCAACGCGTCGAGGCGCTCGAAGCTGATCTCTTCTCCACACTGATGGCATCGTCCAAACTTTTCGGGCGAACCATAGAGCCTCCGGAGCGCCTCGTTCACATGCCAGAGGTAGCGACCTTCTTGGGAGGCGAAGAGGAACTGCTTTTCGCGTTCCATGGTGTCGGTGCCTTGGTCGGCCATGTGAAACGAATAGGACGACAAGTCCCCGTCGGACGACTGCAACGTGGCGTTGAAAGACTCATCGTAGTGCCCGAGTTCTTTCATGACACGGGCGCGTTCATCGAGTAGTCGCTGTCCGAAGTAGGCAAGTTGCTTCTTGGTCATGAGACATCCAGGTGGTTCGTTGCACGGTGGGGCCGCTCGTCCGAACAACGCGCGACCGCGATGGTCACTACTTGCCCGTCAATGTCGAGGTTTTCCTGGCGGTCAGGCGTCGGCAGCCGCGCACCGACGAGGAGATCACGCCCCAGCGTCTCGCGAGTGATGAACGTCGCATGGGTCCGCACCGCATCGAGCACAGCGTCCGACCCATCAATTGCCAGTGTGATTCGCGTGCTATAGCCATAGCCAGCATCCTTGCGGAGCCGTTGGACCCGGTTGACGACTTCCCGCGCCAGCCCGTCTCGGCGCAACTCCGGGGTAAGCGTGGGGTCCAGCGCGACGACGAACGGCCCGGTGCTCTGGACGACCCAGTCACTCAGGACCTCCCGGACCACGGTGATGTCCTCCGGCGCATACTCCAAGACTTCTCCGTTCGCGGTCACGAACGCATGTTGTCCGGCCTCCAGGCCACGGAGCTGATCAGAGGTGAGGCCGGCGGCCGCGGTCGCTGCCTCCGGAGTGCGCTTGCCGTACCGTTTGCCCAACGAGCGGAAGTTGGGTTTGGCACCTAGGCGCACCAGATCCGCATCGGAGGTGACCAACTCGATGGTCCGCACATTCACCTCCGCACGGAGCAGCTCCAGTAAATCCTGTAGTAGGGATTGGGGCACCGTGGGCGGGACGGCGATCTTCATGCGCAAAAGCGGCTGGCGGACCCGGATCGAGGCGGTTTCGCGCGCCGACCGGGCCAAGGAGGCGAGGTTGCGGACCGCCCCCATCGCCGCTTCCAACTCGGCGTCACGCGCGCCGGTCGGCGGAAACGTCGCCAGATGCACTGAATCGCCGGTTAGGGATCGATGCAGCCAGTCGCTGATGAAGGGAGCGGCCGGCGCCAGCAGGCGACTCGTCGCCACCAACGCATCGTAGAGGGTCCGTACCGCTCCTGGATCGGCCTGGTGATCGGGCGCCCAAAACCGCCCGCGGGAAAGCCGGACGTACCAATTCGAGAGGTCGTCCACCACAAAGTCCATGATCGCCCGAACACCGGCGGTCACATCGTAGCCGGACCACGCGCCGTGGACCGTCTCGATCGTCGCGGCCAAGCGACTTTGCAGCCACCGGTCCAACACGGTCTCACCCGCCGCGCAGGCGGGTGGGAGCGCCTCACCGGCGTAGCTGGCGAAAAAGACATAGCTGTTCTTGAGCGTATTGAGAAACCCGCCTACCACCTCCGGAATGGTCCGGCGATCGAACCGCTTCGGGAGCCAGACCTGACTCGAAGCGAGCAAATACAGTCGGATCGTATCCGCGCCCGTCTCCTCCACCACTTGCCACGGATCGACGGTGTTGCCTCGGCTCTTGGACATCTTCAGTCCATCGGCGTCGAGGACCAACTCGTTGACGATCACGTTGCGATACGGGGCCCGGTCGAAAGCGGTCGTCCCGATCGCGAGGAGCGAGTAAAACCAACCACGCGTCTGGTCGACCCCTTCACAGATATAGTCCGCCGGAAAGTGGCGCTCGAACGCCTCGGTGTTCTCGAAGGGGTAGTGCCATTGGGCATACGGCATCGCCCCGGAGTCGAACCACGTGTCGATCACCTCCGGCACGCGACGCATGGTCCCGCCATCCGGAGCCGGCCAGGTGTACTCGTCGATAAACGGCTTGTGGGGATCGAACGGCACCGGGAGCGGACGACCGACTTTCTCCGCCAGCTGCGCGAAGCTTCCGATCACTTCTACGTAGTTGGGGTCGGCATCGGACACCCACACCGGAAGAGGAGTGCCCCAATACCGGTCACGGGACAGGGCCCAGTCCACGTTGTTGCTGAGCCATTCCCCGAACCGCCCGCTGCCGACCTCGGCCGGATGCCATTGAATGGTCTGGTTGAGCGTGGTCATCCGATCCTTGACGGCGGACGTCCGGACAAACCACGAGTCCCGAGCGCAGTAGATCAGCGCACTGCGACATCGCCAACAATGCGGATAGCTGTGCTTGTACGGGCTCGTCAAATGCCAACGCCGCCCCAGCTTCAGGCGTTGGATGATGAGATCGTTCGTGGCCTTGGCCGTGACCAGCTTGCCTTCGAGCTCAGGCCAACTGGTTCCTTGAAAAGTTCCGTCTGCTGCCACCGGCCGAACCATCGCCAGGCCATGCTCCTGCCCCGCCGCGTAGTCGTCCGCCCCGAACGCGGGCGCCATGTGCACCAGGCCAGACCCGTCGTCCGCCGTGACGAACGAAGCCAAGATCACCAGCCGCGAATGGCGATCAACCGGCAAGTCGACGAATTCGAGCGGGCGAGTGTAACGCAACCCCGCGAGGTCGCGGCCGGGAAAGGTCCGCAGCGGACCAATGTCCGCGAACGTCGGCGCACCTTTTTCGGCCGAACTTGGGATGGAGGCACGCTGCGTGGCCAGAATGATCGTGCTGTCGGCTACGGGATACTCGCCGTACTCGAGATCCGGATGAACCGCTACGGCCACGTTGGACAGCAGGGTCCAGGGCGTGGTCGTCCAAACCAACAGTTGTCGTTCCGGCGCGCCCTCGAGCGGAAAAGTCACGTAGACGGAATTGGTGCTGACGTCTTCGTACCCCATGGCCAGCTCATGGCTGGACAGCACCGTGCCACAGCGGGGGCAATACGGCAAGACCCGATGCCCACGAGTGAGGAGGCTGCGCTCGTGCAACCGCTTCAGGAGCCACCAGACCGACTCGATGTATTCCGGGTCGCAGGTGATGTAGGGATGAGCGTAGTCGAGCCAATACCCGATCCGATCGGAGAGCGCCACCCAGTCCTCTTGATAGGTAAACACGCTCTTGCGACAAAGGGCATTGAACGCTTCAACGCCATACGCCTCGATGTCTTTTTTCCCCGAGAGCTTCAGTTGCTTCTCGACTTCGATCTCCACCGGAAGCCCGTGCGTATCCCAGCCCGCGATGCGCGTGACGGACTTTCCCATCATCACCTGGTAGCGGCAAATCAGATCTTTGATGGTGCGGGAAAAAACGTGATGGATGCCCGGACGGCCATTCGCCGTTGGCGGCCCCTCGTAGAACACGAAGGACGGGGCCCCGGTCCGAGCCGCTTGGACCTGTTGGAACAGACCCTCGGCCTTCCACTCATCGAGGAGAGTCCGTTCGAGGGTTCCCGCCCCAACCTCGGGCCAAGGACGAAACGCCATCAGCGGCACGCCCCGCTCCTAGCCCCTCTCATGCACTGCGCTCCACGATGATCGGGGCGTCGGCGGGGCGCACCTGAGTCACCTCCGCGTGCATCTCCAATCCCGCCAGTTCGGCCATCTGCCGGTCCAAGAGGGCCCGGAAGCTGGTGAGGAATGCGGTGTATTGCCGGCGCGCCGCGTCGTTGCGATGCCGGATGAGCTGCTCGTCCCGCGCCGCCTGCTCCACGATGCGCTGAGCTTCCCGGTGGGCATCCTCCCGAGTCTTCAGGCCTTCGGCTTGCGCCTCGCGCGACACCATGTCCGCTTCGCGTTGGGACGCCGTCTGACTGTCGACCCGGAGCTGCTGGGCCGCGACCAGGGCGTCGTTCATCGCGCGCTCGCGATCGCGGAAGACGCGGAGTTGCTCGACCATATTCGCCAACCGCTCGTTGAGCGCGCTCCGTTCGCGCAACAAGCGATCCACTTCCTCCGCCATGCGCTGCTTGAAGTCCTCCACCTGCACCGGGTCGAACCCGCGGAGGACCCGCTGAAACTCCTGCTGCCGCACGTCGTGCGGCGTGAGATGGAAGGTATCGTCGGTCATTGTCCCCGTTCTCCAAAAAGCAGGGTGCCCAGCCGAACCATCGTCGCCCCCTCCTCCACCGCCATGGGATAGTCGCCGGACATGCCCATGGAGAGATCTGGAAGGTCATGGCCTTCCCCTCGCAGGGAATCCCGTAGGGAGCGCAGCGCATGAAACACCCGACGCTGCACGTCCTCATCCCGGGTCAACGGCGCCATGGTCATCAGGCCACGAAGGTCGAGGTGGTCCAGACCGCGGATCACCTCGAGGAGCCGCGGGAGGTCGCCGGGCCCAACTCCCGCCTTCTGCATCTCGCCCGAACAATTCACCTCTACGAGCACGGCCTGTCGTCGCTCGGGGGCCAGCCGCCGCTGCAACTCCATGGCGAGTTCAACCCGATCCACTGAGTGAATGAGATGAAAACGCCCCACCACCTGCCGAACCTTGTTCCGTTGCAGCGACCCGATGAGATGCCAGCGTCCCGGCTCAGCCGGCAACAAATCCTGCTTCGCCAGCGCCTCTTGCACCCGGTTCTCTCCGATATCAACAAGACCCGCACCCCATGCGGCCCGAATGGCTTCCGGTCCGAGTGTCTTAGTCACTGCAACGATCGTGACCGGATGAGTCCACCCGCCCGCAGCCTGCCGTTCGCGAATGACCTCCCGAACCACCGCCACCCGCCCAGCGAGCTCTGGGTATTCCATAACCCTCAAATTTACAGGGATTTACCGGACAATTGAAGGGACTCGCCGGCGGGCGTCGTTTAGGGCCGATTGGACCGCCGGGTTGTCGGTGAGGCGAACTGCACGCTCAAGATAGCGGACCGCCCGCTGGAGATTCCCGCTGTTTCCCAAGGATAAGCCGAGTTGGGTGAGCGGAATGGCCAACGTAGCAGCGATCCCGGCGGAGGTCGACTCCAAAACAGGTCGATCACCGACCGCGAGAGCTCCGTATCGGTATACGCCATCCACCAGCCCCTCGGTGGCCTCGACGTCGAGGGGAACCCCGACGCCTCCTCGCGGATCGCGACCCTGCTGGGGCCGATCGGTTGGCAAGGAATCGAGCATGACGACCAAGCCCTGTTGCAGCGCGAGCTGTTGGAGGCCGTAATAGTTCCCCGACGCGGGGAGCGCCCACGCGATAGGTCGGCGGCCGAAGTTCTGCTGGATGACTCGAATGGCAAGGATATCCTTCGCGTAGAGCGTCGTACCCGCTGGAAGCGTGACCGAGTACTTGCCATAGATGAGCGCGGTTGGCCGGGCGGTGATGCGCGGTCCGGAGGCGGCAATTTCCCGATCACTCATGCTGTGGATCGGCCACGAAGGCAGGACTGGGTGACGACCTCGCCACCGCTCCGGAGCGGAGGCCTCATCGAACGTCCGCACCGGATTGTCTCGGATCTGCCGCATGGTCCAGTCGGTCTCCGCCAACGATTGGCAAATGACCGTCACATCGCGCCGAATTCCCCCGACCTCTTGCGCCCACCACAGCGGAAACGTGTCGTTGTCTCCGAAGGTGAACAGAATCCCGTATGGCGGGACCGAGTTGAGAAGATCATAGGCAAAATCGGCTGGAAGATTCACATCGGGAATCCGGCGCCGGTCGGCCGCCCGGAAATTCAACGCAAACGGAAAGAGACCCACCGCAAACAGGCCCACCGCCAAAACCCGGACTCCGCCGCGAAGTCGTTCGACGAGTCCGCGCACCGCGGTGCTGAGACCCATCCCCACCCAGAGGGACCACACGACGAAACTCACCACAAAGAAGTAGTCCCGATCGCGCACCTCGTGGTCGGCGCCATTGGGATAGCGCTCCCACCCCAGACTGTACCCGGGCTTGAAGTTCATATAAATCACGAGTCCAAGGCTCATGATTAGGAATAAGGAGAACAGGAGCCAGAACGAGGCTCGGTCGCTCCGGACGTGGGCGAAGGCGCCCCGCAGTCCCAATGAGGCGAAGAGCAGCGTAGTGATCGCCCGGACTGAAAGTCCAAGCACGGGCACATGTAGGCTCTTGGCCCACTGCCAATCGAAATAGAGGACGAAGCTCTGCAGTTGAAGAGCGAAGAGGGACAGGGTGCGACCCGGATTCCCGGAACCATGTAGAACGGTCGGGTCGTCGAGTGGCGTCCGAAATTGATATTGCGCCCGCCGCACGATCGCGAGAAGCGTCACCCACGTTTCGCCGCCGCCTTCATTGAGGATGGGATGCTGCGCTGATCGAAGGTAGACGTAGAGGTAGGGCGTGAGACCGAGCACGGCGAGCCCGAGAACGCCAGCAGCAAACCAGAGCCGTCCGGTTCGCCCAGCCCACCCGATCGCGAGGAGAAAGCCGACGCTGCCAAACAGCGCCAGGCTTGAGTTCCCCAGCCCAGCTCCGATGAGCAACACCCATAACCCCGCTACCAGACCGACGTGCGCCCACTCTGCTCTCCGCTCCGACACGCTTGATGCGGGCGCGAGGCGAAGCTCCGCGATCAGGAAGATGACAATCGGCGGGCCCACGAGCAGGGACATCAGATGGTTGCTGATGGAAAGGCCACCCAGGTAGGCGATCAGGAGGAGGTACCGAACCGCCCGGACGGAGCCGCGTGAGCCCCGCCACTGGAGGGCAAGCCACGACATGACCGCGACCAAGAAGGTCGCTGCGGCATACACCTCGGTTTCGTTGGAGTTTTGCCAATTGGTAAAGGAGAAGGCGGCGATCAACGCCCCCGCGGAGGCCCCACCCGTGCGCATTACGGTGCGCAGTGCCGGAGGCGCTTCCCGGGCGAAATTACCGAGGATGGCATGCGCGATGAGAAACCAAAACGCGGCACCGGCGGCGCTCAACGTCGCACTCAAAAGATTGGTGCGGAACGCGAAGGCCCCGATCGGGACGAGCGTGGCCCAGACGTGACTGATGAGGACGAACAGAGGAGTACCCGGCGGATGAGGAATCCCGAGCACCTTTGCGGCGGCAATGAACTCACCCGCATCCCAAAAGGTGACCGAAGGAGCCAGCGTTGCCAGATACCCCGCGAGGACCACCAATCCGACGACCGCCGCTGAACGATATGCCGGGCGATCAGGCGCGGCCCCCTCCGCACGGGTCGGACTCATTGTCGACTGACGCCACTCGTTCCGATGGCGGCCCCTACCAGCAGGGCATCATGGACGGCCGCTGGGTCGTGGACCCGAAATATTTTGGCGCCCCGGTCGAGAAGAAGGGCGCAGGCCGCTGCGGTGGCACGATCCCGATCTTCCACTCGGCGCCCGGTGACCTGACCGAGGAACCGCTTACGGGAAGGTCCGACCATGATCGGCCGGCCCAGGCAACGGAGGGCGGCCAGCTCGCCACACACCACGACACTCTGTTCGGCCGTTTTCGAGAAGCCCAGACCGGGATCAAGGACCACGTGTTCGACTGCCACTCCGGCCGCGGAGGCTCGTTCGATTGCCTCGCGAAGCTCCGCGACTATGCCGGTGATCACTCCGCCGGGATAGGCCGCGTGATCATAACTCGCCATATCCGCCACGGTGCCCCGAGAGTGCATCAGCACGACACCTGCGCGATGTTCCGCAACCACGCTCATCATCCTCGGATCGAGTCGTCCGGCACTTACATCGTTCACGATGGCTACGCCGGCATCAAGAGCGGCCCGTGCTACTGCGCTCTTCACGGTGTCGATGGAAAGCGGCAGCGCAGGCCACCGCCTCCGTAGCGCGTCGACAACCGGGATTACCCGCTGCAGTTCCTCCGACACCGGTACCGGTTCCGGCCGGCCGGGCCGGGTCGATTCGCCACCCACATCAAGCACTCCGGCGCCTCCTTCGATGAGGCGCTCCGCATGGCGCAGCGACGCATCCAGCGATTCCAGCCTCCCTCCATCACTAAACGAGTCCGGCGTCAGGTTGAGAATACCGACCAGGAGAGGAGCGTCGAGAGCGATCGGTCCGACTGCCGTCTCCCACCGAGTGGGAAGCTCGCTCGGCAAAGCGCGCGCGATCGCGATCGCAGCGTCGGACAGTTCCGGGGGCAGTGACCAGGGGCGTGCAAACGCGGTGAGCCGTGATCGGCTCCCGGCTAACACCGCCCAGTTTTCCCCGGTGACAACCTCCAAGCCAAAACGGCCGGCAACCCGGACCAGCTCCTCCAGAGTCGCCGGGGCCACTTCCGTGAGGTGAAAGGCCGCGGTCTCGATCCCTCGCGAGGCGGTGGACGCGAGAGCGCCCTCCCATCCGTGCGATAGGAGGGCGCTCTCGAGCCCAGGCAAAGTGCCGCTCGCCAGCGGCGCGACGTTCACGCGCCCGCGGGCTCCGCGGGCGGCGCGCCGAGAATCGGGGCTCGAACGGGCGCCGCAGTTGCTCGCGCGGGGATGGCTGTCGCCGGGGGCGGCGGCACCGGCGGAAGCGGCCTGGGCGGCAGCGGCTGATGATCCGCCAGCAACGCGAGCTCATCACGGTCGATGGTTTCCCGCTCGAGCAACGCCACTGCGACGCGTTCCATGAAATCCCGATGCTCAATGAGAATCGTGCGGGCGCGAGAGAGTGCCTCATCGAGCAAGCGCTTCACCTCGGCGTCCACCAATTCAGCGGTGCTCTCCGAGACCTCCCGACGCTGCCCGAACTCTCGGCCGAGGAAGACCTCTTGCTCTCGATCGCCGATCGCGACGGCGCCGATCCGATCACTCATCCCAAACTGCGTGACCATGCGTCGGGCGAGGCCGGTCGCTCGTTCGATGTCGTTGCCAGCGCCGGTCGTGACTTTCTCCGGCCCAAACACCAGCTCCTCGGCGACGCGCCCACCATAAAACATCGCGAGCTCGCCGATGAGCCACGCCTTCGTATAGCTGTGGCGATCGACTTCGGGAAGTGAGGCGGTAAGGCCGAGCGCACGCCCACGTGGAACGATCGTCACCTTGTGCACCGGATCACTGCCCGGTGTCTTGACCGCGACCACGGCGTGTCCGGCTTCGTGGTATGCCGTCAGCTTTCGCTCGTCCTCGGTCAGGACCAAGCTTCGGCGCTCGACCCCCAGCATGACCTTATCTTTGGCATCTTCGAAATCCGACATGTCCACGACCACTTTATTCCGCCGCGCAGCGAGCACCGCCGCTTCATTCACCAGGTTGGCCAGGTCCGCCCCCGCGAGTCCCGGGGTGCCTTTGGCGAGCACCTCGAGGCGAACGTCGGCGGCAAGCGGAATCTTGCGGGTATGCACCCGGAGAATGCCTTCCCGGCCGCGTACATCGGGCGCGTCAACGATGATGGTACGATCGAACCGGCCCGGGCGCAGCAGCGCGGGGTCCAGTACGTCGGGACGATTGGTCGCCGCGATGAGGATCACCCCATCGTTCGACTCGAACCCGTCCATCTCGACCAGCAACTGGTTCAGTGTCTGTTCCCGCTCATCATGTCCGCCGCCGAGGCCCGCTCCGCGATGTCGGCCCACCGCGTCGATTTCGTCGATGAAAATGATGCACGTCGCGTGAGCTTTCCCCTGTTCAAAAAGATCACGCACCCGGCTGGCACCAACGCCCACGAACATCTCGACGAAATCCGACCCGGACATGGAGAAAAACGGCCGGCCGGCTTCGCCGGCGACCGCTTTGGCGAGCAAGGTCTTGCCGGTTCCGGGCGGGCCGACGAGCAGTGCGCCCTTCGGTAGCCGGCCACCGAGTCGAGTGAATTTCTGCGGATCCTTGAGGAACTCGATGATCTCCTGCAGCTCCACTTTGGCTTCGTCGCAGCCGGCCACATCCGCAAAAGTGATCTTGGGTGTGTCGCCGGTGAGTAGCTTCGCTTTTGATTTCCCGAACGAGAAGGCCCGGTTCCCGCCGCTCTGGAGCTGGCGCAACAGGAAGGCCCAAAGGCCGAGAATGACGACCCAGGGAAGGGCGGCGATGATGATGGCGGTAATCCCGCCTTTAGGTTCGCGGGCGGTGATGACGACGCCGGCATCCTGCAGGCGCTTGAGCAACGCTTCGCTGTTAGCCACCGGGAGTAACACCGTAAAACTCTTCGCCGCGCTGCCATCTTGCACCACGGGGGTACGGAAGTCGCCGCGCACGAGCTTCCCGTCGAACACCTCGACATTGACGATATTGCCGGAATCCAGCTGCTTGCTGAACTCGGTATAAGAGAACTCCTGGGCCGTATGGTTCTGTCGTCCCAACACCTCGTAGAGGACGACAGCGAGCAGCAGAACCAAGACCCACAGCGCGAGGTTCTTGCTCACACCGCCCCAATTCGTTGGCGCTGGGGGTCGGGGAGTAGGACGCTGAGCCATTTATCGTAAGTCCGCAATAAAGGGAAGGTGCCGAAAGTCTTGCGCGTGGTCGAGCCCGTAGCCGACGAGAAACACCTCCGGCGCCGCGAACCCCACGAATCGAACCTCGGGAATCGGTGCATGCATCGTCGTCTTATCGAGAAGGGCGCAGACCGCCAGCGAAGCTGGCTTCCGACTCCAAAGCAGGCCCAAGAGCCACCGGAGTGT